>CAZRAC010000010.1:1235-48343 GCA_964597995.1 uncultured Syntrophaceae bacterium | reverse complement strand
GAAGCTGCTACCAGCAGGGTGATAGCAAGTAAACATATTGCCGCTACTTGCCCTTCCCGTCTTCTATACCGGCTATTCGCACCTGGCATAGGAAGTACTCCTCCGTTTCCCTGCAATCATGAATCGATCCTTTTACAAAAGTTGTTACAGGACGATCCTGACGGCAGGGTGGCTCCTAAGGGTCTCGTACAGGGCGATACGGACGGCCTCGTTCGGGACGAGGACTTCGACGTTCAGGCATCGGTACTTGCCGGTCGCGCTGACGTTGGAGAGCGTGACGCGACAAGGGTAGTCCTGGATAGTCTGCGTCACGACCTCCCGAAGCTTTCCCTCGCTTAGGCCGATCACTTTGTAAACCCAGGTGCAGGGATAATCCAGCACGGCCCTCCGGTTGCTGCGGTTTATGATGAACATGTCGTCGCTCCTGAATCATGTCCTGGGCAGATTTTTTCGCACAAAAATGGTCGTTTTACAAGGGGGTGTTTCGGCTGTAAAAAAACCCCCGAGGAGACTTGCCCCCCGGGGGTATGGTGGAAAGACGGGCCGCTCGTTCAGAAGGTCAGTGTCAGTTTGTGCATGAGAAGCCAGTCGTCTCCGACTTGGGCGTTCGCGTTCGTTCCCTTCCAGTAGTCGCCTGCCCAGAGGTAGCCGAAGGCGACTGTATAAGTGAGGTTGTCGTAGAGCCTGTACGATGCGTAAAGGTCGAGTTCCTTGCCGTAATCGCCGTCGATGTAGCCGGATGGGGTCTCGTCCGCCTTTGCTATGGCGAAGGTTACATCAAAGGACAGCTTCTCAAAGGGTTTGTAGCCCGCCATAATCTGGTATAGCTGGGCATTGTTGACCCAGTAGGCATTATTATTGCTGATTACTCCGTTTTTTCCCAAGCCCTGATTCGTCCAGCGGTTTGTCCAATCATTCCACAGGACCAGGGTGGGCTGGTATACCATATGGCCCTGAGAAGAGGGTGCTCCCGGGACGTTCCATTTATCGGTCTTAGTAGAATCCTGACCCTGCACACGGGCGATCTGGGCGCCTACATACGCCGGCCCGAAGGTATACTTTCCCATCAGGTAATAGTTGAAACTTTCGTAGTCTCTGTCTTCAACTGTCGCTGGGTCGTTATAATCGTAAGCCTTGCCGAAGTAATAGTTTATTTCCCCCTCCACGTATACAGGCCCATATGTGGCCTTAAACCAGGGGCAGAGGAGATAATAATTTTGCTTGTACGGATTACTTGCCGCGTGTTCTTGATCGTTATACCGGTACCATTGAAACTGGGTGCCGACCTCACCGCCGGACCACTTGTACGACGGGGTGATCTGGTATTTATCCCTGTCGGCGTCGCTGTATCCGTTGGGGCCCAGGCTGTTCTCTCCCGCTTTTTCAGTCAGGACCTGGATTTTCCATGGCCCTGTGGTATAGACATACTTTATCCGAAAAACGTCGGCGTCGTAATCCATGAAGTCGGTGCCGGTTCTGCCAGCGCCCATGTAACCCACGTCGAGGACGCCGCCAAGAATCTTGGCCGAGATATAACCACGTTTCATCGCAATGTTCTGCTCATTCTGAGAGTTCCTTCCCCATGGCCCCTCGCTGCCGATGGATTTCAGCCCTGCGACCCTTTCCAGACCCTCGAACCTGGTCACAAGTTTCAGGCCGTCGGCAACATGAAACACCGGATCAAGCTGGATGAAAGTGGTGAAGTACCTCTGGGCCACCGCATCGTCTTCTACCATCGCCCTGTTGTTCTCCCAGTAACCTGCCATCTCCGCCTTGCCCTTGACCTTCACGTCCAGGGCAGCGGCCGATGTGCAGAGTACTGCGATGAGGCCGACGACCAAAAATCCGCTCAAAATTTTCTTCCTGTTTCTCCTCATGTCTCCTCCTCCTGATGAAATATTTGGTGGTGAGTTGAATATGAAACATCCTGTGCCGGCGAGTATGGGGGAGAAAAATTGCGCTATTATGACAAACCCGTTAAGGTTGCATTAATTTTTCAGGCAGACAGGACAGACGGCAAGTGCTTTCGCCCCTGGGCTGTGTGTGGCTGTTAGACGCAGGAAAAGTCAGAGGGCGGACGGGCCAAAGTGCCTTGCCCTTTGCTCCGAGGCAACCCTGGCCGCCGTTTCAGGGTCAAGATGGGGCATTCCTCGGAAGTCTGCCTTTGCGCTCAATCTCCCAGGATGACCTTCCGGGCCTTGCTGAATACCTCGAGGCGGAAGGCAGGATAGGCGGGGATCGTCTGGTTCAGGTATTTGTTCATGTATTGGCCGTCGTACAGGAGCATCCTCTCGAACTCCACGGCCTTTCCGCATTTTTCCATCTGTCGGGCGACCTCTTCGAGGTAGAACTCCTCAAGCCTTCTTGCATACTCCTGAGCCAGTTTCTCCAAAGCATCGGAATCGAGGTCGCTCAATTTTCCTGAGTCCTGCAATTCCGCGACCCAGCGTCTGGCGGTTTCTAAGTACATAAGAACCTCCACTACCCGACCTTCAGGCCGAGGTCTCTGATCATTTCCAGGTCTTGATAGACATCCCTTCCCAGCGTCGTCAGGTAATTGCCCGTCATCCATGAGTTGCAACCGGCGACGATCCCAAGGGGCAGAAGTTGCCGCAGGTTCTTCTCTTTGCCGCCGCATAGTTTAATGTCCTTTTCCGGCAAAAGAAACCGGTAAGCGGCGACGGTAACGAGAATTTCCAGGGGGGAGAGGGCGGGTACATCGGCTAGGGGAGTCCCGGGAATCGGGTTGAGGATGTTGACCGGGACGGAGTCTACGTCTAACTCTCTCAGTGTAATGGCGAGTTCGACCCTGTGAGCGATGTTCTCACCGAGGCCGATCAGTCCACCGCAGCAGACGGAAAGACCGGCTTCTTTCGCCACGCGCACGGCGTCGACATCCTCTTCATAATCGTGGGTCGTGCAGATGTTCGAGAAGAAACTCCGTGCGGTCTCGAGGTTGTGATGGTAGCGGAAAAGGCCTGCGTCCTTCAGCTCGGCGGCCTTCTTCCGGTCGATAGTCCCCAGGGATGCGCAGACCTTGACCCCAAGGCCATCGATCAGCTTCACCGCCTCCCGGATTGTATCCCATTCCTTCTTTGCCGAGATGCTCTTGCCGCTCGTTACGATCCCGAAGAAGCGGACGCCGTTTTCCACGGCACGCCGCGCATTCTCGACCATCTCCGCGGTGGATACCAACGGATAGACAGGTGCACCGGAACTGTAGTGGGCGGATTGAGCACAGAATTTACAATTTTCCGGGCATCGCCCCGATTTTGCGTTGACGATGCCACAGAGACTGATCTCCTTGCCTTTAAAATGTTCCCGGATTTCCGATGCGGCCGCCATCAAGTGAAAGGGCTGTTTCATCCCTGAGTCGAACAGCCCGAGGGCTTCGTCGAAGGCAACGGGCCGCCTTTGAAGCGCCTTTTCCTTCATTCTTTCGATATGATTTCGGCCCACGGACCTTCCTCCCCGGACGCTCGCTTTCGTCCTCGCTGTCTGCACGCTGTTCCGTGGATACTTAAGGGCATATTCTTTTTTTGTCAACCGGTTTATTTGACGAGTATGGTATCATTCACGAGGGCGGAGGGTCGGAGACATGACCGAGGAGAAAAGACATACTGCCGACAGGAAGGTGCTCGTCGCCATGAGCGGGGGCGTAGACTCTACCGTCGCCGCTTTCCTGCTTAAGGAACAGGGCTACGACATCGCCGGCGTGACCATGAACTTAAGACTGAAAGGTGTCGGGGATGAGAGTGCCCGTTGTTGTGGTCCCGATGTCCTGGAAGACGCCCGTCGGGTCTGTGAGAGACTCGGCGTAGCTCATCATGTCGTAGATTACGCTCGGGAGCTTGAAGAGCGGGTAGTCAGCCGCTTTGTCAGAGAATACAGGAGAGGCAGAACGCCCAATCCCTGTGTCGACTGCAACCGACACTTGAAGTTCGGGAGCCTGCTGGGGAAAGCGGTTGCAATGGGTTTCGACTTCCTGGCAACCGGGCATTACGCAAGGATCGACAGGGCCGGAGGAGGCTGTCTTCTGAGAAGACCCCGGGACAGGAGGAAGGATCAGACGTACTTCCTCTACTCGATACCGCGCGACGCCCTGAGAAGGATCATCTTCCCACTGGCGCCCTTCACGAAGGAAGAGGTGAGGCGAATCGCTGCGCGTGCGGGACTGCCCTTGGCGGAAAAGAAGGAAAGCCAGGATATCTGCTTCGTTACCCAGAAGAATTACGGCGCCTTCATCTCGCAACGCATAGACGGGATAAGGCCGGGGCCGATCACGGACCTCGCGGGCAAGAAGGTCGGCGAACACCGGGGTATCGTGTTTTATACGGTAGGCCAGCGGAGTGGGTTGCGGGTCAGCGCGGGGCGCCCCCTTTACGTGGTCTCCATCGACCCGGCCGGGAACCGTATCGTCGTGGGCGAAAAGGAGGATGTTCTGGCGAGGGGTCTCATTGCCGGGGACATCAACGCCTTGGTGGAGGAATGGCCGGCCGTTGCTTACGGTAAGCTCAGGTACAGAAAGAAAGAGGAGCCCTGTCGGGTGTCGGTCGAGGGAAGGAAGTTACGGGTAATGTTTGAAGAAAAGCAGGAGGCCATAACCCCCGGACAGTCCGTCGTACTCTATGACGGGGACGTCGTCCTGGGCGGCGGCGTGATCGAGGAGGTTATCGGTGGGGTCCGCTGACAAAACACTTTTCTTTTTGCGTTCGATTTATTAGATTCACGGTGAATCTCATTCGGGAGAGGTGCAGGATGCCAGGAATAATGCTCAAGAGTTGTCCCAAGGTTTACATGCTCGAAACGCACCGTTCTAAAACGCCCGCAGACACCCTGCGGTTCGTGGAAAGGGTCAAAGAGGCTACCGGTATGATGTCGTTCAGGAACGCGACAGACGTGGACAGGATCGGCATCCAGGTCTTCACCTGCGACAGGAGAAGGCCGGATGGATCGCTGACCAGTCATACGGGCAAGGGTGTCTCTGCGATACAGGCGCAGGTCTCGATCACGATGGAGGCGATCGAGCGATACTGTTCCGAGTTTCGGCAGGAATACCTGGAGAAGCTCGTCAAGGGTCCTTATCGGGAGCTGAGGTCGAGGTTCAATGTCCTTGACCCGGAGGAAATGATCCTTTCACAGTTCAACGACTACCGTCCGGACAAGGACATCTACTGGGCCTGGGGGTACGATATAGCCCGAAAAGAGGACGTATTGGTGCCTGCCTGCGCGGTTTACCACCCGTTTCATGAGGATCAGACGCGATTGATCAACACCAACACCAACGGCGTCGCCGCGGGGAATACCATGGAGGAAGCGGTCATCCACGGCCTTGCCGAGGTCATCGAGAGGGATGCCTGGAGCATCGCCCAGTACACGCGGCGTTTCAACGACGCGATATTCATCGAGGATGGGCCGGCGAACGAATTCATCGTCGGCGTCCTCGAAAAATTTGAGCGAGCGGGTGTCGAAGTCGTAGCCAAGGATCTGACGACGGACGTAGGGATGCCGGTCGTCGCTGCCTTTTCCCAAGACCTTAAGTACCGGACTATGGCGCCTGTTGACGGCTTCGGGGCTCACCTGGACCCCCGGGTCGCCACGGTACGCGCCCTTCTTGAGATCGCCACCACGCGTGTCCTTTTACTGCAAAAATACGGGATCGAGGGGGTGTGCGACACGCCGCCGCTCTACATGCGCGACTGTGAGGAAGAAGAGGACCCCCGCTTTTTCGCTTATGATCAGAAAGGCATCAATGAACTCGAAGTAGGCTACAGCACAGACATCTATGAGGACATTATGAAGGTGGTCGCGGGTTTGCGTGCCTGCGGATTGGAACGTGTGATCGCCGTCGACCTGACACGGCCGGACATGGGGATACCCACGGTCAGGATGGTCGTCCCCGGAATGGAGGCCTTCTGTTTCGACAAGACCCGGATCGGCAGAAGGGCCCAAACGGCATTTGAAGATGACCCATACCGGTAGCATAAGGTCACCTTCCCGGAATCGCTGGGATATTGCCGCAGAAACCCTTAGACGTCCTAAACAAGCAGTTTCTTGAGTTCTTCGCCCTCGATGACCTCTTTTTCTAAGAGGACCGAGGCGATCGTCTTGAGTTTATCGATTCGTCCCCTCAAGATAGAGAGGGCTTTGTCATAGGCCTCCTTGATTATCGTCCTCACCTCTTCGTCGATCGCCCTTGCCGTCTCCTCGCTGTAATCCTTCGAGCCAGTGCCCGGAACGCCGAGGAACAGCGGCCTCTCGCGGTCGAAAGAAAGGGGGCCGAGCTTCTCACTCATCCCGTAGGCCTTGACCATGCTGAGGGCCATCTCGGTGGCTTTTTCCAGGTCGTTTCGGGCCCCAGTGGAAATCTCGCCGAAGACGATCTCCTCCGCCGCCCTCCCGCCGAGCATCACCGTGATTCGGTCCAGGATCTCGGACTTCGTCAGCAGGTAACGGTCTTCCGTCGGCAACTGGATCGTGTAGCCTAAGGCGGCGATCCCCCGGGGGATGATGGAGACCCGCCGCACCGGGTCGGCGTGGGGGAGGACGCTTGCGACGATGGCGTGCCCGCTCTCATGGTAAGAAACGATCTCCCGCTCCTTCTGCGTGATGACGCGGCTCTTCTTTTCCAGTCCGGCGACGGCCCTCTCGATAGCTTCCTCGAAATCCTCCATGCCGACGGCGCTCTTATCCTTCCTTGCGGCCAGGAGGGCCGCCTCGTTGACGATATTGGCGATGTCGGCGCCTACCATGCCCGGTGTCATGGACGCCAGGACCTTCAGGTCGACGTCCGGGGCAAGCTTGACCTTCTTGACATGGACGCGGAAGATTTCCTCCCGGCCCTTGGCGTCGGGGCGGTCCACGAGGATGTGGCGGTCGAACCTGCCCGGGCGGAGGAGCGCCGGGTCCAATATCTCCGGGCGGTTTGTCGCCGCCATGATGATGACGCCCTTTTTTGTGTCGAAACCGTCCATCTCGGAAAGGAGTTGCGTCAGGGTCTGTTCCCTCTCGTCGACGCCGGAGATGGGACTTATGCCGCGGGCCTTCCCGAGGGCGTCGATTTCGTCGATGAAGATGATACAGGGGGCGCGTGACTCTGCCTGGCTGAATAAATCCCGCACTCGGGCGGCACCGACGCCCACGAACATCTCCACGAAGGCCGAGCCGCTCAGGCTAAGGAAAGGAACCTTTGCTTCCCCGGCGACGGCCCGGGCAAGTAGTGTCTTTCCGGTCCCGGGAGGGCCGACAAGGAGTATGCCCTTAGGGATATTACCGCCGAGGGTCTGGAACTTCTGGGGGTTTCGCAGGAATTCGATGACCTCCTGCAGCTCAGTCTTGGCTTCGTCGACGCCTGCCACGTCGGATAGGGTCACCTTGGTCTCCCCTTCTACGTAGACCTTGGCCTTGCTTTTACCGACCGCCATCAACCCGCCTCCCTGAACGCTCATCCTCCTGAGTAGGTATCCCCAGAATGCCAAGAGGATGAGAACTGGAATGAGCCAGAGTAGCAGGTTGCCCACCCAGGTCGTGTCCGGTTTCGCCGTGTAGCGAACACCTTTCTCCGTCATCTCCTTCACAAGGTCGGGGTCTTGTATCCGGACCGTCAAAAACTCCTTGACACCCTTCAATTGCTTGATTTTCACTGCGTTTTTTTCGTTGCGGAGGCCTACTAATCTGTCCGGGGCACCGGACAGCAGGTTGCCCTCGATGGTCGAAGAAGAGACGACAAGGTCATTCACGAGTCCCTCCTTCAAGAGCACCTTGAATTCGCTGTAGCTGATGGTTGCCAGTTCGCGGGTCAGCAGATAGCGGTCTACGAAAATGATGAGCAGGGCTATCATGAAGAAGTAGAGGATGCTGAAACGGATCTTCTTTTTTCTCACCTCCATGGACGAAGTTCCTCCGGGATTATCGATTGATGGTCTTGTGAAAAGTCGAATTCACTCCGGGCCGTCATGTTGAATCCTTCAGCAGGCTTAGGGCTTGTAATGTCACAGTGATTTTTTACTTCTTAAAGCCTATACGATGATAGGGGAAAAGTGGAAGGAACTCAAATGAAATTCGCCGTTATGGGCTGTCTCGATTGAAATGTCCGGACACCGTGGGAGGAAAAAGCACCAGTAGGGCAGCTTTTGACGCTGCTTGAACCTATCGGTAGTCTGGGTGTATATACATCGGAGTCAATAATCAATGAAATGAGAGGAGGAGAAGATCATGACGAATGAAGAGGTTAATGCGAAGATAGAACAATACATCCGTCCGTTGACTTTCCCCGTGGGTGTCAAGATTTCAAAAGACAAGGATATTCCCGGGCAGTACAGGCGTCCGACGAAGTTAGTCGGCCACAGGCTCAACATCTGCCAAGGCGTGAACATGGCCCGCCGTTACGGCTGGATGATGGGTTTTTGTCAGGAAGAGATGGCCTGTCCGCTTTCCATACCGATCTTCGGGTTCTGCGAGGACCCAGATTTTGTCACCAGGGGTGAAATAATCCACCCCGATTTCACTGCCACCCTCGAGGCAGGGGCGAGGACACAGGCCGCCCAACCGAAGGCCCCCGTCGGTTCTATCGGCAGCATTCTGGTCGGACCGTTGAGCCGGGTCGATTTTGAGCCGGACCTGGTCCTCGTTTACGGAACGCCAGCCCAGATAGTGAGGATGGTGCAGGGTGCGCTTTACCGTGAAGGGGGCGCCATAGAGTCGAGATTCTCCGGTCGCTGTGCCTGCTCGCAGGAGTTCGTGTATCCCTATCTCAGCCAGAAGTGTAACGTGATCATCCCGGCCCAGGGCGAGCGGCTGTTTGCGATGACGGCGGACGACGAAATGGTGTTTTCGATACCGAAAAGTCAGGTCGAGACGGTCCTCGAAGGTGTCGAGGTCACACATAAGCGGGGTGTGTCCAGGATCCCGACTCCCTTTTTTGGTCTTCGCATGAAGCCGGAATTTCCGAAGCGCTACGAGATGCTGGCGGAATTCTGCGGACTCGGGCCGGAGGAAACCCAACAGAAAAAATAGACGGCTTCCACATTCCATTTCCTGTGAATAGGGGTATTGAAATGCCATCAACGGGAATTTATACTAATTAAAACAGTCCCGTAAAAAGTCGAGAATTACCCATTTTCGTTATTCCGACAAAAGTCGGAATCCAGTATATTCAATATGTTCTGGATGCCCCCGTATCGGAGCCTGCCCCGTACCCGATACGGGGGGCAGGCTTAATCAAGTCCGGCATGACGTTTTCGGACTTTTTACGGGTGCGTCAATTAAGGCGTAACGAGATTCGAGCCGCTTTTTTCTTGCCGATGAGCGGGGCCGGGTTCGTCTCAGCGGTTATATTGGCCGTTACGACGCACTGGGAGTTTGGCCCCGCGCTCGCTGACGGATGCAGGTGGTCTTGTGGAGAGGGAGAGGCATTTCGTTGAAAACATCCTGTCTCAGGCCGGCATAACGATAAACTGTACCAGACCGGAGGACATCAGGGTCAAGGACGACCGCTTCTACAGGAGAGTCCTGAGTGACGGGAACTTGGGTCTGGGCGAATCTTACATGGATGGCTGGTGGGAGTGTGATCGACTCGACGAGTTCTTCCACTGCATCTTAAAGGCGCGGCTCGATGAGAAAGTCAAAGTAAAGTTCACAGACCTGCCGTCACTCCTCCTTTTTTTTGTCAACAAACAATCGAGGTCGAGGTCGCGGATCGTCGCGGATCGGCACTACAACCTCGGAAACGACCTTTTCCAATCTTTCCTTGACCCTTACAACCAATACAGCTGTGCTTATTTCGACGGGGTCGACGACCTCAATTCGGCACAGGTCAAGAAGCTCGACCTCATCTGTCGAAAAATGGCGCTCAAACAGGGGGACCGTGTCCTCGACATCGGCTGCGGATGGGGGGGATTTGCCCGTTACGCCGCAGAAAACTACGGGTGCCGGGTAACCGCAGTGAACATCGCCCGCGAACAGATCGCCTACGCAAAGGAGTTCTGTCGTTCACTGCCGGTGGAAATTGTGGAATGCGATTATCGAGATATACGGGGAACCTTCGATAAGATAGTTTCCATAGGCATGTTCGAGCATGTGGGACGAAAAAACTACAGGGAATTTATGAACGTAGTATACCGCTGTCTGGATGACGAGGGTATTTTCCTTCTCCAGACCATCGGCGACAACGAATCCTTGGACAGAGTCGACGATTGGATCGACAGGTACATCTTCCCGAACGGTCAACTGCCGAGCATCGCCTGGATCGGCCGGGCTGTTGAGGGGCTGTTCGTCATGGAAGACTGGCATAATCTGGGGCCCCATTATGACAAGACCCTCATGGCCTGGAACGAGAATTTTCAGAAGGCCTGGCCTGACCTGAGGTCCAGGTATGACGAGAGATTCAAGCGGATGTGGGAGTATTATCTCCTTTCCTGCGCCGGTGCTTTCCGGGCGCGGCGGATTCAACTCTGGCAAATCGTCTTTACCAAACAGGGTACGCCGCAACCTAACTGTCGATAACAACACTTCGAAGGAAAAGGTGGGAGGGGGATGTTGAAGGAAATCAGATTCGGAAAAGTCGTTTTTATACCGGGGCCCTATGAAGGACGATACCCCTTCTGTAATTCTCTGTACATAGATGACAAGGTACAGGCCGTCATAGACCCGGGGTCTGACGAGGGGCGGTTGAGGAGACTGCAGGAGGAAAAAGGCCCTGTACGAACGGTCATCCAGTCACATTATCATGAGGATCACGGGTCGTTCGGTTATCTTTTCCCGAGTGCCGAATTATGCGTCCATAAGAGCGAAGCACCGTGCTACCAGGACATAGACAAGGTCCTCGAGTACTACGGTCTTCGCGGTACGGAGTACGAAGATGTATGGCGAGACATACTCTTGCGGCGATTCAATTACAGGGTACGGAAACCAACCTGTGAATTCCAGGATGGCGACCTGATGCAATTCGGCGAAACGACGCTGCGCGTCATCCATACGCCCGGCCATAGCATCGGACATTGCTGTTTCTATTTCCCGGACGAGGGCGTCCTTTATCTGGGCGACCTAGACATGACACGATTTGGGCCATGGTATGGCGACCGAGTGTCGGACATCGACAGCACTGTCGAGTCCGTGAGGAAATTGATGACCGTTCCTGCACGGTTTTTCGTGTCCGCCCATGAAACGGGCGTGATAGAAGGTGATTTAAGGGAACTTGCGGAGGAATATATAGCAGTGATCGAAGAAAGGGAGAAAAAACTTCTTGCCTTCCTTGACCGGCCGAGAACGCTCGATGAAATCGTCGGCCAATGGATCGTTTACAAAAGGCCGCGAGAACCCAGGCATTTTTTTGAATTCGGTGAGCGGGCGCTGATGAAAAAGCACATTGAACGCCTCGAAAAAAGGGGGCTTTTGAGACAACAGCGGATGAGATATTCGTTGGTATGAACACCGACGGCCTCGGCTTTAACTTCTTGCATTGCGGTGAAAGATTGATATAGATGTACAACAAGGTGAGTCCGGAGGGCGAGGCGTATGGTTGTCGAGAAGGAGGCCTTCCTGAGGGAAGTCCAGAAGAAGTTCGAAGAAAAGCTCAGAGAGAATGAGATATCCCTTTTGGAATACTGGAAGGAGCGACTGGATAGATTGTCATCGATGAAGCCGGAGGGTATAGCGTCATTACAGCTAGAAATCAAAGGGATTTCCGACATGATGGCCAATAGGATAAAGGTTCTCAAAAGAAAGAAAGAATAGTCAAAGTGGAGAACATAGTAAATTTCATATTCGAAGTTGGCATGTTGAAGAAAACGCCGAGAACGGGGTTCCAGTTTCTCGGCACAGGTTGTGAGTCTGTAGCCGAACACTTGCTGCGGACGGTCTTCATAGGTTATGCCCTTTGCAAGCTTGAGCCGGGCGTCGACGAAAATCGGGTGATAAAGATGTGCCTGTTCCATGATTTGCCGGAGGCAAGGACGGGAGACATGAATTATGTAAACAAGAAATACGTAACTGTCGACGAGGGGAAGGCCGTGGAGGAACTTACGGAGGGGCTTTTCTTCGGCAGCGAAATCAAGTCCGCCATCGATGAATTTAACGAGAAAAAAACCAGAGAGTCGATGCTTTCCCACGATGCCGACCAACTGGCGTTGATCTATCAGTTGAAGGAATTGGGCGACCTTGGAAACAAATACAGCAAAGAGTGGATTGACTTTGCGGTCAGGCGACTTTACACCGACACCGCGAGGGGAATGGCGGAGGAGGTCCTAAAGACCGATTCCTCGCAGTGGTGGTTTAAAGACAAGAGCGACTGGTGGGTAAACGGGAACAACGGAAAATAGGCGTGGAGGAAAGTTCATAATGAAAAACCTCAAGATTCCAAGAATCTGCCATGTCGTGATTTCTGCGTTCGTTGTCCTTTATTTCATTACGGGATGCACAGCCAAAAATCCACGATTGGCCGAGGTTTTTCTCGAACGCGGAATAGTTTATATTCAGCAGGGTCAGTACACCGCCGCTTTGAAAGAGCTTCTGGACGCGAAGAAGCAGAATCCCGATGACCCCACGATAAGGTATTACCTCGGAATAGCTTATTACACCAAAAAACTGAATGCCGAGGCGGTTTCGGAATTCAAGGAGGCCATTTCTTTGAAGCCGGGTTATTCCGAGGCCCATAACTATCTGGGCATGGTTTACTGTGAAATGGGGCGGTGGGACGACGCGATCGCGGAGTTCAAGAAAGCGGCTAGTAATGTACTATACGAGACACCGGCAGGCGCTTACAACAATATGGGATATGCTTACTACAGAAAAGGCGACTACCAGGCGGCGCTCGCGAGTTTTGATGAAGCCTTCGCCAGAGACCCGAACACGTTGCTCACCCCTCTCATCGAGAAGAACCGCGGGATGGTCCTGCTTGCCCAGGGTCGTGTAAGGGAAGCCATCGACCATCTAAAGAAATCACTTGAAATCGCTCCTGATTTTCCTGAAACCCATTACTTGCTGGCTAAATGTCATGTTGAGATGAAAGACCTCAAAGAGGCAGAAGCCGAATTCCGTCTGGTTTTGAAACTTGCACCCGATTCAGAGCTTGGCGAGAAAGCAAAAGAGAGCCTTGCGGCGATCACTGGAAGCCACTGAACCGCCGACTCCCCTCACGATCAGCTTGACACCCCTTTTCCTGCTGAATCATGGAGCATCAGCTTGACAGCAAGATGAAAATGGCCTAAGTTGGCGCGTCTTTTATGGGCTACTGGTAGGATACGGTCAGAAAAACGGATTTAAAGCCGCCGGCAGATTCTTCGATTGATAACAAGAAAGAAAGCGGAAAATGGGGAGTAAGAGAAAAAGACGTTCCGAAGAGGTAAGGGCGAAAAAGAAACGCAAAGGCATCCGGTTGTTTCTGCTATCAGTCATCGTAGCGGTCGTACTCGGGTTTCTGGTTTTTCTCGGTGTCAGTCTGTATGATTTCGTCGGACCGTCGAGTGAAAAGGGCCCCTTGCCCAAAAAGGAGAACAGGCAGGTTGTCTTGTATTTCTCTGATGTCCAGGAACGTTTTTTGGTCCCCGCAAAAAGGATGATCCCTGAGGCGACGACTGCCCAGGGACGGGCCGAAGAATTGGTCAAAGCCCTCATAGAGGGACCAGGGGCCGGGCTTAAGGAATTGACGCGCACGATACCCGAAGGCACGAGATTGAGAGGGGTCCGGGTCGAGGCAGAGGGTACGGCCTTTGTTGATTTCGACAAGTCTATCGTGGATAGGCACCCGGGAGGAAGCGCGAGTGAAGTGGCCACTGTGTATTCGCTGGTCAACACGCTGACGCAGAATGTTCCGGAAATCAAGGCCGTCAAGATCTTGGTGGAGGGTAAGCCGCGGGAGACCCTAAAGGGACATCTTGATCTCGGGTATCCTTTGAGATTCAACGGAGAGCTGATCAAAGAGCAGTCGCCGACTGGATGACTTAGTCAGAAAGTGCCGGGATAATGGCATCGAGAACAAAGATCTCACGCATCAGGAACATCGGCATAGTGGCGCACATCGACGCGGGAAAGACGACTGTAACGGAAAGAATACTCTTTTATACCGGCAAGACCCACAAGATGGGAGAGGTCCATGATGGAGAAGCCGTGATGGACTGGATGCCCCAGGAGCAGGAAAGGGGCATAACGATATCGTCTGCAGTTACGACATGCCACTGGCGGAATCATGAGATCAACATCATCGACACCCCCGGCCACGTCGACTTTACGATAGAGGTGGAGCGGAGTCTGCGCGTCCTTGACGGGGCCGTCGTAGTTTTCAGTGCCGTCGAGGGTGTAGAACCACAGTCGGAGACGGTATGGTTGCAAGCAGATAAGTACGGCGTCCCTAAAATCGCTTTCATCAACAAGATGGACCGGATAGGGGCCGATTATTACAACGCCGTGGCCATGATGAAGGAACGATTCAACTCGGCGCCGCTGATGGTCCAGATACCTTGGATTAAGAAGGAAGAGGGCTTTGGCGGTGTCATCGACCTCATTAAAAAGAAGCGAATGACCTGGGAAACGGATAGTCTGGGCTTGAGCTTTTCCGTCTCCGACATCCCCGATGAGGCCGCGATGGATGCGGAAATTCAACGGGACAGAATGATCGAGACACTTGCTGAGGTCGACGACGTAATCGCAGACGCCTATCTCGAGGGAAGTGAGGTCTCTGAGAATGGAATAAGAGAGGCCATCCGAAAGGCGACCATCGACCTGAAGGTCGTGCCGGTCCTTTGCGGCTCCGCCTTGAGAAACACGGGGGTTCAGCCCCTCCTGGACGCAGTCGTCGATTTTATGCCCTCTCCCCAGGATCTGCCGCCGGTCAAGGGGTTTAACCCCGTCACGAGGGAAGAAGTAAGTAGGAAGGCCGACGACAAAGAACCCCTGACGGCCCTTGCGTTCAAGGTTATGATGGCCGAAGGAAGGAAAATGACCTACCTCCGAGTATACTCGGGGACGATGGAAGCTGGGCAGGAAGTGTATAATGCGACCAGGGGCAGGACGGAAAAAGTTGCAAGACTCTTGAAGGTGCACGCCAACAAAAGAGAGAGGATAACCGACGCCGGTGCGGGGGACATCATCGCGGCAATGGGTTTGAAAGAGACCTCGACGGGAGATACACTGTGCGATGAAAAGAATCCGATCGTGCTCGAGCCCATCGAATTCTTAGAGCCGGTGATCAGCCGAGCGATCGAAGCAAAGACGCCAGGTGACCAGGAAAGGCTGTCCGAAGCGCTCGCCAAACTGGTGGATGAGGATCCGACGCTGAGGGTGAAATATGACGACGAAACCGCACAGACAGTCATATCCGGTATGGGGGAACTCCATCTGGAGATAGTCATCGACCGGTTGATCAGAGAGTTCAACGTAAGAGTCAACGTCGGAAAGCCGAGGGTTGTCTACAGAGAAACAATAGAGAAGACGGTGGAAATTGAAGGCCGCTTCGACAAGGAACTGGGAGAAAGAAAACATTTCGGGCACGTAAAAATGAGGCTGGAACCGTCAGCCCGCGGCTCCGGCATAGAGATCATCGACGAGATACAGCCGGAGGACATTCCCGTCATCTATCACAAGGCGATAGAAGAAGGTGTAAGGGAGGCGACTCTCAGCGGTGTACTTTCCGGATACCCGGTTGTCGACCTGAAGGTCCATTTGACAGGCGGAACTTTTCGTGACGGCGAGTCCTCGGAAGTAGGTTACCGGATCGCAGCGTCGACGGCCTTCAAGGAAGGGTGTCGTAAAGCAAGTCCTATTCTACTCGAACCTATAATGAGTCTTAACGTTTTGACCCCGAGTGAATACATGGGAGAAGTCATAGGGGACATCAATGTGAGGCGCGGTGAGGTCAAGACCATCAGTCACAAAGGACCGACCTGTGAAATTAGCGCGAAGGTTCCTTTGAAGGCGATGTTTGGGTATGCGACGGACCTCAGGTCCGCTACCCAGGGTAGAGCGACTTTTACCATGCAGTTTTCAGAATACGATAAAGTATGACGCCGTTGCATGATCACCTCAAAACGCCCGCTACTTTTCTCCGCAACCGGAACTGAGTAGTCCGGAATAAGACCGAATGCACCAGATTTAATTTCTGATTTTCATCGTGATTACCCGTTGGAGGGTGTTCAGTCTCGCCTCGCGGGAAAAACGAAATAAAAATAAAGGGACAAATCATTCGTGAGAAGAGAAGGCACGAATATTACTTCCAGAACACAGTCGACCTTCGTGATCGACAAGGACAAGCTCATCCGTAGCATGTACAGAATCAGTGCATTGCTGACAGACCCCTCCTCCGTTGACGAGATTTCATGGCAGATCGCTTTCGATGAATTTCCCTATGGTTTCCGACAATTGTCGGAAGTATCGTATGTTGACGGGATCATGTCAAAAATCCTTGATGAAGTAACTGACAACTTGGGTTTCGACCGCGGGATCATCTGCCTGCTGGACGAGCAGAAAGAAAACTTAATAACAAGGGTCGTCAAGAACTATGACCCCGAGGAGGCCAGGCGGGCGTTCTCTGTCAACTTGAATCTCAAGAAACACGACAGCCTCGAGACGAGGGTAGCGAAAACCGGTCAGTACATCACCCTTGAAGACTCAGATCGCGACCCAAGATTGACGAGCACGGACCGCAAGATCACGGAGTTTTACAAGAGGGGATCGACGTTCTATGCTCCCTTGAAGGTTGAGGATGAGGTGATGGGGATCATCGCCGTCTGGACTAAAGAGAAAACGAGATTCACCCCTGAAGAAATAGACATCCTCCTGACCTTTGCCAACCAGGTCAGTATAATAATACATCTGACCAGGTTGTTCGAAAACAACAGCGAGAAGATCCACCAGCTCCTCATCCTTCAGAAGGCCGTTTCCGAGCTTAACGCGAGCAGCGCCGTCGACGACATTCACGAGATCATACTCAAGTATGCCCTGAAAATCGGCCAATCAGAGAAGGCTCTGATCTATTTCACCGATTCAAAGCAGGGTCAGTGTCTGGTCCATGACGGCCAAAAAATAGTTGCCGTCCACGCCGAAGAATACGCGAAAAGGATAGACGGGAGCATCATCAGACAGGCGATGGAAACCAATGCCATTGTTGTTCGTCAGGTTGCGGCGAGCCGTCCGGCAGGAACGGCCGCGTTGTTTGAAGATTATGACTCCGAGATCGTCTTTCCTTTGAGGATAAAGAATGATTTCAAGGGTGCCCTTTATCTGGCAAAGATAGAGGGCAACTGGCCGCAGGATCGGATCAATATACTGGATATCCTGATAAAGAACGCGGGAACGTCTTATGATAATGCGATAATGCATTCTTATCTGTCCCTTGAGGCGAAATCATTGAAGTCGGAAGTCGAAAAACTGAAAGAGCGAGAAGACGCCCTCCTGGGGTTCCACGATATTATCGGCAAATCGGAGCAGATGCAGACCATATTCCGTATCATCGAAGAAGTAGCCATGCATGACACCAACGTCCTTATTCAGGGCGAGAGCGGCACCGGGAAAGAACTCTTTGCCAGGGCCATCCATAGGCAGAGCAGAAGAAGTGCGAAGCGTTTTGTGGAGGTCAATTGCGCTGCCATACCGGGTACTCTGCTGGAGAGCGAACTTTTCGGTTATGAGCAAGGAGCTTTCACCGACGCCAAAAAACGCAAAATAGGACTGCTGGAATACGCCGACGGCGGCACTTTCCTGCTCGATGAAATCGGGGATATGAGCCTTCCGCTTCAGGCTAAGTTTCTCAGGATGCTCGAAGAAGGTTCCATAAGGAGGCTCGGCGGTACGGATAAGATACCGATCGACGTCAGATTCATCTTTTCCACCAACAAGGACCTGAACAGGATGGTTGCCGAGGGCTCTTTCCGGGAAGACCTGTACTACCGGATAAGGGTCGTCCCCCTAGTCATCCCTCCTCTCAGGGAGAGACAGGATGACATTGTTCTTCTCGCTCAGCATTACATAGACGAGTACAATAAGAAATTTAATAAAAAGGTTAAAGGCCTGAGTCGGGAGGCGGAGCTTATCCTCAAACGCTATCCATGGCCCGGAAATGTGAGGGAGCTCAAAAACATAATCGAAAGAGTCATGATACGCCAGAATGTGGGCAAGGTCCTCACTCCGGATAACCTACCGGCTGAGATTAAAGAAGATTTTTCTTCTGTTCGTATTATGGGCGGCATGTCGCGGGCCTTTGCAGTGTTGCCCGCAGGTCGCATCGACTACCATGCAACTGTCAACAAGGTCAACTTGGAGTTCCGAAAGAAGATCCTCGAAGCCGCCCTGGAGAGAAGTGAGGGCAACAAGGCGGCAGCGGCGCGATTGTTGGGAATTTCTCGTTATGCCTTCCTCCGAGAACTCAAGAAGGCGTCAAAAGATCTCCCAAAAGATCTCCACTGAAGCAAAAAACCGCACTATCAGTGCGATAAATGCACTGATAGTGCGGCATACGCACGTATGGTCGGCAAGATTCTTGTCTGCACTGTTTTTGTTTGGTGCGATCTACGGTGCGATATCCGCACTATACACCAAAAATGGAATGATAAAAACCTGCAATTCACGGCATGGAAGCGTCGGCTTCTTTTACCTTCTTGCGATTAACGAAATAAATGCATTGTTATCAAGGCGTTATAATTTGCCCCATTAGTTGGGGGGAAAAAATAAGAGGTCGCAGTAGGCACGTCTTATGCAAAGGATAGTAAACAGAGACCTATGATGGCAAACTTTAGAATGTATAAGGAAGGAAGGATGATGAACCTGAAAGATTGAATGTGCCGATCTTTCAGTTTGCATATCGGTGGATGGTTTTAGTTCCCTCCTTTCCATCCACCGACCCCCTTCCTGAAAATAATTCTGGAGTGGCTGTGAGCTCGCAGGCTCCCGGTGACAATATATAAAAAGGATGGGCGGATTGAAAAACCGTCCATCCTTTTTTTATGGCCGAGAGGAAAAAAGAGCGAAGACAAAAGCACGTATGCCTTTGATTAAGGCGTTATAAGTGCCAAGGGCATTTGAAACTGGTACCTCGATTTCTCGACGAAGAGATTGTTCGAAGTCGGCGATATCATCCACTATGCCCTCGATCTTCCGCGTAACATTTGCAAGAAATGAAGTCTGCATCTTGATCATCCGAGTTGTCTCGGAAAGGTCGCTGACGATAGCATCTATTTTAGAAATGATGCTCGGCAGACTTTGGTCTAGCTTATTTAAGATGCTCTCTATGTTTTTCGCCGTCTGGCGAAGCTGAACGAGATAAAGTATCGAAAAGATCGTGAAGAAAAGAAAGGCTAAGGCGAAAATTATGACGCTCAATTCAAAAAGCATGGCCTAAGTCCCCTTGATGTTTTGCAGTCTATCCCGCCTCTCTCAGCTTTTTTCCTTTTCTTCTTTGTATGCTTCGACGCCGGCGTCTATGGCCCTCTTGATTCGGCTTTTCGTATCATCAAGGGCATCCTTCCCCTTGTCAGCCAATTCCTCGACCTTTTCTTCGGCTTCGGCGGCTTTCCTCTTCGCAGCAGCCTGAAATTCCTTCAGACGTTCTACTGCTCCTTCGTAAGCCCTCTTGCTACGTTCAACGGCTTCTTCGTATTCTTCCTTCGCTTTGGAATAGATCTCCTGGGATTTTCTTCTTATATCTTCGCGGGTTTCTTTACCACTCCTGGGTGCAAACAGGATACCCATAGCGGCGCCGATCAAGCTGCCGACCAACAATCCCTTCAAGAAATCGAAATCTCTGCCTTCGGACATGGCTTCCTCCTAAATGTGATTTTTCTTACGCAAAAATATAATGACAGTCGTTTTGAAAGTCAAGTTAAATGCCTGGCTGAGTCTTAAAGTCTGCCTTGTGAGCGGAACGTGTTCAGGATGGATTGGATGCGGGGTAGGGCTTCATTGGCCGCCCTTTCTCCTTCAAGGATCGCTTCGTGGCGTTTCGAAAAATCAGCGGAACCGATATGGCCGACTCTGGGAGTGATTACGACATCCGCCTTCAAGAGCTGGGCGGACGATATTTTGGAATGCATGATGTCGATGGATTGGAGAATAGTCTCGATCGTCGTTTGAGGTACGGAATTTCCGATGCCCGCTGAAATATCGACAGCTATGACCACATCCGCCCCGTACTTTCTTGCAGCCTCAACGGCAATTGGACTGACTACGCCTCCATCTACGTAAGTGGCGCCGGATATGCTTACCGGCCTGAAGACGCCGGGAATAGAACAACTCGCTCTGACGGCAGTCCCTGTGTTCCCCATACCGAACACGACTTCCTCACCCCTCCGTATATCGGTGGCTACGGCATAAAAGGGAATGCGCAACCTCTCCAATGGTGTATTACTCACTAACTGATTGACATAATTCTCGAGTTTTTCGCCTTTGATAAATCCGTTATCCGGGATAGCAAGGTCGACGATGTCGCTTTTGTCGAGGCCGATAGCCATCCTTTGAAGCTGATAGGCGCTGTATCCGAAGGCATAAACACACCCCACAAAGCTGCCCGCACTTGTCCCAACGATCATATGAACCGGTATCCGGTTTGACTCCAAGACCTTCAGGACACCGATGTGAGCGAAACCACGGGATGCCCCAGCGCCGAGAACAAGCGCGACCCTTGTCGGCTTCGGGGGAGGTGGGATTTCCCGTGCAACACAGGAAATGATCGATAATGCAGCGACGGAAATGACAACGATGGCTCTAAGAAGTCTCACAAAATACAACCTTTTTCGGTCATTTCTTGCAGGAAGGCTTTGCCGATGATTCGCGTAAGAGATGATATGTAATGACGAAATAAACAACCGGACATCGAATTGTCAAATGCCCGGTTGTTTATTCTCTCGTAACGGTCCCAATAGCTACTTCTTGGGTTCTTCAGCCGGTTTTGCCGGAGCCGGAGCCGCAGGTGCGCCAGGAGCCGGAGCCGCAGGTGCGCCAGGAGCCGGAGCCGGGGCCGGAGCCGGAGCAGTAACCGCCGGAGCTTCTTTCTTCGGTTCCTCAGCCTTCTTGCAGGCGAGAGTGAAGGTAAATGACACTGCGAGAACCAGGGAAAACAATAATACCAAAGCCCTTTTCATTACTTAATCACCTCCTTCCGAATAGTAATTTCCCCAAAATCGGAGGGAAAGCTAAAATATAATTACCTTGTTGTCAAGAGATATTTTTCGTTTCCGTTTATTGGGTGACAGGTCGTGTCTTGACATGGAGACGGCATTTAGGCTAACTTCGCCTTTCCTTAAGCCATTTTCGAATAAACCCACGAAGGAGGACGTTACCATGAGCGATGATATCAACAGAAGGACTCAGGAAACAGCTGCAAGACTTTTCGGCAAAGGGATAAAGATGGAGCCACCCTACCAGATGTGGAGGCAGTTCGACAAAGAACTCGCCAATGACCTTTCGCGGCATATCACGGGCAATCTGTATTCCCGTACCGTTTTGACGATACAGGAGAGGCAATACGCAGCGTGCGCCATGCTGGCATCCCTTAGGGCGACTGCGGAGTTTAAGCTCCACGTCAACGCCGCACTGAACGTGGGTTGTGACCCCAGAAAAATCACCGAAATCATCTTCCAGGTTTCAACCTACGCTGGAATGCCGGCCGTGAACGAAGCCCTCGAAGCTTACCGTGAGGTCTTGAAAGAAAGAGGAGAATGGCCGATAGCACCGATAAAATAGGTGACGAGCAGGGAAAGAAAGATATAGAGGTCAAGACCCATCGGCCTTTAGACTCGCATAAAGATGACTTATGAGTGAAGGAAAAGTCCTTCCCAAGACCTTTTCGAAGTCGAGACTTACTCCGATTAAGGCGCTCAGATCGATGCCTGTTTCGACCCCCATGCTGTGAAGCATGGACACCGTGTCTTCTGTTGCGATGTTGCCCGTCGCTCCTTCGATGAAGGGACATCCACCGAGGCCGCCGAGGGAGGTGTCGAACGAAAAAATGCCTTCTTCAAGGGCTGAAAAAACATTTGCGAGACCGAGGCCTCTGGTGTTGTGGAAGTGAAGTGACAGCGGTGTAACGCCGGTCACCGACCTCACTCGATTGAGGACCTCTTTTATCTGCAGGGGGTTTCCCAATCCTGACGTATCGGCAAGGCAGATTTCGTTGGGTTGGGCGTCGAGGAGTGCATCTGATAATTCAGCGACTTTACCGATGGGCACTTTTCCCTCGTACGCACAACCGAAGGCGTTCATAACCCCGGCCCTTACCTTTATGCCCGCCTGCCGGGCCTTCCGGATCAAACGTCGAGCCTCTTCGAGTGCCTCATCGATCGACCTATTGCTGTTTCTTCTGCTGTGGGTCTCGCTTGCCGAGACGTAGACACCGACCTGAGGCATCCCGCATCGCATGGCCCGATAGAGCCCTTTCTCACTGAGGATGAGGGCAGAAAACATTATCCCCTCCCGTTGTTGCAACCGATTGCAGAGATCTTCTGCGTCGGCCATCTGGGGAACAAGATGCGGGTTTACGAAAGATGTGATTTCGACCTGACGAAGACCGCAGGCGATCAGCCGATCTATAAGCTTGAGCTTTTCTTCAGTGCTAACGAGCTGTTTTTCGTTCTGGAGGCCGTCTCTTAGGACGACTTCTTGAATGTGCACCTTTTGGGGGAGATAGATCATCCTCTGCTACCAATGTCAAAAAAGATTTGCCGAACCGCGACGGTTCGGCAAATCTCTGCATATGACAGTGTTGCTCGGCATGCTATTCCAGGACAACCAAAACCTGGTTGGTGTCTACCTTGTCCTCCTCGGCGACTTTGATCTCCTTGACAGTGCCGGCAACGGGCGCCGTGATCGGATTTTCCATCTTCATGGCCTCGAGGATGATGAGCTCCTCATCCGCTTTCACCTGATCACCCACTTCTACTAAAATCTCTGATATGGTTCCCGGCATGGGAGCCACGACGTTAACAGCCATCCAACATACCTCCTTCCATATTTATTTTTATTGGTTAGTTACAGCCTACACTCTATGCGGCTGTCCATCATTCAAGGCGGGCAAAATCGAGGGAGTGGGCTGCCTGCACCACTCCCTCGCGATAAATTCCCGCTATTTTTTCCAGATCGGGTCTTCCGGACCCCACTTTGCTGGAAGGACAGCTTCCGGCGTCCAATCGGACGGAATCTTCTGACCCGGTTTCTCACCGAGCTTTTCGATCAGTTGCTTAAGACCGGGACGACCGAATTTTGGATGTCCTTCTTTGAGAGTACGGCCGTTGATGACCGCTTCGGAACGAAGACGCCGGCCGCAGGTCTTTTCCATCCTCCTTCCGAGCAACAGGACGCGATCCACGTCATAGCCGTGTTCGATCCCGAGCTCATCGATCATGACAAGCAGGTCTTCCAGGCAGATCAACCCGACATACCTGGGATCCTCATAGTAATACTCACCTGTACCCCTGACAGGGCAGTCGTCGAGGAAGTTGGCCGGCTGACCGCCCAAGCCGCCGAGGGTCCCCTCAAAACGGGTTATACCGGCCTGAAGGGCCGCCAAGACCGACGCTGAGGCGATGCGCTTGGTCTCGTGGAGATGGCAGAGATGTGCCTCCGGGTTCGGCATTGCATCCAAAATCATTGAGAAATAACGGTACACCTGAGCTGCTGAGGCGGACCCATCGTGGTCAGCGTGTTCGATGTCGTGGGCGCCGATGGAAAACCACCGTTTCGTGAATTCCACGGCATCCTCGAGCTTCGTCGCGCCGCTGATAGGGCTTCCCCAGATCGTGCTGACCGTTCCGCACATCTTGATACCCTTGTCACGCGCCTTCTTGATGCACCGTTCCGCCTCTTTCCAGTAAACGGACAGTGTCGTTCCCGAGTTGGCAAAATGATGTTCCGGGTCGGTGGAAACCATCATGAGAATCCGGTCCGGACCGACGCCCTTTTCCTTGAGTTCGATGGCTCGGTCAACAGCAGGCTCCCTGATCGTGACCGCCGTCATGACGACTTCGTCATATTTGACCCCCGCCCTTTCACAGCGTTTCTTGAAGGAATCGCTCCTCATAGCAGCGAATACCTGGTCGGCATCCCTGAACTGGGGGATGCCTGCGGGGTTTCCCAGGTTCGTTATTTCTATTTCCCTCGCTCCTGCAAGTATCATCTCCTGGGCGTAGTAGATTTTCGCCGCCGTGGAGATGAACTTCTCTTCATGCTGAAAACCGTCTCTTACGGTGATATCACCGATCGTTACTTTTTTGGGCATTCTTGGGAATATTTTCCAAAGATCGTACTCCGTAGCCATACAAAAACCTCCATCATAAATTGTTGAATGTTTTATTCTCCCTCTGAACGTAACGTTAAAAGAAAGAACGCCAATGTTTTATTCTCCTTTGAATACAGGCTTGCGCTTCTCTGCAAAAGCGGCGAGGGCTTCAAGTCTGTCCTTTGTCGGTATTGTGATTTCGTAAGCTTTCGATTCAAGGGGCAGGGCAACCCCCAGACACGCCTCGGAGCCGTAATTGATCGCAAACTTGGCCTGTGCAACCGCGATGGGCCCGTTTTTGGCAATCTCCCTTGCCAGTTCGAGCGCCGCATCCATTAGTTTGTCCGGTTCGACCACCCTGCTCACGAGGCCGATTTCGAGCGCCGTTTTTGCGTCGATTCTGCGGGCCGTGTAGACCAATTCCTTGGCCTTGGCAATGCCGATGATCCGGGTCAACCTCTGTGTTCCGCCAGCGCCGGGGATGATTGCGAGACTGGTTTCCGTGAGCCCCATCAGTACATTCGACGAAGCTATGCGGAGGTCGCAGGCAAGCGCCAACTCTGTCCCGCCTCCGAAGGCAAAGCCGTTGATCGCGGCGATGACGGGAACCCTAACCTGCTCGACGGCGGTGAAGCAGTTCCGGATCGTGAAGATGAAACGTCGGACCTGGTCAGGTGTTAGCGTTCTTCGCTCTTTTAGGTCGGCGCCCGTGGAGAAAGACCATTTCTTCGGGTCGTCTCCTGCTTTGGCACCAGTTATGATGATGCAACGAATACCCATATCAAAATTGGCTTCCCGGATGACATCGTCAAGCGCGGCAAGCAGGTCGAAATTGAAACAATTCATGGCATCCGGTCGATTCAAAGTTAGAATCAGGATGCCCTCATCTGTTTTTTCTTGAAGCAGTATATCAGCCATAAATTTTCCTCCTCTTATTTAGCTCTTTACCTCTCGAACCGGTTAAACCTTGAGGTCTCCCCAATCAGTGTGTCCAGCGGGCACACGGTAACAGAGTTCCAGAGCCCTTGCAAGCTTGTTTCTAGCTTCACTGAAGGCGATGACGCCGTCGTGAAACAGGAGCGAGCCTGTGAGGAAGGGATGACCCTCGGCATCATACCGGTCTCTCATCATCTGGCGGAATTTTGCCATTTCCTCCTCGTCGACCTGTTGACCCTTATCGATGATATTCTTTCTCCTTACCGTCTCGACGATGAACCCTGCCGTCTCACCGGACATGACCGTCGTGCGACCCCTCATGTTGGTGAAGCAGAAAACGGGTCTGAAGGCCCTGCCGCACATACCGTAGTTGGCCGCCCCGTGATCAGGACCGATTACGTACTGAATCTTGGGCACGTTGAGGACGCTGCAAGTGCGGACCATGTCGGACCCGTATTTACCGATACCTCCCCATTCCTCAGACTTGCCGACCATGTAGCCGGGGGAGCCCTGGAGGAAGAGGACAGGTAGGTTCGAGTTACCACAGCGAATCATCCACTCCGTCGCCTTCCTGGCGGCCTCGATGTATATGACGCCGTTGCCGCTCGATGCGATGACGCCGACCGGCATACCCTTCATCCACATTTTGCCGGCCACGATAGTTTCGCCCCTGTAGAGGCCGTAGGTCGGTTTGTATTCATGGAAATAGCTGTCGTCGGCGAGGCACTTTAGCGTGTCTTTTATGTTGATGGCATGGTAGGTGTTGATCGGCGTGCACCGCATCATTTCTTTGTAATCGAACTTTGGCTCCGCGGGCTTCTTGAGTTCGCAGTAGAGGCTCTGTTGCGGCTCGAACTCTATGATATCACGAACTTTTTTAATACCCTCCTCCTGGGTTCTCACGAAGTGGTCGCAGCCTCCCGAGTGCTGGGTGTGGACATAAGCGCCGCCGAGGTCTTCGGCGCTGACCGTTTCCCCGATCGCCGATTTGACCATGGGAGGACCGGCAAGGAATGCGAAAGCCAGTTTCTCGATCATGATGGATTCCGAGGCGAGATAAACGATGTACGCACCGCCTGCGGTGTTGCCTCCTGTGGACAGCGTGTACTGTTTGATGCCCAGGGCGGACATACGGCACATGTTGTAGAACATGCTTCCGAAGTGACCATCGTCGGCAAAACAGCCCAACTGGAGGGGAAGATTGATTCCTCCCGAGTCGGCTATGTAGACGCAGGGCAGTCTCAGGCGCTCGGCGATGGCCTGAGCTCTCATGTGCTTTTTGAGGGTGATGGGGAAATAGGTTCCTGCCGCATAACGATTTTCGTTGGCGAAAATCATGCAATCTTTTCCGTGAATGACGCCCACGCCGGTCACAAGTCCTCCACCGGGAATATGTCCCCGTTTCTCCGACTCGTAAACATCGCCACCGTAGAGCTTGACTTTCCCGATGTTGTATCCTGCGTCGATTCCGAGTTCGTAAAACTCCGTGCCTGGATCGATGAGCATATTTATGAGGTCGCGCATGGGCTTCTTGCCCTGCTTGGCGAGGCGTGTGACCTGCTCGGGACCGCCGATATTGTAAGCTTCTTCACGATGTTTGAACAGAAGGGCATCCTGCTCTTCCCAATGCTTAAGGTTGTCCTCCCTCTCCATTGCGAGCCTTTCGGCCCGCGTCAAGCGCTTCTTCTCTTCTGCCATGGATATCGTCCTCCTCTCTATAAAAAACCAGGTTACGTTAAGGAATGCAAAATCTCTTCAGAAAAGATGACTTTGCAACTGAAACCGTATGGTGTGCAACAAAAAGGCCGGTCGTTCAAAGCGCGAACGTCTTATCACCGCGACAAAATAAAATCAAGCCAAAACACCCATCAGACCCCGGCCTTTCAGGTAAATCCTAATTTTGACACCTTATACTAATCGTGCTAAAAATAGCAACTTTTTTGCGAGGAAAAGATAGGATGGGAATCAAAGAGGAAGGCGCAGAAGGTGAGTTTGAGGTCAAGCATCTGTTCGGGTCGCTTGTGGGCATCGTTGCACGACTGAGATCACCCGAAGGTTGCCCGTGGGACAGGAAGCAGACCATATCCGATGCCGCAAGGTACCTCCTGGAAGAGACATACGAAGTGCTCGACGCCGTTGATAACGGAGACCCGGATGGCCTGAAGGAAGAATTGGGGGACCTGCTCTTTCAGATTCTGTTCATCTCCCGGCTTGCCGAAGAGGAAAAGAAATTCGATATGGCATCGGTGATAAAGGCCGTTTCGGAGAAGATGGTACGGAGGCACCCCCATGTGTTCGGCGATAAAAAGGTGTTGAGTGTCGAGGATGTAAAGAGAAATTGGGATGATATTAAAAGGCACGTGGAAAACAAAGAGTCAGGACAACGGTCGTGCATTGACGGAATCCCCCTGTCTATGCCCGCCCTAATGAGGGCTCAGAAAATCGCGGAAAAGGCCGCCCGGGTGGGTTTTGATTGGGAAGATGTCCGGGGTGTGTTACAGAAAGTCGACGAAGAAACGGAGGAGTTGAAAAGGGCCATTGCCGCCGGCAGTCGGGAACAGGTCGAGGAGGAGTTAGGCGACCTTCTTTTTGTGCTCGTTAACCTGGGGCGGTTTTCCGGTGTAGACGCTGAGGCGGCTTTGAGGGCATCGATAAGAAAGTTTGAGGGGCGGTTTTCCTTCATCGAGCGAAAATTGGCGTCGAAGGGGAGGTCGCCTGCGGAGGCCTCGCTTGCAGAGATGGATGCCCTTTGGAATGAAGCAAAGAAAAGCGACGAATGAAAACAAAATTGGAAGAGTTCGACTATCACCTGCCGAATGACCTTATAGCACAGAGACCTGCCGAATCCAGGGATTTTTCGCGGATGATGGTTCTGGACAGGAAAAGCGGAGAATGTCGGGACTGTTGTTTTGCGCAGATAGTCGATTTCCTGGGGAAGGGCGACTGCCTGGTCATAAACGACTCGCGAGTCATTCCTGCCAGGCTGTTGGCGGCTAAGGAAACGGGCGGTCGTGTGGAGATGCTCTTGCTCAGGAAGGTTGACGGTTCGCCGCACCTATGGGAGGTATTGTTGAAGCCTGGCGGTCGGGTTTCGCCTGGTATGAGGTTTCGGCTCGGTGAAGATGCCTGGGTGGAGGCGGTAGAACGGACAGGTGAAAAAAAATGGGTGGTTGATTTTCATTTGAAGATAGAGTTTACCGATTTCGTGGAAAGGTATGGCCGGGTGCCTCTACCGCCGTACATCCGCAGAAAGAGAAATTCCGAAGAGCCCTTGGAACTCCTGGACAGGATGAGGTACCAGACCGTATACGCAAGGGTGCCCGGGTCTGTTGCGGCACCGACCGCGGGGCTTCATTTTTCCGAAGACCTGATGGGAAGGATCGCCGCCGCGGGCGTTGCGATTGCACCCGTAACGCTCCATGTAGGTTACGGAACGTTCCGGCCGATTGAGTCGGATTTTGTCGAGGACCATGTCATGGAAGAAGAATACTTTGACCTGAGTGATGAGTCCGCCGAAAAGATCAACAGGGCCGTTCGGGTGGTAGCCGTCGGGACTACGTCGACAAGGGTACTGGAATCCGTATCGGATGAGAAGGGTAGGGTGAAGCCGACAGGCGGGTATACGGGTCTTTTCATCCGACCGGGCTATCGTTTCAAACGAGTAGACGCCTTATTGACCAATTTTCACCTGCCAAAGTCATCGCTCTACGTGCTCGCCAGTGCCTTTGCCGGCAATGACCTCATTCGTAAAGCCTACGCAAAGGCCATCGGGGACCACTATAGGTTCTACAGCTACGGAGACTGTATGCTGATACTTTAAGGGTGTCGAGTATCGAGCGTCAAGCTTTCGGAATAACGTCTTTTTTTAATGTTCGATGCCCATAGTGGATGCCAATTGATATCATGTCGTTTTCCTTCGAGGTTTTGAGAAAAGATACCGCAAGCGGGGCCAGACTGGGCAAGATGACGACTCTCCACGGAGATGTGGAGACGCCCGCCTTTATGCCTGTCGGAACACAGGGGACGGTTAAGGGATTGACGCCGGAACAGCTTGAGCGTCTTGGTGCGGACATCGTCCTTGCCAATACATACCACCTTTATCTGCGTCCGGGCCATGAATCGGTCCGGAACCTGGGGGGACTACACCGCCTGATGGGCTGGAGCCACCCCATCTTGACGGACAGCGGGGGGTTCCAGGTTTACAGTCTTGGGCCGCTCAGGAAGGTTACGGAGGAGGGTGTATTCTTTCGATCTCACATAGACGGGTCGCAGCATTTCATCGACCCCGAAAAGGCGGTCGCCGTTCAGGAGTTTCTGGGCGCCGACATCATGATGTGCCTTGACGAGTGTATTCCCTATCCCGCAGATTATTCCTATTCGGAAAAGTCGTTGAAACTGACCATTAGATGGGCGGAAAGGTGTAAAAAAGCGCAGTCGGGTACAGGGCAGGCCCTGTTCGGGATACTGCAAGGAGGGATGTACCCCGACTTGAGGATAAGGGGTATAGAGGAACTGGTGCGGATAGGTTTCGACGGTTATGCCTTCGGCGGTTTGAGCGTGGGGGAACCGAAAGACCTGATGATGGCCGTCATAGAAGAAACAGCCCCTCTTTTCCCGGTAGACAAACCCAGGTATCTCATGGGCGTCGGGACCCCGGAGGATATTGTGGATTGCGTCCACAGGGGCGTAGACATGTTCGACTGCGTGCTGCCCACTCGGTGCGCAAGGAATGGAATGTTGTTTACAAACAACGGAAAGGTTGTTATAAAAAACGCCCGTTATCGTGATGATGCAGAGCCGCTTGACGGCTCGTGTGACTGCTACACGTGCAGAAATTTCTCACGGGCGTATTTGCGCCACCTCTATGTGGCGAGAGAAATTCTGGCCATCGTCCTGAACACGATTCACAACATCCGTCATTATATGAATCTGATGGAGGAGATCAGGCGGGCGATCGCAGCCGGGGATTTCTATGGGTTCCGCGAGCATTACAAAAAGAGACAGGCGGTTGTTTGCGGCGAATCGGTGCGGGAGGGGTGACGCGATCACCATTTATATAATTAATAGAGTATAGGCGGTAGGAGGTTTCAAGCATGATAAATCTCGCGTACGCGATGGGAGCGCCGGGGGGAGGCGGGGGCAGCCAGGGTGGCGACATCCAGTTCATCATCATGATGGCGATCGTCTTTCTGATCTTCTACTTTCTCCTCATCAGGCCCCAGCAGAAGAAGCAAAAAGAGTTGAGAGAGATGATCAACAAGGTGAAGCACGGAGATGTCGTTGTTACCACCGGCGGTATCTATGGGAAGGTCATGAGTGTGGCGGAAAACTTCGTCACACTCGAGATCGCGGATAAAGTGAGGATCAAGGTCTTGAAGAGTCACATCGGGGCGATTGCAGAAAAGGCTCCCGAGAAAGACTGATGAAATAGAAAGGCAAGCTTATGTTCAGGGATATCAGGGTCAGGGTCGGTATCGCACTGATCGTGACGTTGGGGGCTCTGTACTATCTCGTGCCCACGTTGGTGCCGGAACTTCCGACTTCGTTGAAACCGTACTTTCCGAAAGACAAGATCAAACTGGGGCTTGACCTGCAGGGGGGTATGCATCTGGTCCTCGAGGTCGACACGGATAAGGCTGTGGAAAACACGGTGGAGCGGCTGGCCAATAATCTTAGAGAGACTTTGATGGACAAGAACGTCCGATTCAAGAACCTCGAAAGGGTGAATACCGCTGAAATAGCCCTGGAAGTCCCGGGTAAAGAGGCCGCAGATGACCTGGGGAAGGTTCTGAACGACCTCTATCCCGACCTGGAGGTCAAATCCACGGAAGTCGCCGAGGGACGGGAGAGGATATTCCTTAAACTGAAGGACAAGAAAATCGAAGATGTGAAGAGATTCGCCGTCGAGCAGAGCCTGGAGACAATCCGTAACAGAGTCGACCAGTTCGGAGTAGCCGAACCCGAGATCGTGCCCCAGGGCGACGACAGGATATTGATTCAGCTCCCCGGGATCAAGGACCCGCAAAGGGCGATCAACCTTATCGGCAAGACCGCACTTCTCGAGTTCAAGCTTGTCGATGAAGAGCACAGTCTGGAGGAGGCCCTCAGGGGAAACGTCCCGCCCGGAGACGTGATCCTCTATGGGTTCAAAGACGAAAGGGTAGGGGGCCAACGCGTGAAGATCCCCTATCTTCTCAAGGACAAGACCGTGCTGACGGGAGAGTCCCTGGAGAAGGCCGAGGTCAAGATATCGGATCGTTTCAGTGAGCCTTACATCGCCATCAAATTCAATTCCCAGGGTGCGAAAGATTTCGAAAGAATCACGGCGGAGAACGTCAAGAAGAGGCTGGCCATCATCCTCGACGGAGTTGTGTATTCGGCACCCGTGATACAGGAGAGGATTTCGGGTGGGAACGCCCAGATAACCGGTTCTTTCACTCTCGAGGAGGCAAGAGATCTGGCAATCGTGCTGAGGGCAGGCGCTCTTCCTGCACCCGTCAGGGTCCTCGAACAGGTCACGGTGGGGCCTTCCCTTGGGCAGGATTCGATAGAAAAAGGTATTATTTCGACCGTTGTGGGGTTTTTCCTTGTCGTGTTTTTTATGATTCTTTACTACCGGTATTCGGGAATCGTCGCCGATATGGCGCTCTTTTTGAACGTCATCCTGACACTGGGGACCCTGGCTATTTTCAAGGCCACTCTCACCCTCCCGGGTATTGCGGGGATCCTGCTTACGATCGGCATGGCCGTCGACGCCAACGTCTTGATCTTTGAACGGGCGAGAGAAGAGATACGGCTGGGCAAGACACCGAGGGCCGTCATAGAGACAGGCTATGGCAAGGCCTTCATTACCATCTTGGACACACACGTTACGACGTTGATTGCAGCGCTCTTTCTGTTCCAGTTCGGGACCGGTCCCATCAAGGGATTCGCGGTGACACTGACGATAGGGCTCATCTACAGCGTCTTCACCGCCGTTTTTGTGACTCGTATCGTGTTCGATTATTTCATCTGGAACAGGAAGGTTAAGCGAATAAGCATAGGAATATAGATATGGGGGAGAGGCAAAGAGCAGAGGGCGGAACCAAGATTTCTCGGCCTTCTGCCTTTCATCCTTGTCTTCGATCGAGGAGCATCGAATGGAACTGATAAAGCCTGGGACCGACATCGATTTCGTCGGTAAGATACGGATATTTCTTTATATTTCCGTATCGTTAGTGATTATGAGCATTCTGTACCTTATCCTGATCGGAGGTCCGAGGCTGGGGATAGACTTCGCCGGGGGTACGTCGGTCCAGGTCAAGTTCAACCAGGCGACGACGGTCGAAAAGATCAGGGATGCATTGAAGTCGATCAACATGGAAAGCAGCATCATTCAACAGGTCGGTGCGAAGAGCGATAACGAGTTTCTTCTCAGGACGGAAATTTCCACGTCGGACCTGAAGGGGCTGCAGGATAAAATCGAGGGTGCCTTGGCCGCCGCATACGGGAAGGGCAGTTTCGAGATGAGAAAAGTCGAAGTCGTGGGGCCCAAGGCGGGTAAAGACCTCCGGCAGAAGGGCATCTTGGCGCTTTGCTTAGCCCTTCTGGGGATGCTCGCCTACATTACCTGGCGGTATGAATTCCGGTACGCCCTCGGCGGGATCGTCGCGCTGGTTCACGATGTCATCGTGACCGTCGGGGTCTTCGCTCTGTTGGGCCGGGAGTTCACACTGACGGTCATAGCGGCTATCCTGACCATCATAGGCTATTCGATCAACGATACTATCGTTGTCTTCGACAGAATCAGAGAGAACGTAAAGAAGAATCCGAGACAAAACCTGGGCGAGGTCATGAATTTCAGTGTAAATCAGACACTGAGCAGGACGATTCTTACTTCCTTCACAGTGTTCCTGGTTGTACTCTCACTCTATTTGTTTGGAGGGTCGGTGATAAACGATTTCGCCTTCATCCTGCTTGTGGGGGTTGTTGTCGGAACTTATTCGTCCATTTTCATCGCGAGCCAGTTCGTGTTGGTCTGGGAATCCTTCAGGCTGTCAAAAAAGGCAAGGAAAAAGTGATATCGGCCATTGTCGTATCGGCGGGGGTTGACGGTTCCGATTCCTGCCTTTTTTCGATAATTTTTCCCGACCTTTACGGTTCTCTGAGTGCGAACGCAATTCTTCGTGCGGGCGTTGTCGCTCATTTGCCGAAGGATGCAGCAGGCTGACAGCCACCCTGCTATTGCCGGCATTATATCCCTGAAAGGAAAGCTATGGGCGGTTCTCGGCACAAGATCAAAGAATACGCAGAAGCGATCGTAATCGCCATCCTCATCGCGCTCTTTATAAGAACCTTCGTTGTGCAGGCCTTCAAGATACCGTCGGGTTCGATGAAGCCGACGCTCCTCGTGGGGGACCACATCCTCGTGAACAAGTTCATCTACGGCGTGAAAATCCCCTATATTCAGAAAACGGTCGTCTCGATAAGTGAACCGAAACGAGGAGATGTCGTCGTGTTCATCTATCCTGAGGATAGGTCAAAGGACTTTATCAAGAGAGTCATCGGTGTCGGGGGCGACACAATCGAAATCCGTAATAAACAGATTTTTCTCAACGGTCAGCCTTACCAAGACCCCTTCGGCCTTTATGTTGACAGCGTCATCATACCCGGGTCCATGCAACCCCGCGATAATTACGGTCCCGTTCGGGTGCCGGAAGGAATGCTGTTCGTCATGGGGGATAACCGTGATCAGAGCTATGACAGCCGGTTCTGGGGGTTTGTGGACCTAAAAGATGTGATGGGCAAGGCCTTTATAATCTATTGGTCGTGGGATAGTTCCGAGATGACCGTCCGGTGGAACAGGATCGGCAAAATCATTCATTGATTCCTTGACTTGAACGGTCGTGTCTGATATTTTTTACAGGAAAAAAGCGACAGAGCCCTTTTAATTCGATCCGGTGAGGTTAAAAAGGGAGCGATGGTAAACTCGGTGGGTGAATGATGATTGAGGGCCTTCTCATGAAGTGGGAAGGCCTTTTTCGTTTTTATCTCCCCGCGCGGAGGTGGTCGAGATGAGCAAGAGAAAGGTGGTCATGGATGCCGAAGGGATTGACCGGGCACTGACCCGTATTGCTTATGAGATCCTCGAAAAGAACAAGGGGGTGGAAAATCTTGCCCTGGTGGGGATAAGGACCGGCGGTGTGTTTCTCGCGCGACGTATCGCCGAAAAGATATCCCAGATCGAAGGTAAAGAGGTTCCGCTGGGGATACTCGACATCACGCTCTACCGCGATGACCTGAGAAAGAACCGGAAAAAACCTCTGATCGGGAAGACAGACATCCCCTTTTCTCTGGACGACAGGAAAGTGGTTCTCATCGACGATGTCCTCTTCACGGGTAGGACGGTGAGGGCGGCAATGGATGCCCTGATCGATTTCGGCAGGCCGAAAGCGATTCAGTTGGCCGTCCTCGTCGACAGGGGCCATAGGGAGCTGCCCATAAGGGCCGATTTTGTGGGGAAGAACCTGCCTTCCTCCCTGTGGGAGGATGTGAGCGTCAACCTCACAGAAAACAAGGGAAAAGACGAAGTCGTGATCGAAGAAGAGGGAAAGTCAGACACGGCGTAACAGTTAACCTGAGTGAAGACGGCATGAAATTGACGAGCAAAGATATCCTGGGCATGAAAGACCTCTCCGTCGACGAGATCGAATTGATTCTCGAAACGGCCGAGTCCTTCATGGAAATATCGACGCGGGAGATCAAGAAAGTGCCGACCCTTAGAGGAAAGACCGTCGTGAATCTTTTCTTTGAGCCGAGTACAAGGACGCGGACATCCTTTGAGATCGCGGCGAAGCGACTGAGTGCGGACACTGTAAATATCTCCTCGACAACGAGCAGTGTCGTAAAAGGTGAAACGATCATCGATACGGCGAGGAACCTGGAGGCCATGAACCCGGACATAATAGTTGTCCGCCACAACTGTTCAGGGGCACCACGGTTGCTTGCCGGACTGGTCAAGCAATCCGTGATAAACGCCGGAGACGGGGCGCATGAACACCCTACCCAGGCGCTATTGGACATCATGACAGTCCGCCAGAAAAAGAAAAGGGTCGAAGGACTGAAAGTGGTAATCGTCGGTGACATCGCTCACAGCAGGGTCGCGCGGTCCAACATATACGGTCTGACGAAAATGGGCGCCAGGGTAACCGTATCGGGCCCGTCCGTCATGATGCCGCGGGACGTCGACAAGATGGGAGTGGACGTTCAATACGACATGAAGGAGGCCTTGAGGGGGGCCGACATCGTCATGATGCTGAGGATCCAGACGGAAAGGCAGGAGATGAGCCTGTTCCCGTCGTTACGGGAGTATGCGAATTATTATTGCTTGAACAGGGAAAAACTGAGGTATGCCAAAGACGACGTTATCGTCATGCACCCGGGCCCGGTCAACCGCGGCGTCGAGATTTCATCTGATATCGCCGACGGACCGTTCTCCGTCATCCTAAACCAGGTGACGAACGGGGTCGCCGTCCGGATGGCGCTTCTTTATCTGCTTGCCGGAAGTGAGGTTAGGAATGAGCAGTCTGCTGTTGAAGGGGGCAAGAATCGTTGACCCTTCCCAGAAGCTGGACGGGAATCGCGATCTGTTGGTTGAGAACGGAAAAATAGCGGCAATCGGAACGGATATCGGGCCGGGGCACGCGGGAAGTAGCGGGGAAAAGGGGAGCGGGACGAAGATTTTGGACGTGGGCGGCAAGGTCGTTGTGCCGGGCCTGATAGATATGCACACCCACTTACGTGAGCCCGGTTACGAATACAAGGAGACCATCCGGACGGGGAGCCGTGCGGCGGTAATGGGTGGTTTTACGGCGATCGCCTGTATGCCCAACACGGAGCCGGTGAACGACAACCGTTCGGTGACGGAGTTCATCTTGAGGAGGGCGAAAGAATGCGACTTGGCCCGGGTTTACCCCGTTGCCGCGATCAGCAAAGGTTCCGCTGGGCATATTCTTGCCGAATTGGGCGACCTTCGGGACGCCGGCGCGGTCGCCTATTCGGACGACGGAAACCCCGTGATGAACAGTCGCCTGATGAGGAAGGCCCTCGAATACGCGGCATCGCTCGGCGTCGTCGTCATTTCTCACTGTGAAGACCTGACCATCTCGAAGGGCGGGCTGATGAACGAGAGCTTCGTGTCGACAGAGCTCGGACTTAGAGGGATACCGGCCGTGGCGGAAGACATCATGGTTGCCCGGGACATCGCCCTTGCTGAATACACGGGGACGCCTGTTCACATCGCCCACGTGAGCACGGCCGGGGCCGTTCGCCTGATCAGGGATGCCAAGGAGCGGGGCGTAAAGGTGACGGCGGAGACGGCGCCCCACTATTTTACCCTTACGGAGGAGGCGTTGAGGAGCTATGACACGAACGCGAAAGTCAACCCCCCGCTCAGGGGGTTTCGTGACGTGGAAGCCGTCAAAGCTGGACTGAGGGATGGGACCATCGACGTCATAGCGAGCGACCACGCGCCCCAGTCGGTCATCGAGAAGGACGTGGAATTCGAGAATGCGGCCAACGGCATGGTGGGATTGGAGACGTCTCTGGGTTTGAGCCTGAGACTGGTCGAGGAGAACCTCTTGTCCCTTTCGGACCTGGTGATGAAGATGAGCGTGAACCCCGCTGCCATCCTGAGGTTGTCCGGGGGTTCGCTGCGGGTGGGCGCAGACGCAGACATGACCGTCATCGACCTTGCGCAGGTATGGGTCGTAGATGTCGGAACCTTCAGGTCGAAAAGTCGTAACTCGCCTTTTCACGGCCGGACGTTGAAGGGAAAGGCGTTTTGTACGATCGTAGGGGGAGAGATTAAGCATACCGAAGGATGATCCTGTCAAGAAGATGACTTCAGGTATAAAAACCAGCAAATATACAGCGGCGGCGGTCGTCCTCAGGTCGCTCGACTATGGGGATTCGGATAGGATCGTAACCTTCTATACTGAAGAGTTCGGTAAGGTCAAAGGGATCGCCAAGGGCGCAAGAAGGAGCAGAAGACGGTTTGTCAACGCGCTCGAAGATTTTTCCCTGGCATCCCTCGTGTTTTCGAAAAAACGGCCTGAGGGCCTTGCGCTGATAGAGGCCTGTGACGTCCAAAACCACTACCCGGGAATCAGGGCGGACCTGCGAAAGGCACTTACGGCCGCCTATCTCGCCGAGCTCGTCGACCGGTTTACCATCGAGGAGAAGAAAAACGACGGCCTTTTTCTCCTCCTGGTCGAGTTTTTCGACTTGCTGGAAAAAGAAGGCTTCGCCGAGGGCGTTGTCCGGATTTTTGAACTCCGCCTCCTGAAACTTTCTGGTTATGACCCTGTGCTCGACCGGTGCGTGGGATGCAACATCCCGCTGAAGGACATGTCGAGCATATATTTTGACCCGGCTGCGGGGGGGATCCGATGCGGTTGCGCTCCCCGTGCGGTAGACGTTTATCCCCTGACGACCGGGACCGTCAAACTGCTTCTCTTGGGTAAAACGATGGACGTCGGCAAACTTCCGCGACTTCTATTTTCGGAAAGATCCCTGGAGGAAAGTCGCCGGGCTTTGGCTCCATTCATACAACGTCTCGTCGGCAAAGAGCTGAAATCACTGAAGGTTCTCAATGAGGTCGAAAGGCTGGCGCTCTGATTTCCCTTGACAGGAGATAAAGGGTAGTGCTATGCCCCGCCCTTGTAACTGAACGCCTGAGTTTTAGGAGGATAGATGACTTTCCAGGAACTGGTTTTTTCCCTCGAAAGGTACTGGGCCGCCCAGGGTTGTATCGTCCAACAACCTTACGACCTGGAAGTCGGCGCGGGGACATTCAATCCGGCGACCTTCCTGCGGTCCCTCGGGCCGGAGCCGTGGAACGTGGCCTATGTCGAGCCGTCACGCCGCCCGACCGACGGACGTTACGGCGAAAACCCGAATAGGCTCCAGCACTACTATCAGTATCAGGTCGTTATGAAACCTTCACCGATGGATATCCAGGACATGTATCTCGAATCGCTGAAGAGTTTCGGGATCGACCCCCTTGAGCATGACATCCGTTTTGTGAAAGATGACTGGGAATCACCGACGGTCGGGGCCTGGGGTTTGGGATGGGAAGTATGGCTTGACGGGATGGAAATCACGCAGTTTACCTATTTTCAACAGGTCGGCGGTGTGGACCTCGACCCCATCTGCGTTGAAATCACTTACGGCATCGAGCGTATCGCCATGTACCTTCAGGGTATCGACAATGTCTATGACCTGGAGTGGGGACACGGGATCAAATACGGCGACGTCCACCATCAGGGAGAGGTGGAATGGTCGGTCTACAACTTCGAAGAGGCTGATGTCGAGATGCTGAGGCGAATATTCGACATGTATGAGGCCGAGGGTGTACGCCTTGCGGCAAGGCAACTGGTCCTGCCGACCTACGACTGCTGCCTGAAGTGTTCCCATCTCTTCAATCTCCTCGACGCCCGCGGGGCGATCAGTGTGGCCGAGAGGACGAGCTACATCGGAAGGGTCCGAAACCTGGCAAGGCTGAGCGCGGAAGGCTACCTGAGGCAGAGAGAGAATCTGGGTTATCCCCTGATGGGGAAATGGTCGAAAAAAGTGTAGAATTCGAGGCCTATCGGCATATGTGGTGCCATTTGGAATGAGTTTTCAACGGAGATAATTGATGGGGAAAGAGCTGTTACTGGAAATCGGGACCGAGGAAATACCCGCCGATTTTTTACCCAAGGCACTGAAAGACATGGAAGAAATCATCGGCCGGGAATTTGCCCAGGCGCGTATTCGTCACGGCGTGGTCAAGACCCTTGCGACCCCCAGGAGACTCGTTCTTTGTGTAGAAGACGTGGCCGAGCAACAAGAAGACCAGGTCGTTGAGAAACTCGGCCCCGCGAAGAGGGTCTCCTACGACGACGAAGGAAACCCGACCAAGGCGGCCCTAGGGTTTGCGAAGAGTCAGGGGATCGACATCTCGGAAGTTGGAACAGTCGTTACGGAAAAGGGAGAGTACATCTGCGTCAGGAAGGTAATCAAGGGTGAAGAGACCGCCGCGAGCCTGCCGGATATCCTGAAGCGGTTTATCCTGTCCATACCCTTCCAGAAGTCCATGCGCTGGATGAACTTAGACATACGTTTTGCGAGGCCTATTCATTGGATCCTGGCGCTCTATGGCGGTAAGGTTGTCGCGTTCAAGCTGGGAAACATTTCCAGCGGAAACAAGAGCTACGGTCACCGGTTCATGAACCCCGGGCCGTTTGAGGTTGAGGGTTTTTCCGATTACATGAGGCAGGCCCTTGACCGTTATGTCGTTGTCGACCCCGAAGAGCGGAGGGCGATCATCGTGGCGGCGACAGACAAAGCGGCAAAGACTGTTTCCGGCCGTGTGCTCAGGAATGACGTGCTCTTGGAAGAGGTCAACTATCTTGTCGAATATCCCTCGGCGGTCTGCGGGAGTTTCGACGCCGAATTCCTTGAGCTCCCGGAGGATGTCCTGATTACTTCCATGGTCGGGCATCAGAAGTACTTCCCGGTCGTCGACGACAAGGACAAGCTCCTTCCTCATTTCATCGCCGTGAATAATACACTGGTGCGTAACCCGGAAGTCGTCATCAAAGGAAACGAGAAGGTGTTGCGGGCCCGTCTTTCCGACGCGAAATTCTTCTTCAGGGAAGACCGGAAGATACCGCTTGAGGAGCATTTCGAGAAACTTAAAAAAGTCGTCTTCCATTCCCTATTGGGAACGTCTTACGAAAAAGTCGGTCGGTTCAGGAGGCTCGCAGGTTTGATCGCCGAAAAGATCGACCCAAGGCTGAAAGATAATGTCGACCGCGCGGCCCATCTTGCGAAGGCGGACCTCGAGACAAGGATGGTCTATGAGTTTCCCGACCTCCAGGGGGTCATGGGGCGGGAATACGCATTGTTGGCCGGAGAGAACCCAGTCGTGGCCCAGGCCATTTACGAACATTACCTGCCGACCTCGGCCGGGGGAAAACTGCCGCAGAGCGATGAGGGGTCGATCGTCAGCATCGCGGACAAGGTAGATACCATCTGCGGGTTTTTCGGGGTGAACCAGATACCGACGGGAGCGGCGGACCCTTATGCACTGCGGAGGCAGGCGCTCGGGGTAATCAACATCATACTGAACAAGGACTATCCGCTTTCTCTCGACAACCTGGTGGATGAAAGCCTCGCCATTCTCGCCGACCGGTTGAAGAGGCCCCGTGAGGAAGTCAAACGGGACGTCCTTGAGTTCTTCAAAGGCAGACTGGAAAATCAACTATTAACGCAGGGATATTCATACGATGTCGTCGATGCCGTGCTGTCGGCGGGCTTCCATGACTTGGTGAAGACCGTGAAGAAGGTAATGGCCATGGAAGATTTCAAGAAGAGGCCGGACTTTGAACCCCTCGGCATCGCCTTCAAGCGGGTATGCAACATCATCAAGGGTTTCGAGAACGGGAGAGTAGACGCTTCCCTGTTTACGCAAAGAGAGGAAGAGGCCCTCTATCAGGCCTACCTGGAGACCAAAGATAGGGCAGGGACCTTCATCGATAAGGACGAGTACGAGGAGGCGCTCCGGGAGCTCGCGGGCATGAGGAAATTTGTAGACGAGTTCTTCGAGGCGGTGCTCGTCATGGCGGAAGACGAAGCGGTGCGGTTTAACCGGCTTTCCCTGCTCGAGGCCATATCGAAACTCTTTTACCGGATAGCGGACTTCTCAAAAATCGTAACAGGCTGATATTCTTGATTGAAAAAGGTCAGTCGTGGTTGCGGCCGGAGTATTCCAAGATCGAGACGATCAGGGTGATCAGGAGGGCCTGTATGACGAGGACGATGCTGTCTATGGTGCGGGCGTTCTTGAGCGCGATGGCGCTGAGGCCGAAGGTTGCGCTCAACGAATAGATCAGGAGGACGGTTTTTCTCCTGTCTCCGATAAGGCCGCAGATTCTGTGATGCAAGTGGTCTTTCCCTACGTAATCGATCCATTCTTTGAGAGACCTCACCTTTCCTTTCAGTATTCTCTCCACTGTGATGTGTGCCATGTCGTAAATCAATACCCAGAAGATGAGGACCGGTGCCGAGAATGACACGACAGGGTCTTCATCCCAGTCGCCGATCACGGCAAGGCACGCAAGAACGAATCCCAGGAATGTGCTCCCTGCGTCGCCCAGGAAGATGGCCGCCGGTTTTCGAACCCGGAAGTTGAAGGGAAGAAAACCGAGGCAGCTTCCCAGGACGGCGGCGGCGATCCACCCCATGAAGGGTTGATTTGTCTGGAAGGCGACGAGGCCGATAAAAAAGGCGATGACGGCACTCAGGCCGGCGGCAAGACCGTCCATCCCGTCCATGAAATTCATGGCGTTGGTGATTCCGACGACCCAGACCAGGGTCAAGAGGACGTTCAAGCAGTGTCCCCATGTGGTCTTGAAGGGGAAGAGGTCGAGGATGATGTCGTTATAGATGAGAGCAAGGACGACGACGACCTGGAACAGGAGTTTGACCGATGCCGAGAGTCCTCGCCAGTCGTCGATAAGGCTGACTACGGCGACAATCAGACTGCCGCCGAGAAACACGACTATCCTCTGCTCCAGGATCGAATTGGCGATGAGGGCCGTTGTAAAGGCGACGATGACGGCCACACCTCCAAGGAGAGGCGTCGCCGTCGTATGGATTTTTCTTCCCGCCGGAAAATCTAAGACGCCGAATCTGATGGCCACCGCCCTCATGATGGGGGTCAGCAGAAAGGCAAGAGAGCCGGCGTAGCTCAAGACATAGAGCCATCTCTTGCTCATCTCAAAAAAATAGAGACGCACCGGCGGCGTCAACAGCGTCAAAAAGAATATACCGACGAGAAGCCACAGTATGCGTTTGGGGCTTATTTTTGATCTCTCGACAGTCACAGGGGCGATTTTCATCGTCGACAAAATTCCTTGATTTCCTGTGTAATTTCCATCGTCTCGGCGTCTGTGAGAGACGGGTAGGTGGGTATCGAGACTGCCCGGCGGTGGACTTCTCCCGTGCAGGGATAGCCTGCGAGACCGAGGTAGTGGTGGAGGGGACGGAACACCGGCCTTCGGCATTCGACCCCCCGGCGATACATCCATGCGAGAAATTCATCAGCCCGATCCATGAGCACGACGTAGCGGTAAAAGACGTGCCCGCATCCCTCGGGCACAAAGGGTGGGGAGAGATTGACCGTTTCGAGGAGACGACGGTAACGGTCGGCGATTTCCCTGCGCCTCTCGATGAAGAAGGGGAGCCTTTTCAACTGGCTGATTACCAGGGCGGCCTGAAGGTCCGTCATCTTGTAGTTGTACCGGACCCGGTAGTCCGCTTTCTCGTCGTAGTCCCTCAGGTCACGGACGGCCCCGGCCAGGGCCTCGTCATTGCATAGGACCATGCCCCCTTCTCCGGCGGCGAGCATTTTTGTGGCGTAGAAGGAGAATACGGATAAGACACCGAAAGAGCCAAGGTGTTGTCCTTTATAATCCCCTCCAACCGAAAGGGCACAATCTTCGATGATGGGTATTCCGAGGGAAATGAAATCGTCTACATCTGCAGCGAGGCCGAACATGTGAGGTAGGATGACGGCCTTCGTCTTTGCTGTTATTCTGTGTCGCACAGACTGCACATCCATGTTGAATGTCTTCGGGTCGATGTCTGCGAGGACAGGCGTTGCGGACACATAATGAACGGCGTTCAGGAGGGCCGGGCAGACATAGCTCGGAAGGATGACCTCGTCACCGCTCCCTACTTCCAGCGCGATGAGCGAGAGGTGAAGCGCCGCCGTCCCCGAGCTGACGGCCACGCCCGTTCCCGACCCGATAAAGGAAGCAAGCTCGTCTTCGAGGCGTGCCACTTCTTTCCCCTGGGATAGATGTCCCGATTCGAGGACGGAAAGCAAGGCCGCCCTATCCTGAGCGTCGACCGAGGGGCGGGAATGGGGAATCATCGATAGCATCCTCGTCAAACGTTTATGAACAAGCGCAGCGGTACAAATCCCTCGGCGTAACGAACCCGCCCTTGGATTCCGCGGAAGATTGCCGTCGACTGCACGACGTCTTTTATGGAGAGCCCCTCGATGTTGGTCTTCATAACTTGTGAATTGTGCATCAGCAGAAGTGAAATCTTGTCGCGGAAGGTTTCATTTATGTCCACGAAAACGGTGGGGGAGAAATTCTGCGTCGTCGGAACTTCATAGAAAATGACGTTTTTTATGTACCGTGTTGCCGACACGGTGGCCCTGGACAAGGCCCGATGGTCTTGATGCGTGTCGTCCCCGAAATTGACGAAGGTGAATTCCGGCTTGACCCTTTTCAGCACTTCCTCTATGTAATGGATGAGGCGGTTCATATTCTCCGTCAACTGGGTATCGCGGTAACCGCCCCATATCAGTTCCCTGGCCGTGAGGAGCTCAGCGGATCTTTCCTGCTCGTTGTGGCGCGTGTCGGGATCGCCCCCCATATCTCCTTTTGTCATGATGAGAAGGTATATCCCGTGGCCGTCCCTGGCATACTTCAGAAGGGTGCCGCCGCAACCGACCTCGATGTCGTCCGGATGTGCACCGATAGCGAGGATGTTCATTCGCTCCTCCTTAATACCTGTAAGCTCTTATCTCCGCAGTTGAAGATGAGGTCGACGACCGACATGTAGGGTTCGAACCCGCCGAATAGCTGCGGGTATACCGGATGTTTGAAATCCTGGAATATAACCTTGATTCCCCGGGATTCGTACTTCTGCATGTTCATGTAATTTTTGCCGCCGCTGCCGGCAAGGTACGTGTCGGCGCCGAAGTGCTCCGTTATCGCTATGAGCCGGTCGTCGGGGTCATCCGGGAAGACACCGAGTTTAGATGCGACGTAAATCGGGGTCTCGATACCGAGCAAACCGGCAAGTCGCCTTACGACATGGATGTTGAGGTCGGAGATGTGAGTCCAGTGTCCATCGAAGATTTCCTCGAAAAAGTCTTCCAACAAACCCCAGAAGGGGGCCTTTCTGTAGTTTGAAAGGACGGCCTGACGTTGTCTGTGCTGCCACCTATCCCTGTTATTTATCTCGACCTCACTGATAGGTTGGAGGGAATGATAGGTCACGGGGACGGTTAACCACTGCCATCCCCGGGACGTCTTGATTTTGTTTCGGTTCTGCCACTCATTTTTTTTGAACTGCACCGTATCGAGAAGGATAAACACATCCGCCCTGTCGACCTTATCGAAATACCCGAGCCAGGGAAGGTACTGGGGTTGGTGAATGGACACGATCATGGAAGTTTCTCTTACTCACTGATGATTTTGTTGAGCCTCGCCGTGGCTTGTTGCCGAGCGCCCGGGGAAAGGCAGCCGAATTTCCTTCCGGTTCTTTTTGCAGGGAGCGTTCAATCTTAGCCAATTTTAAGCAATATTCGCGCCGTTACTACAGCTCCCTGCCGTCAGAGAAAAATTTTCCCTATCATGCAGTCAAGTGTCTTGATTGCCCCGGCATCTATTGTTATTGTGGCCATGGCCGCGGACATTCTGGATGGTAACGTTTCATGCTCTAATCTTGCCCGGCGTAAAAGTCAATATCTTTATGCGGTTCAGGTAGGTTGACAAGGTCTAACGCAGGAGGATGAGGATTCGCGTAAAGCAAATAAAAACGGAGGGTGAAAATGAATTACACACTGACATCGACTGTCGATTTGCCGGGTGGGGTCAAGATGCCCATCCTGGGACTCGGAACCTTCCTTTCCGAGCCCGGATCGACGGCACGTCAAGCGGTTATGTGGGCGTTGGAAGCGGGCTACCGCCATATCGATACGGCCCGTATCTACAACAATGAAAGGGATGTCGGTGAAGGGGTGAGGGAGAGCGGCCTTCAGCGCGCGGAGGTATTCATCACGACGAAGGTATGGAATGACGATCAGGGATACGATTCAACCCTCAGGGCCTGCGAGGAAAGCCTCAAGCGACTGGGGATGGACTACGCGGACCTGTACCTCATTCACTGGCCCGTGCCCCAAAAAAGACTCGAGACCTGGAAGGCGCTCATCCGTCTCCGGGAAGAAAAGACGGTCCGGGCGATCGGTGTAAGCAATTTCATGGTCCGTCATTTGGACGAACTACTTGGCACCTCCGATGTCGTCCCCGCCGTCAACCAGGTTGAGATAAGCCCTTTCATCCAGCGTAAAGCGCTTGTCGACTATTGCCGTGCGAAGGGTATCGTGGTCGAGGCTTACAGTCCCTTAAGCCGTGGTCAGCGGCTGGCGGACCCGCGCTTGGCGGCGATGGCGAAGAAATACGGGAAAACACCGGCTCAGATTGCCCTGCGTTGGGTGGTCCAGCGGGGAATCGTGGCCATTCCCAAATCCGTGCATCGAGAAAGGATCGTCGAAAACGCCGCGATCTTCGATTTCGTGATCGATGAGGGGGACATGGCCGAGATCGCCCGCTGGGATGAGCATTACTCCGTCTTGTTCGCCTCCTGGGAACCGGAAACGTCGAACCTCTGGGACTGAATCTTGGAAGTGCGCTCGATTTCCGGTTCTATGAACCGTCTAAGGTTTTTCGGAGGAGTACTGTTCTTTGACCAGCTTTATCAGGCCTACCTTCTTCAGCCAGGGCAGAGGTACCCTCATGGTCACTGCGACCATTCCCGGCAGCCGTCCGATCTCGACCGCGCCCGAGAGGGTGACTCGATTCATAACCTCTTCCCGGGAAATCTGGAATAACTCTGCCAGGCGTGCCACACCGTTGTCGGCTGCTTCATTCAAGTTCGCCCCGGAACCGACCATCTGTATCGGAAGCGCATCCTCAAGTGCCGTTTGTCCGAATTTCTTAGCCAGGGCGTCCGCCTCTTTTTTTTCGGCCGCAGTGAAAGGTCTGGCGAGATGGGGCAAGTCTTTTACGGGCGGCAGGAGTATCGGTCCACCGATTTTCAAGCCCTTGATGACGTTCACCTGTAGTGTTACTTTCGCGGCCACGTCCGTCGTGTGTCCCGCTATTTCCCCGTCTCCCTGCATCGCGTGGGCATCGCCCACATAAACTCCACCGCCCGGCACCTTGACGGGGCAGATGAGAATCGCCCCTTCTCTCACGGAATCGATGTCCAGATGACCGTCTGTACGGTTTTCCAATTGTTCTTTAGTGTTGCCGTACTCATGGGGAGCGCCCAGGAGAAACTGTCCGAAATCACCGGCATTGTGAGAGTCGGGCATATCGATAGCAGGAGTGGTGCCGATATTACCGACGAACGGCCGAAGGCGGGTCGTTAAACCGGAGATGTCCGCCGGAGCCAGGGCTACGACAGGGTTCTGGCACGAAGATTCGGGTAGGGCCATGAGCTTCGCGGCATCTTTGGCAAGTTTCCTGGCTACTCTACCGTTTACGGTGACGGCAATTTTGCGCCTCTCATCGAAGACTATTGTGTAGCCGTTAGTAAGACGGAAGGGGCTGACCTCGGCCCCGCAATTGGCACAGCGCACGGCGTCCGCCCCGACGCCTTCGATACGTGTGAGGGGGCTTATTGTCCCGCAATTGGGGCAATGTCGGGACACGAAAGGATCGCCCGTGTAACGCCCCTCAACAAAACCCATGGTGCCGGATGCAGTGACAACCGACGTTACTCTGACTTTTTTGATGCGGATAGCGATCGCATCTCCTGGTACGGCACCCTCAACGGCCACAGGACTTGTGACCTCGTGACCTCCCTTGAAGGAAGGGGTTATCATCGGACCCCAACATCCCGGAGCAGTTTCCGCTATTATCGTGCCGCCGTTAGCCACCGGACCGACCATCGGAATGCTCGGCCCCACCAGACCGCCGGTAAACGTGTTCACGAGGATTGTTTTTGGCAGTTTCATGACGATTCCCTCCTTGTTGTTGGTTTGACTAAAGACCTTAGAAAAGCAGGCATCGATTGTCAATCGAATAAGCTTAAGATCATTTTTATGTCACTTGTTCTCTGGTTAGTATTTTTGTCCCTATCGTTTCCG
>CAZRAC010000010.1:0-1135 GCA_964597995.1 uncultured Syntrophaceae bacterium | reverse complement strand
TGCAACATTTACGTCCTGTGGCGACAGTGGAAAAAGCCGCACACCGGAGCCCGGAAGCTGATGGAACATGGGGTAGAGAAAGTAAGGGCCTACACTTCTGCCTATAACGGCTAAGGGCCATGGTGGAATGCCGGCGCGTCCCACTAACCGGGGACGAAAGGTCCTCAGGCGTGCAAGTCGGCCTTGCGGAGGAGCAGCTCCCAGTCCTCGTTCACCATATCCTGAATATCGTCCAGGTCCTTGTCGGTGAGGTGCCGGAAACGCCCCTGAAGCTTGAAGTACTCGCGGACGAGGTATTCCTTGGGCTTGTAGTTGATGGTATAGCGGACGCCGTCTTCCACTTCATAGAGCGGGAAGATGTTCGTCTGCACGGCCATACGGGCGATCTTGATGGACATCTCCGAAGGAATACGCCAGCCCGTCGGACAGCTCGCATAAATATGGATGAAACGGGAACCCTTGACGGACTTCGCCTTCCGGGCCTTGCGGACGAGGTCCTCCGGGAAGGCGATGTTGGCCGTCGCGGCATAGGGGATACGGTGGGCCACCAGGGCCTCGACGATGTTCTTCTTCCGGAGTTTTTTCCAGTCCGCGCCGGGGGTGGTCGTGGTCCAGGCGCCGTACGGGGTGGAGGAACTCCGCTGAATCCCGGTGTTCATGTAGGCTTCGTTGTCATAACAGACGTAGATGAAGTCCTCGTTTCGCTCGACGGCACCGCTCAAGGCCTGGAAGCCGATGTCGAACGTTCCGCCGTCGCCGGCCCATGTCACGACGGTGGTCTCCTTGTCGCCCTTCAGGTCGAGGGCGGCCCGGACGCCGGACGCGACGGCCCCGCCGGTTTCGAAGGCCGAGTGGATCAGAGGGACTTTCACGGTGCACTGGGGATAGGGACCGGCGATTACGGACCAGCAGCTTGCAGGCATGACTATGATGGTCTTATCCCCTAAGGCCTTGAGGAGAAATCGCATGGCGATGGTGGCCCCGCAGCCTGGGCAGCCTGTGTGTCCGGAATACATCAACTCCTGGTCAAGCGCGCTCATTTCCATGAGTCACCTCCTGTAACCCCATCCAGATGCTGTCTTTCTCGGGGGCCTCGCTGTTCCTTGTCTTCCAGTAGATCTCCTCCAGCAACTCC
>CAZRAC010000009.1:0-49279 GCA_964597995.1 uncultured Syntrophaceae bacterium | reverse complement strand
GTCAGGTTTGATAGTATTTGCCCGGCCTTAAACAGGAAAGGACGTTCATGAAGGATCGATTAAAAAAGGTCGTCTCCCTTTCACCCCTCAAGATCAGCCTCGTCCTAATCGTAGCAGCCGTCGTTCTGTACGTCCTGGACCCTCCTTTCTTCCGCTTCATGGAACTGAAGACCCTCGACCTCAGGATCCTCTCCCGGGGCGAGCGAGCTCCGGGCGGCGAGACGGTGATCGCCGTGGTGGACGAGAAGAGCGTCAAGGAATTGGGCCGGTGGCCCTGGCCGCGCACGACGATCGCCGACCTCGTGGACGTCCTCAAGTCTTACGGGGCGAAGGCTGTGGGGTTCGATATCGTTTTTGCCGAACCCGACCAGTATTCGAGTCTCGCGGATATCCAGGAATTGGCCCGTGAGTTTGAGAAGGCGGGAATAGGGAACCCGAAGCTGACCCGAATACTGCGGGAGAAAGCGGCGCGTGCCGACACGGACGCGGCGCTCGCGCAGTCGATCAGCAAGGCGGGGAACGTCACCCTCGGTTACTTCTTTCACATGGCCAAGAAGGAGGCGGCGCATCTGACGGAAAGGGAAATCGAGACCGGATGGGAGCTTGTGGCGCCTTTCAAATATCAGATGGTACAGGTTCAAGGTAACCCAGACGAAGCTGTTTTGATCCATGCTTACGCCGCGGAGCCCAACGTGCGCGTGATATCCGAAGCGGCCGACAGCGCGGGTTACTTTAACGTCCTGCCCGATTCGGATGGGTCTATCCGGTGGGCGCCTCTGGCGATCAAATTCAGGGACGATTTCTATCCCTCCCTTGATCTTGCCCTGGTCAACCAGTACCTCGATTATCCTATGACGGCTCTTTACGTGGCCGAATTCGGGGTGGCGGGTGTTCAGGTGGGGGACATACCCATTTCCACGGACGAATCGGGGCGTATCTTGGTCAATTATCTCGGGCGGGCGAAGACCTTTCCCCATTACTCTATCGCCGACATCCTGAAGGGCCGCCTTGCGCCGGAGCTCTTCAAAGACAAGATCGTGCTCGTGGGTGCAACGGCCGTAGGGATATACGACCTGCGGGTGACACCCTTCAGCGTGGCCTTTCCGGGGGTCGAGGTCCACGCCAACGTCATCGACAACATCCTGCATCAGGACTTCATCCAACGGCCCGGCTGGGCGGGTTTGTTCGATATAGCGGCTATTCTGACGTTAGGTCTCGTCATCGGGGTTGGCGTCCCGAGACTCAGGGCCGTGGCGGGTGTATTCCTGACCCTTTTCCTGCTTGCGACTTACATCACCTTGAACGGTTACATCTTCTCCCGCCTCAATTTTTGGCTTAACCTCGTGTACCCTGTGGGTACGATCTTGATCGTTTATCTTGCCATCACGGTCTATAAATACGTAACCGAGGAGAGGGAGAAGAAGAAAATCCGTGGCGCTTTCCAGTACTACCTCACGCCTTCCGTCATCAACGAGTTGCTGAAAGACCCCTCGAAATTGAAGCTCGGCGGCGACAAAAAGAACCTGACCGTGCTCTTCTCCGACATCCGGGGGTTCACCACGATATCGGAACTCCTGCCGCCGGAAGAACTCGTGCAATTGCTCAACGAGTATCTCACCGCCATGACCAATATTGTCTTTAAGTACGACGGGTTGCTCGATAAATACATGGGGGACGCCATCATGGCCGTTTACGGGGCGCCGATCGAGCAGCCGGACCACGCGGAGAGGGCCTGCAGGACCGCCCTCGAGATGCTGGAGGCCCTGGGGGTGTTGCACAAAAAATGGACGGAAGAGGGCAAGCCGGCGTTGCACATCGGTGTGGGCATCAACAGCGGTGACATGGTCGTAGGCAACATGGGGTCGCAGATGCGGTTCGATTATACGGTCATGGGGGACAATGTGAACTTGGGGTCGCGCCTCGAGGGGATAAACAAGGAATACGGCACCAGCATCGTGATCAGCGAATTTACTCACCGTGAAGTCAAAGAAAAGCTCGTCTGCCGGGAGCTCGATTCGGTCCGGGTGAAGGGTAAGAAACTGCCGGTCAAGATCTACGAGCTTCTCGGCGACGGGGCGGACGCGGAAAGATGGGCGCCCCTGGTCAGGAGTTTCGAGTCCGCCCTGGAGAAGTACAGGGCTGGACTCTGGGATGAGGCGATCGAAGGGTTCAGAAAAGTGCTGGAGGTTCGACCCGGCGACGGCCCTTCGGAGCTCTACATCCAGAGATGCGCGGACCTCAAGGCCAATCCGCCGGAGGGTGTCTGGGACGGTGTTTTCACGATGACGAAAAAGTGACAATAGATGATGGCCGGTCAGGGAGAACAGAGATACAGGAGTTGGGTTGAGGTCGACCTCGACAATTACCGGCACAACTGGGCGGAGGTCAGGCGCCTGGTTGGGCCGAACGTCCGGATACTTCAGGTTGTGAAGGCTGATGCTTACGGGCACGGGGCCATCGAGATATCTAATGAGGCCATGAAGAACGGTGCGAGTTTCCTCGGCGTTGCGAACGCCGACGAGGGCGTCCAGCTCCGGGTGGGGGACATCAACGCCCCCATCGTCATCTTGAGCCCGGCGACGTATTCCGAGGTCAAGGAGATCATAAAGTACAACCTGACGCCCTCGGTCTCCGATATCCATTTCGCCCGCGAACTGGAGCGGGGCCTCGAGAAGGCGGGCAAGAGGCTGCCTGTACACATCGAGGTGGACACCGGGATGGGACGGGGAGGGACCATCTACAGCGAAGCCCTGCCCATGATCCAGGAGATACTGGGGTTCCCCCACATCAGTGTCGAAGGCATCTTCACCCACCTGTCGTCGAGCGAGGTCGAGGATGACACCTACAATCAGATGCAGTGGGAGCATTTCAGCCGATTGCTCAGTGGTCTGGACGATAAAGGCATCCGGATACCGATCCGCCATATGTCCAATAGCGGCGGCGTCCTCAATTTCCCCCGGTTCAACCTCGACATGGTGCGGCCCGGGATCATGACTTACGGCATCTACCCCGGGGAGAGCACTGTGTCGAAGGCGCATCTCGTCCCGGTCATGAGCTTCAAGACGAGCGTCGTCCTTCTCAAGGATTTTCCCGGGGGGTACGGTATTGGGTACGGCAGGACATACGTGACCGGAGGCCCTACCAGGATCGCCACGATTCCCGTTGGTTACGGCGATGGCTACGGTGTTATCCTCTCCAATCAGGGCGAGGCCCTGGTTCGGGGAAAGCGGGCGCCGGTGGTCGGGCGCGTTTCGATGGATATGTGCACCCTCGACGTCAGCCATATCCCTGAATGTGAGGTCGGGGACGAGGTCGTTCTCCTGGGACGACAGGGAGAAGGGTACATCTCGGCGAACGAGATAGCCGCCAAGGCAAAGACCATCAGCTATGAGGTCATCTGTGCCCTGGGAAAGAGGGCGCCCCGCGTCTTCGTTAATCAGGGAAAGGCAGGTTCCGTCGAGCCGCGCCTGAGGAGGATATTCATCCCCGATGAAGAAAAATCCATCGCCCGCATCGACGGCATGATCCGCCGTTGTTTTCAGGCAAAGACGAGGAGCGAGGAACTGGGAGACGCCATCTACTACGAGATGATCGAGACCCTCTTCGGGAAAGAGGACCGGCAGCTCGAGCTGCGGACGCATTTCAGGTACGATGTACACGTGAAGGAGTTTTCCGAGGAAGAGAAGGCGGTCGACGGCAGTGTGGAGGACTACTTGAAAGTCGCGACCAACGTCGAGTACACCAAGACACTGAGAAACGACATCTTTCTGATCGGTTGCGCGATGAACAACCGTCACCTCGCGGCCCTCTTTGCCGACCCGCGCTGCGAGTACCGATGGCTCCTGAATGAGCAGAGCGCGACGTTCAAGGAAAGCGATTTCAAGGTCGAGCGGGTGAGCGTTGACGGCGAGGGCATACCCATCATCCGCACGGAGAAGACGGACAGGGGTTTCGAAGTCTGGTGCGGGGGCGATTTCTTGAACCGGAAACTCGGCAGTCCCGTTAGGGTCAAGATTGAGATCACGACAAAAAAGCTGAAGAGCAGCAATGTCTTCTCGGTCTTTCTCGTCTATCCGACGCGGGGTCTCGAGATTTCCTTCAATTACGCCGGCACGCGGATCAGAAACGTAAGGGAGGTCAGCTTTTTCTCGGGAAGGCGCTCCGACCCGGAGGTTGTGAAAACGGAAGGCAAGTCGGTCAGCATCAGGGTCGGGGACAGAGACTGGATCTTCCCCACGAGCGGCGTGATTTTTATCTGGGACTTGTAGGGCAGGGGGAAGGCAGAAGGTTAAGGGCGAATGGAAAAGCTGCGTGTTGGTATCATCTTTGGCGGCATGTCTTCGGAAAAGGAGGTGTCGCTCAACAGCGGAAGGAATGTTTACGACAACATGGACCGGGAGCTGTACGAGCCCGTACCGATTTTTATGGATTCGCTGGGCCTGCTCTGGGAGTTGCCCTGGCAGCTAATATCCCAGAATACGACTACGGACGTCAGCGAGCGACTCGCGGAAGAGGCCCGGCGTGTTGCTTACGAGGAGCTTAAAGAAAGAATAGATCTTGCCTTCATTTCTCTTCACGGCAAATACGGGGACGACGGTTGCATCCAGGGGCTGATGGAGCTTCTCGGCATTCCTTACACCGGGCCGGGCGTCCTGGCCTCGGCCCTCGGCATGGACAAACACCTGCAGCAGAAGGTCCTTGAAGCCGAGGGGCTTGCCGTTCCCCGGAGCATCGTCATCCATGAAAGAGATTGGGATGTGAGGCGGGAGGAATTGAAAAGGGAGGTTGTCGAGGCCTTTGGGTTCCCCCTTGTGACGAAACCCGTCCGCGAGGGGTCGAGCGTCGGCGTCAAGATCAACCGAAGCCAGGAGGACTTGGAGCGCGGCGTCACGGAGGCCCTCCGTTGGGACAATTCTATCCTTGTTGAAGAATTCTTGGAGGGCATAGAATTTTCGTCTATCGTCTTGGAGGGGGATGACGGAGAGCCGGTGGCGCTCGGGTTGACGGAGATACACCCCCAGAGCGAATTCTATACCTATGACGACAAGTACATGCCCGGGCGTTGCCGCAAGTTCACCCCGCCGAAGAATATCTCCCGCGAGGATTCGGAGAGAATAAAGGCCGAGGTCTTGCGGGCATACAAGGCCCTTGGTTTCCGGTGTTACGGCCGGATCGACGGTTTTTTCTTGAGGGGCGGGCGCATCCTCGTGACGGACCCCAATTCGTCTTCGGGTATGGCCCCTTCATCGTTCTTTTTCGAGCAGGCCGCGGAGGCGGGGATGCTACCCTCGATGATCATCACCAGATTGATCGAAATCGCCCTACGGGTCCACCGGGATAAGAAGGGGCCCTTATGAAAGGGTGCGACCCGGTCGATTATCTTTGGGGGCATAAGGAGAAAATTTTCATGGAGGACAGAGGAGAAAAGAAACTCCGGGTGGGAGTAATCATGGGGGGGGTGTCTTCTGAAAAGGAAGTATCCCTCGAAAGCGGAAGGAATATCTTTGCCAAGATGGACCGGAAAAAGTACGACCCCGTCCCCATCTTCATGGACAGTCGGGGGGCCTTCTGGGAAATACCGGTGAAGCTCGTCATGCGTAACAGCACCCGGGATGTGGAGACGGACCTCAAAGAGGAAGCGACCCCGATTGCCTATGAAGGACTGAAGTCCCGGGTCGACCTTGTTTACATCGGCCTCCATGGGAAATACGGTGAAGACGGTTGCCTCCAAGGTCTCTTAGAGCTCCTGGGGATCCCTTACACGGGGTCTGGTGTCCTCGGTTCCGCACTGGGCATGGATAAATACGTTTGCCGACGTCTCTTCGCCATGAGTGGGATCGACGTTCCCGGGACGCTGCCCGTTGACCGGCGGGCCTGGGATTCGGGCGATAAAGAGGCGCTTCTCGACCGCCTGGCGAAGGAGGTCGGGTTCCCCTGCGTAATCAAGCCGACCCGTGAGGGATGCAGCACCGCCGTGAAGAAAGTCGTATCGAAGGAAGGGGTCCCGGAGGCGCTCATCGGCGCCTTTCAGTGGGACAACACGGCGCTTGTGGAGGAATTCATCGAGGGGATGGAAGTGACCTGCGGCGTCCTCGGCAACGATGACCCCTTCGCGCTGACCCCTTCGGAGGCCATCCCCACTCAGGACATCCTTTCTCTGGAAGACAAATTTCTCTATGGGCAGGGAGAGAACAAGACGCCTGCGAGAGTTAGCGAACATGTTCTGAAAAGTATTCAAGATGTGGCTGTTCGGGCGTACAAGACCCTCGGGCTCAAGGGCTATGCCCGGGTCGACATGTTTGTCCGTAAAGACGGGCGGGTGACGGTGCTCGAGCCGAACACCCTTCCCGGCATGACCCCTTCCACAGTTCTCTTCCACCAGGCCGCGGCATCGGGGATCAATCAAACGCGATTCATCGATATGGTCATCGATTATGCCCTCGAAGCACATGCCGCCAAACGGGGGCCCTTGTAAGTCGAACAAGGACGCCTTCTGAACTCTCATGCCGTACCCATGCGAAACAGCAGAGAGAGTTTTTGATTTTGCGCTGAAGGTATGGTATGGGTCGTACGCTACGGTTTGATTCCTGCGTTGATAACGGGATTCGTGATGAGCGTGACAGAAAAAGACGGCCAATCAGAAGACCAGAGTATGCAGCGAGACAGCTTGCTGACCCGGCCTTTCGCAGCTATCGGCAGGAAGACCATAAACTGGGTCAACACCCTCGGCGCGGCGACGATCTTCCTCGTCCTGGCAGTCTTGATGATCTTTCGGCCCAAACAGTGGACGAAAGTCATAGAGCAGATCTACTACATAGGGGCGCGGTCCACGACGATCATCGTACTGGTCGCGTTGTTCACCGGTATGGTCCTCGGACTGCAATCGTACCATGCATTGGCGCAGTTCGGGACGGTGGGCGCGGTCGGCACCCTGGTGGCTCTTTCCCTGATCCGGGAGCTGGGCCCTGTCCTCACGGCCATAATGATCACGGCCCGGGCGGGCTCCGCCATCACGGCGGAAATAGGAATCCAGCGCATCTCCGAGCAGATCGACGCCTTGGACACGATGCGCATAGACCCACTCCGGTACCTGATCAGCCCGCGGATAGCAGCTTCCATCGTGAGCTTCCCCTTGCTGACGGCGCTCTTCGACCTGGTCGGGATCGTCGGAGGCTTCATCTCCGGGGTCGTTCTTATGGGTGCTAACGCCGGCACATATTTTTATCGTGTTCAAGCGAGCGTCGATATGAAGGATGTCACCGACGGTTTCATCAAGGCGGTGGTGTTCGCCTTCATCGTGGCGACCGTTTGCTGTTTCCAGGGATATTTCGTCCACACGCGTACGGACAGCCGCGGGGCCAAGTCGGTCGGGCTTTCGACGACCTCCGCCGTTGTAACGTCCTGCGTGTTGATCCTCGTAGCGGATTATGTTGTTACTTCTCTCCTGATTTAGGCAATAGGCCGGACTGATGGATGCCCCGTTGATCGAATTCAAGGATGTGACGAAGCGCTTCGGACAGTTGACCGTCCTAGACCGGGTGAACGCGAAGATTTACGAGGGCGATATAACGACCATCATCGGCCTCAGCGGGTCCGGCAAGAGTGTCTTCCTTAAGCACATCATCGGGCTTCTCAAACCGGAAGAAGGGGCGGTTCTTTTCCGAGGAATACCGCTCGACGAGATGAAAAAGAATGAGCGGGAAGCCAGTCTCGCGCAGATCAGTTATATGTTCCAGGACAACGCCCTTTTCGATTCCATGACGATCTATGACAACGTCGCCTTGCCGCTCCGGGAGACGACCAACCTGAGCAGGGCACAGATCGACCGCAGGGTGATGACGAGGATCGAGCAGATGGAGCTCGGCGACGCGGCATTGAAGTACCCTTCGGAGCTGTCGGGGGGGATGCAGAAGCGGGCCGCCCTGGCGCGGGCCTTGGTCACGGATCCCCGTATCGTGCTTTTCGATGAGCCCACAACCGGTCAGGACCCCGTTAGGGAAAATGCGATCCTGAGTATGGTCGCCGAAAACCGAAAAAAATTCGACTTCACGGCGGTACTGGTCAGTCATGCTATCCCCGAGGTGTATTTTATCTCCAACCGGATACTCGCCCTCTACGACCGCAAGATTGTCTTTCAGGGTCCCCCGGAGGAATTTGAAAGTTTCGACCACCCCTTAAAGGAGGAAATACGCCGCAGTCTGGAGGAACTGCAGGAAAGACTTTCGGGACTATATGCCAAGCGGCAGTTCAAGGTCCGCTATCACACCGAACTGAAAAGCGGGGCGCTACAGGAGACTTACGCCGTCCTGGTTTTTACTCTAAAGGACGTAGATACGCTCGCATCCAGCCTGGGTCATGATGCGGTGCGTAAGGCCACAGACAGCATGGGCTCCTTTATCGACAGTCATTTCAGCACCGTCGGCGGATTTTCCGCTCGCCTCGGCTTGGATGAATTCGTCACAGTGCTTCCCTATTCGGATGTGAAGGAGGCCGAGGCCATACTGAAGGGCTTCGCCGATGATTTTCAGGAACGGGGTATCCACGACATCTTATACGGGAAATTGGAGAAAGTCGCTGCGGAGATGTGTTTCGAGTTCATCGTCTTCGCCGGAATCGCCGAGGGCAGACCCATCGAAGGGATAGACGACATCATAGAGTCTGCAAAGAAAGAGCAGAGAGAAATATGCCGGCTTCGCTGCCGTGCGACAGGGGTGGGTTGATGAAAAAATATACCATGGAAACGACGGTGGGCATCTTTGTGGTGATAGGACTGCTTGCCATAGCGTACATGACGGTCAAGCTTGGCCATGTCTCTTTTCTCGTCGAAGATACATACCCTCTTTACGCCAAATTCACGACGGTGGCCGGCCTGAGACCCGGAAATTACGTCGAAATGTACGGCATCGAGGTAGGGCGGGTGGAGCGTCTCACTATGGATCAGGAAAACGGGTTGGCCGTGGTGGAGTTGAGGATCAATAACGGTGTCAAGGTCTACGGCGACGCCGTCGTCTCCATCAAGACGGAGGGTCTGATCGGCGATAGGTACGTCCACATCGACCCCGGCGGAGCCGCGGAAGAGCTGAAACCCGGAGAAACGATCACAGAAACACAGGCGCCCGTTGATATCCTGGATCTCATCGGGAAGTACGTGTTCGGGGGTGTCAAGACGTCCGAAGAACCCAAGAAAGAGGATAAACCATGAAAAGGTGTTTTGTCGGGTTTATTGCCTTGTTCGTCTTTGTGCTTCCTCTTACGGCTCATGCCGGGGCACCGTCGGATGCCATCAACGATACCGCCAACAAGGTGATCGCCATCCTCAAGAACAAGTCTCTCAGCGCCGCCGCGAAGAAAGAGCGGCTCGAGGTCATATACAAGAGAATGTTCGACGAGGTAGAACTTTCCCGACTTTCCCTCGGGCGAAACTGGAACAGGCTGAACCCCTCCCAGCAACAGGAGTTCGTGCAGCTTTTCCGGAAGATATTGGAAAAGGCTTACGGCGACAAGATACTCGAGTACAAGGACGAGAAGGTCAAGATTACCGGGGAGAGGATGATTTCGGCGGACAGGGCTGAGGTGCAGACCAAGGTCATCGGCTCGTCGAAGGAAATCCCCGTTTTCTACCGGCTCAGACTAAAGGATGGAGAGTGGAAGGTTTACGATGTCGTTATAGAGAATGTAAGCCTGGTGCAGAATTATCGCGCCCAGTTCACGGATATCCTGGCGAAGAATTCTCCTAGCCAACTGATCGAGATACTGCGGAAAAAGGTACAGTAGCGGGGTCGGAGGAAGGGAGCCGAGGAATCGACGCGATTTTTGTTGCGGTGAGTGCGGGCAGTGAAGTATCTTTACTCGGGAGAGATGATGAAACGGTTTTACTTGCTGATGTTTCTGATTGCCCTTATGTGGGCAGGTTACTCTCACGGCGCCGACGTTGCCCCGACAACGCACGAGGCCATGGTGTCCGGTCAAGCTCGTTCGGTGATTGCTGCTTCATCGAGCGTCCAAGAAAATAAGGTGGGTATCGGGGATGTGCGCGCGAGCGCAGTGGTTGGGGAAAGCCCCGATGAGGAGGCAATCGATGAAGAGGAAGAGGATGAAGAGGAGGTTATGGGCGAAATCTCCATCGCCGACCCCTTGGAGCCTTTCAACCGGGCGATGTTCCAGTTCAATGACAGGCTGTATTTCTGGGTCGTGAAACCAGTGGCGCAAGGTTATAAGAAGGTAGTTCCCGAAAGTGGCCGGACCAGCGTGAAGAATTTCTTCACCAACCTCGGGTTCCCGAAACGCTTCGTCAGTTGCCTGTTCCAGGCGGATTTTGGCGGTGCAGCGACTGAACTCGGCCGCTTTGTGGTGAACACCGTATGGGGCGTGGGGGGACTGCTCGACCCTGCCGCGAACAAGGAGCTTGACCTACAGAGGCAAGATGCCGACATCGGTCAAACCCTTGGAATCTATGGATTGGGGCATGGCTTCTACATCGTCTGGCCTGTCTTAGGGCCGTCCAGTTTGCGCGATACGGTCGACATCGCCGGTGAATACTTCCAGTACCCCTTTACTTACGCCGATCCCTGGTATGTCGGGCCGTCGGTGAGGGCATACGAGGGCGTAAACAGCGCTTCTTTGAGGATCGGTGACTACGAGGCGTTGAAAGAGGCGGCCATCGACCCCTACGTGGCGCTCCGAAACGCCTATGCTCAGTATCGACAGAATATGGTGAAGAAAAAGGAAAAGAGAGAAGCTCCCGCACCGGTCGAGGTAAAACCAGCGCAGCGGATGTTCCAGTAGAATCGAGTGGGTTCATGGCGAAAATAAATCCTGGCGCAATAATCTTATTGATATTCATGATGGTCGTTCTTTGTGGTACGGCTGACGCAGGTGGGCCCTTCGGGCCACCCCAACCTCTTACAAAAGACTCCGGCGGTATTCGGACAGCTGTTGGCTACTGGTACCACGAGGATAAGTTCAGTAATGATACGGACCATGTTATCAAACAGAATCAAGTCTATTCTGAGGTCGCTTATGGAGCAGGGAAAACGTGGGAGGTGTACGGCCGGATTGGAGTGTCATCCATAGAGATAGATGATGCTTTGAGCTCCACCCGCCCTTCGACGACAAGTTCAAAGAGCGATTTCGAAGATAACTGGAAGTTTTTCGGTACCTTAGGGGCAAAGGGGTTTTATCCTTTCAATGAAATCTTTGGCATTGGGGCCTTCGTGCAAGGTACTTATTTCTTCCGTGACGCCGACGACAACGTTTCCGGGACGACGGGCGGGGCTCCTTACACCATGGAACTCCGCATGACGGACCTATGGGATGTCAATTTCGGCATCGGGTTTCAAGCCACGCTGTGGCGGGACACAAAACTGTATGCCGGTCCTTACGTCTACTATGCCGAGGTCCAGGTTTCTCCAGCTCCGGTCATTTCCGGGATCCAGCTTGCTAACGGGGATACGACTCTTCGGAACAAGACAAACGTGGGGGGCTTCATGGGAATCGACGTGCCCATTGCCAAGGGATTCCGTCTGAATGTAGAAGGACAGTATTCGGAGAGGTTTTCCGCCGGAGCGGCGATATCGCTAGTGTACTGATCAGATGCCGAAAAGCCTTTGACTTTGATGTTTGGCGTTGACAAACCCTGAAGGATGATTATACTTTTGATGGACTGAAGGGCTATGAAATAGTTGAGATGAGGTTGGCGATGCCTTTCTCGATGTCCCAGATATCCGGCGTTAACAAGTTGTTCGGCTGCGCAGAGGAGTTGGTCGGCCGCTTTTTTAGGTTGAGTCCGGACGAGGTAAGGGCCAACCGCTATGAAGTGGGAACGCTGGCGACCCTTCAGAGGCATGAATTGACCGACAGCGCCTTTGCGCATCTTTGCAAGTATTATTATCAGAAGGCCGCGGACGAGAAGGATCCTTCTAACTTCCATTTCTACCGGATATGTCTTCAGGATGACAGGATACTGGACGCGGTTAAGCGGGCACGGTCTTTCATCAAGTTGGCGCCCCTGATGCTTTATATCGCCACCCACGAGCTCGTCCATATCATCCGTTTCAACCGGGGATACAGTGAATTTGATGTCTCGACGGAGGCTAAGATAGTGGAAGAGCAAAGAGTCGACTCGATCACGAGAGAAATTCTAAAGCCCGCCGCCGATACCGATATGACGCTGGTCATGGATTGTTTCAGTAGTAAGTACAAAATCGACGCCCTTTATTTCAATGAATCTTAAGGAAGTTTACCGATCATTTTTGGGAGGTATGTGCGATGCCTATATACGAATACAGGTGTGATAAATGCGGTAAGGAATTCGAAGTCTTCCAGGGAATAACCGAGGCGCCGGTAAAGACATGCCGGTTCTGCCAAGGTCCTGTCAAGAGGCTCATATCCCTGACCACTTTTCATCTCAAGGGAACAGGTTGGTATGTGACGGATTACGGTGGAAAGAAGGCACCGGCGGCAGAAAGTGCCAGGGAAGTGAAAGCATCACCGGAAGGCACAGTGACGGACAAAGGGGAAGCTTCGCCCGCAGCGGGCGAGGCCGAATAAATCCTGAGGCGAGACTGTTCGAAGTCTTCCGGGCGACTCCGGCAGGGAAAGTCGCCCGTTTTTGTTCATGCAGCCGTCACAGACGGCATTAAATCGAGGAGGGCTGGCGATGAAACAGTTATACCGTTGGCTGATTTTGTTGTCGTTCGGACTGGGCCTGGTCGGGTGCGGCCAGTTGGCCAAGGAATCGGAGTTTTGGGACCACAGCTCGATGTACAAGAATTGGGGGCACATGTTTTACAGCATGGGCGGCTATAAGAAATGCGATGCGGAAACGGCGAGGCGGTCGGCGCAGGAAGGTTGGTGGGGGATAGCGATGCCCTGCGGTGCGTCCGAAACCGCTCTGCCCGTTAAAGACAAGGAGTCTCCGGCGGTGAAGACGGAGAAGGAAAAGAAGAAACCAGAGGCGCCAAAAGGCAAGAAAAAGACCGAATGAAGACCGGGTTGATTCTTGCGTCAGCCTCGCCGCGTAGAAAAGAACTCCTTGAGATGGCGGGGCTGGACTTTGAAGTGATCCCCGCCGGCATCGACGAGTCCTTCCGGGACGGAGAAACGCCCTATGAACACGTCTTGCGGCTGTCAAGGGAAAAGGCCCGGGCAGTCGCGGGGGCGCATCCCGAGGCATGGGTCCTAGGAGCCGACACCATCGTCCTCGTAAACGGGGAAGTCTTGGGAAAGCCGGGGACGAAGCGGGAAGCCAAGGCCATGCTCGGCAAGTTAAGCGGCCGGGAACACCGGGTCGTCACGGGGTTCACGTTGCTGAAAGATGGCGGCGCGACAGCCGCCACGGAGGCCGTTGAATCCGTCGTCGTCTTCAAGAAACTGACGCCCGACGAGATCGAGTGGTACGCCGGCACGGACGAGCCCTACGACAAGGCCGGCGGTTATGCCGCCCAGGGGAAGGGAGCCTCTCTCATCAAGGAGATCAGGGGGTCATACACAAACGTCGTCGGTCTCCCGCTCTGTGAAGTCATGGAGGCGCTGAAGACAGTGGGAGCGGCGAAGGTCTGTTAGACATGTCCTCGGTCGCAGAAAACATACGCAGGGTTCGTGACGTCATCGAGGATGCAGCCGTAAAGGCCGGACGGAATCCCTCCGAGGTCAGATTGATGGCCGTTACCAAGACCGTGGAGGACGACCGCATACTGGAGGCTATCGAAGCGGGCGTAGACATCATCGGCGAAAATTACGTCCAGGAAGGAAAGAGGAAGGTAGAGAAGCTCGGTAGGAGGGGAGTCGAATGGCATCTCATCGGTTACCTCCAGTCCAATAAGGCTAAGTACGCCCTAAAAATCTTCGACATGATTCATTCGGTCGACCGGTTAAGCCTGGCCCAGGAAATAGACAGGCGGGCTGGGGCGGCCGGTTCGGTCGCGAAGATCCTGGTCGAGGTGAATCTGAGCGGGGAGGCGACAAAGGGCGGTGTAAAAAAAGACGAGGCCCTCGCCCTCGTCAGGGATATAGCGAAACTTGAGAACCTCTCAGTGCGCGGTTTGATGACCATGCCGCCCTGGTTTGATGACCCGGAAGAGGCGAGGCCTTACTTCGCCGCCCTACGGGAGCTCAAGGATAGGGTTATCGACGAAAAAATCGGGAACGTCCTGATGGAAGAGCTTTCCATGGGGATGACGGGCGATTATCGGGTCGCCGTAGAGGAAGGCTCTACCATCGTCAGGGTCGGACGGGGCATCTTCGGAGAACGCCCTTCCCGGTAACGCAGTCGTCAATTCCGGCCTGCATTTCTTCTCTATCATTCTACCCTTCATTCTGTTGTTTGCCCTTGTATATAAAACGCTCGAAGAGACGGTGGAACGGCGTCCAGTCGGAGTCCTCGTCGGCATTGTCGATGAATCCCTGAAAGGCGTTGACCTTGGCGTCGAGGTCATCGATGTAATGGATGACAAGGGCCTCAAGAGTCTTCGGCCTCTTCGGTGACCCGTACTCCAGGATGCCGTGGTGACTCAGGATTATGTGCCGCAGTTCCATGGCGAGCTGCTCGGGGAAGTTGTCGAGGGTTGCGACCTTGGCGTCCAACATCTCCACGCCGAGGACGATATGGCCGATCAGGCGGCCTGTGTCGGTGTACTCAAAGACCGGACCCGACGAGAGTTCGGCGATCTTGCCGATGTCATGCAGGATACCGCCGGCGATGAGGAGGTCGCGGTCGATGTTGTCGTAGTGGGTCGACACCAGGTCGAGCAGTTTCAGCACGGAGACCGTGTGTTCGAGAAGACCGCCGAGATAGACATGATGAAACCCCTTTGCAGCGGGGGCAAGCTTGAACCTCTCGACCACATGCTCGTCCTGAAAAAAAGCGTCGAGGAGTCCCCTGAGGTGGGGATTCTTGACCCCTTCGATGTAGTGGAAAAGTTCACCGAGCATGTCCTCGACGGCGAAGCGCGAGACGGGGGCATAATCCCGCAGGTCAACTTCCTCCCCGTCCGTCTTACGGATGTCCAGGATGGAAAGCTGCAGGGCGCTCTTATAGCTAGCCGCCCTGGAATTGACCTGAACGACGTCGCCCTTCTTGAACAACTTGTTAATGTCGGTAGCCCTCTCCCAGACCCGCCCTTCGATGTCTCCTGTCCTGTCCCTCAGACGTACATTGAGATAAGGAGATCCTTTCTGGGAAAAGGCCAGGTTCTTTTCGACGGCGAGGAAGGTGTCGGTGACCTTGTCCCCGGCCTTTATGTCTTTGACGTATATTTTTTTCATTCCGGGCTCCTTGAAACCTCCTTATTCAAACCCCGTATAAACCCTGAACGTTCCGCCCCTCACGCAGCCGACGAGGGTCATGGCGAGTTCTCTGCAAATGACGATCGCCCTTGTTGTGGGCGCCGAATGTGAGACGATGACCGGGACACCCATCGCCCTCACCTTGGTTACGATCTCGGAGGAAACGCGGCCCGTTGTGACGATGACCATGTCTGAGCCTTCCATGCCTTCCAGGAGCATATGGCCGCCTATCATATCTATGGTGTTGTGCCGGCCGATATCCTCTCTCGTGAGAATCATACCCAGCGAAGCGGCCAACCCAGAGCAGTGCGTACCCCGCGTCGCCTCGTGGATGACCGAGGCCTGTTGGAGCTCTTCCATGAGGTCGAGGATGTTTTGGGGGCTGAGTCTCAAGGAAACCCCTTCGAAGGGCTTGAGGCCGGTTCCGGTCCCGTTCCTTCCCCTGGCGCCGCCCGAGCCGATGTAATTCGTTTCTCCTCCTGGTGGCATTCTTTCAAAGGTGTATACGTAAACAGCGGGCTCGGGCCCTTCAACGACTAGGATATCCTTTATCTCGTCCCGTGAGACGAGGAGACCCTCGGAACGGAGGAAACCCACGGCCAACTCGCGCAGGTGCAGACCCGTGCAGGCGATAGTGGAGATTCTCCCTCCGTTGAGATACAGGCTGAGCGGCACCTCACACACGATATCTGCGGGAAGGTTCTCCAGTTCCCCGGTGTTGAAAAATTTGACCGCCCCCTTTTCCATTGCCGCCCGCATATTCGCCTCACTTGCCTTGCCGATCCCGCAGGACCCGGTGATCTCCGACCCTGATGGTGAGTTTCGTTGCGTCGAAGTACTCCATCAGCGGGATGATGAACTTTCGCGACAGACCTGTCAGGTCTTTGAAGGACGTGGGCGTCGATTTGCCTTCCTTGAGTAGGAGATGCCTGTAGTCCTCCCTTAGTTTCCCGACGGTGTCGCGGTGAAAGTAGAGGTCATCCCCTACCTTGACCAGTATCCCTTCATCGAGCATGACTTCCAGAACCTTGTCTGCATCGGGGAATCGGCCGGCCATTCTTTCCAGGATCTCCTTTCCCGTCGGGGGCGCTAGTCCGGCCTGAAGGCATATTTCGCTGATCACATCCCGGGCCTCTGCAAGGTCTCCCTGGAGGCTGACCCGATGGGTGGGAAGACGGACGCTCTCTTTCTCGACAGTTATCTTTCCTGTTTTTTCCAGGTCTTGGAGGGCCTTGTTGAACAGCTTAGGGTCGATAAAACCACCGACGGTCATCCGTAGCTCTTCCTTTGAAACCCCCGCCCTTAGGGGAGACCGTTTATGGTAGCTTCCGGTTTCCGCGACAACCTTTTCCTGAAGCTTCGAGTACAAGGGGAATGAAACGATGCGTTGCGTCTCCTTATCCCAGAGAACGGCTTCCTTCCTTGAATACATCTCCCGCAGGATTTTTTCAATACCTGCCGGGCTGATACCCGTTCTGACCGAAAGGGAGGGGACGGTTATGCCTTGCAGGCCGGCCCGCCGGATGATGTTCGCCGTTCTCTCGTATTCACTTCCCTCGAGAAGCGTTCTCATCTCCTCCAGAACACCTGGTTGGCCTCGTTTGTGCTTGCGGGGCGAGGGGTCGAGGATTTCTCCTCCGCCGACAGTCCTTACGGGGGAATAACTCCTCGCAACAAATCGGTCTCTCGCCATGGCAATGACGGGAGATTCAGGCACGACCTGGGCGAAACACTTCTCTCCGGGCCCGACGTCGTCCCGGTCGAGGAGTATGACACGGGCGATCGTCTCGCTCGTCCCCGCGTGAAACCTCACAAGGGTCCTGTTTTTCAGGCGCCTCGGCGCCGAGGGAAGGTATTCGAAGAAGACGTCGAACCGGGTGGAGGGTTCAAGGGTGTCGGGGTGGCCTAGGACATCCCCCCTCTCGATCGCGTCTCTGTCGATTCCCTGTATGTTTACAGCTGTACGCTGTCCCGATGTCGCTTCCTCCACTGCCGCATTGTGGACCTGGAGACCCCGGACCCGCGCCTTTTTTCTCCCGGGATAGACCTCTACTGCCTCTCCGACCCTCACTTTCCCGGACATGATCGTCCCCGTGACCACAGTTCCGAAGCCCTTCATCGTGAAGACCCTGTCGATGGGGAGTCTAAAAATATCCGTGTCGGCGGATTCTTCGACCCGGGAGGCCCTTTCCTCTATGGCGGACAAAAGTTCGGCGAGTCCCTTGTTTGCCACAGTGGACACCGGGACGATGGGGGCATCGTGAAGAAAAGTACCCCCCAAGAATTCACGGACGTCCTCCTCGACCATGGATAGCCATTCGTCGTCGACTAGGTCGACCTTGGTCAGGGCAACGAGGCCCTCTTTCACACCCAAGAGAGTGCAGATATCCAGGTGCTCCCTGGTCTGGGGCATGACGCCTTCGTCGGCTGCTATGACGAGAAGGACCATGTCGATACCCCCGGCGCCAGCCACCATGTTCTTGACGAACCGTTCGTGGCCCGGTACGTCCACTATGCCGATGCGCCGTCCATTCGGCAGCGTGAGGGCGGCGAAACCGAGTTCGATCGTTATCCCCCGCTCCTTCTCCTCTTTCAGCCTGTCCGTGTCGACCCCGGTCAAGGCCTTGATAAGGGCGGTCTTTCCGTGATCCACGTGACCGGCGGTGCCGAGAACGATATTTTTCACCTCCTGCTTCCTCGACCTGCTTCCTTGCTCGTAACCCTGAATTCGGTCCCAAAAACGGGAAAAGCCGCCTTTTTGGTTCCTTTAGCGGACCTCTTTTGTGTCACGGTGAGGATAGCAAAATCATTAAATTCACACAAGAAAAAACAGACAACGGGCTCTCTGTGGCGAAAAATCGTTGTCAAGGGCGTTTCATACGTGTTACTCTTTAACATCATCTTATGAGAATACTGGCCCTTGACTACGGCGAAAGGAGGATCGGGGTTGCGGTCTCCGACGAACTGGGGATTACGGCTCAAGGTCTCACTACGCTGATCCGCAAGAACCTGCAGCAGGACATGGGGGAGATAACGAAAGTAGTCGAGGCCTACAATGTGGACCGGGTCGTCGTCGGCTACCCGCTACGGCTCGACGGGACGAGGGGAATCCAGTGTGAGAAAGTGGACAGGTTTATAGGTGTCCTCGAGAAGACCCTTGCCGTTCCGGTGGAGCGGTGGGATGAGGGACTTTCGACATGGGAAGCGGAAGAGGTACTGACAGAAGCCCTCGTGAAGGGAAGAAAGAGGAAAGCGGTGGTGGATAAAATCGCCGCCTGCGTCATTCTGCGGGATTATCTGAGTCACCTAAGAAGGCAAAATACGATGAACGAGGAGGTTGAAGACCCGTCATGGAAATGATCAAGGCGTTCAATGAAAGGAAATTTCCGATTATGATGAGCTTTGTCGCTGCGGCGATGTTCCTGGTCGCCGCTTTCCTTGTCTGCATACGCAGTCCGATAGACCATAATGATGTCCGGGTTACCGTCGAAATCCCGAAAGGAGCAAGTTTCACAGCAGCAGCCTCCATACTCAGCGACGCCGGCCTCATAAAGCACCGAACCCTTTTCCACCTCTTGGCCAGGCTGAAGAACGCCCAGTATCGTGTTCGTGCCGGGGAGTATGAACTCAGCACGGCCATGTCCCCCGCGAACATCCTGGACAAGCTCATTATGGGCGAGGTCGTCGAATACACCGTATCCATTCCTGAGGGTTACGACCTCCGAAAGATCGCGGACCGCCTGGCTGAAGACAAGCTTGTGAAGAAGGATGTCTTCCTGAGACTCGCCAAGGACCCGGAATTCCTTGCCTCTCTCGGAATAACCGCAGGGAGCCTTGAAGGTTACCTTTTTCCCGATACTTACGTATTTAACCGGAAGATGGGCGAAGAGGAGATCATCAAGATGATGGTACGCCGTTTCGAAGAGAAGGTAACCCCAGAAATGAAAAAGCGGGCGATGTCCCTCGGCCTGACACCGAACCAGTTGCTGACATTGGCATCACTGATCGAAAAAGAGGCCAAGCTGAAGAGCGAAAGGGCATTGATATCGGCCGTTTTTCACAATCGCCTGCAAAAGGGCATGAAACTGCAGTGCGACCCAACGGCCGTTTACGGGCTCGCTGACTTTGAGGGCCCGATCAAGAAAAGCCACTTGAGGCGAAAGTCACCCTACAATACTTATGTTATCAATGGATTGCCGCCGGGACCCATCGCCAGCCCCGGGCTCGAGTCCGTGATGGCAGCCCTCTACCCTGCGCCCGTCGATTACATCTATTTCGTTTCGCGTAACGACGGGTCTCACCAATTTTCCTCAGACCTGAGGAGCCACAATCGAGCCGTCTCAAAATACATAACCAGGAAAGATTAAAAGCAATTTTTTTCTTGACAAAGGATACGCCTTTCTCTATGGTTCATTCAAATGGTGGGGCAAAGTGGATAATTGTGGGGGATAATAGGTGGAAGTGTTCCGGGGACATTATCACCATACCATCGACTCCAAGGGTAGGATCATCTTCCCGGCAAAGCTCCGTGAGGTCTTCGCAGAAAAGTATGACAACAGGCTGGTGATTACCAACTGGGACGGCTACCTTATGGTTTTCCCCTATGACGAGTGGCGGATTCTCGAAGAAAAAGTCATCCATCAGTCGCTCCTGCGAAAAGAAGTCAGGGCCTTCCAGCGTTTTTTCATGTCCGGTGCCGTCGACTGCACTTTCGACAGCCAGGGAAGGATCCTCATCCCCCCGCCCCTCAGGGAATTCGCCAAACTCGAGAAAGACGTCGTTCTTGCCGGGATGGGCAAGGTAATCGAAATCTGGGACAAAGAACGTTTTGAGGCGGCGACAGATCCTTCAAAAATAGACATGGACAAGTTCGGCGAGTACATGGCTGACCTTGGCATCTGATCGGCCGCTCGCTGAATAGAGCCGGGGTCTTCCATGTTTTCTTCCTCCTATCATCAGCCCGTCATGGTCGCAGGGGTCCTTCGTTTCCTCGCCTGCAGGCCCGGCGGTGTCTATGTGGATGGTACCGTCGGCGGCGGCGGACATGCAGCGGCTATCCTGGAGGCAACGGCCCCCGACGGAAGGCTCATCGGCATCGACTTGGATGACGAAGCCCTGGCCGAAGCGGAAGAGCGGCTGAAGAATTTCGGGACGAGGAAGGTCCTTCGCAAGGGCAATTTTGCCGACATGAAAATCATCCTGTCGGACCTTGGAGTCGAGAAGGTCGACGGGATTCTGCTTGACCTGGGAGTTTCCTCGCACCAGCTTGACACGGCGGAAAGGGGATTCAGCTTTACAGCGGATGCACCCCTGGACATGCGGATGGACAGGACTCAGGGTGTCACGGCGGCCGACCTTGTCAACCGCCTTTCGGAACAGGAGCTGAGAAAAGTCATCAGGGATTACGGAGAGGACGTCATGGCGGGCAGGATCGCAAAGGCTGTAGTGGCGAGGCGCCGAAAAGCCCCGATAATGACGACCCGGGAGCTTGCCGGTATAGTCTCTTCCGCCGTGCCTATTTCGATGAGGTACGGGAGGATCAACCCGGCGACCCGGACATTCCAGGCCCTGCGCATCGCCGTGAACGATGAGCTCACGAACCTTCACAGGGCCATCCGGTCTTCGACGGAGCTCCTGAAGGAAGGGGGACGGGTTGTCATCATCTCTTTTCATTCTTTGGAGGACCGGATGGTTAAGACCTTTTTCCGCTCTTGGGAGAAGGGCTGCCTCTGTCCGCCGGATTTCCCCCGCTGTACCTGTGGCGGCGAGGCGCGTCTGCGCGTGTTGACGCGGAAGCCTGTGGTCCCGGACGAGGCCGAAGTCACCGCCAACCCAAGGGCGAGGAGCGCAAAACTCAGGGCTGCCGAGAGGATACAGAATTGACGATACTGACGCGAACGCTAAAACAGAAGATTTACTTCGGGGACAGGGAGGGTACGCGGGTTAAGTATTCTTCCCTGATCGCCGTAGTCGCCGTCCTGCTGGCCGCAAGCCTCCTCTTCGTCTGGTCTCATGTCCGTACCACGGAGCTCAAGTATCAGATAGCCAAAGAGATGAGCCTCAGGGAAAGCCTGTTGGAGGAAAACAGAAAACTGAAGGTCGAAATCGCATTTCTCAAGTCGCCCCAGCACCTTGAAAGGGTGGCCAGGGAAAGGCTCGGGATGACGTACCCCGAAAGAGATCAGGTGATCTTCTTGAAATGACCAGAAAATCGAAAAAGTGGTTGAGATTCCGGGTCATCACACTACTCGTTTTCTTCGTCGTTTTTTTCCTTCTCTTGATCACGAGGGCCTTTCAACTGCAGATCGTCGCCGGCAAGGCCCTCAAAGGGCTGGCGCAGAAACAGCACATGAAGGCCCTTCCTCTCATCCCCGAAAGAGGCCTGATTCTCGATAGAAACGGAGAAAAGCTCGCGGCGAGCATTCTCATGGACTCGGTCTATGCGGACCCCTCCAAAATCGCAGACCAAGAAAGATGCGCCCAGCAACTGGCCCCACTCCTGGGTGAAGATGCGAAAGCCATTCGCAATAAGCTTTTGAATTCTAAATACTTCTGCTGGTTGTCCCGGCAGGTGTCGCCCGAGCTTGCCCAGAGAGTCCGGGACGCGAAAATCGAGGGGGTCTACCTGGTCAAGGAACCGAAGCGTTTCTACCCGAACAGGGAACTCGCAGGACCGCTGATTGGCTTTGTAGGAAGGGATGCAGAAGGCCTGGAGGGCATAGAACTGAAGTATGATCAGTACCTCAAGTGCCAGTCCGACAAGATGGTCTGGGCTCGGGACGCGAAAGGCAAGCGCCTATATCTCAAGGAAAGCCTTGTCTCGGAAAAACCGGACAAGGGATACAATATATGGTTGACAATCGACAGTCGAATCCAATATCTTGTGGAATTGCATCTGAAGGAGGCGATCAAAAGGACCGGCGCTAAAGGCGGAATGGCGATCGTGATGGACCCCCGGACGGGGGCAATCCTGGCACTGGTGAGTGAGCCCGGCTTCAACCCCAATACCTTTTTCCGGGGCCGCAACGAGGTGATGAAAAACAAGGCCATTGCCGATTGTTTTGACCCCGGTTCGATATTCAAGCCCTTCGTAGCGGCAGCGGCCCTCGAGGAGGGTGTAGTAAAGGAGACGGATACTTTTTACTGTGAGAACGGCGCTTACCATATCGCAAACCGAACGATCCACGAGGCGCAACGGAAAAGATACGGGCACCTTACGCTGAGGGAAGTCATCAAGTATTCGAGCAACATAGGCTCGGTGAAGGTCAGCCAGAGGCTGACGAAGGAGAAATTCTACCGGTATATAAGGGAATTCGGGTTCGGCGCCAAGACGGGAATCGACCTTCCCGGTGAAATATCAGGACTTTTGAGGCCTTACGAGCGTTGGACTAACGTCGATGCCGCCACCATCGCCTTCGGTCAGGGTGTCTCCGTAACGGCCATCCAGTTGATCACCGCTATGTCGGCCATTGCCAACGGCGGGGTCCTTATGAAGCCTTACATCGTCCGCGCGGTCACGGACCCGAACGGAAATGCGGTCGAGGAGTATAAACCTGCTACGGTGAGGCGGGTCATCTCGACATCCACGGCCAAGAGGATGATTTCAATCCTGACGGACGTCGTGGGAGCCGATGACGGTACGGGTAAACGGGCGCGCTTGACGGACGTCACCGTCGCCGGAAAGACGGGGACATCGCAGAAATTCGATTTCAGCACGGGCCGGTATTCCTCGGCGCGGGTAAGGACGTCTTTTCTTGGCTTCCTCCCGGCGGAAGATGCACGGGTGACCATCCTGGTAACCCTCGACGAGCCGCAGAGGGATAAGTGGGGTGGCGTTGCGGCGGCTCCTGTATTCAAGAGCATCGGCGAGCAGATTCTGAGATGTTATGACTCTCGCCCAGGAGAAGGACAGATCATGATTGAAGAGAGGGAAGAGCAACTTCAGGGCGGCGGCCTGAAACTCGTTGCCGCTGAAGCGGCCGTCGTTACGGCGGCGACACCGGCGACGATGTCTTCTGAAGAAGCCCTGACCCCTGATTTTACCGGCATGACTCTGAAAAAGGCACTGGAAGTTTCCCGGAAGAGGGGGATCCAACTGAAAGTGATCGGGAGCGGTTGGGCAGTGAGTCAGGAGCCGGCGCCGGGTACGACCCTACTGGAGAACCCGGTCTGCACTGTCCGGTTCAGCACGGGATACTGATGAAGTTGACGGAACTCATACGTGGCCTGGACATCGTGGCCGTGAAAGGCGACCGGGGACTTGACGTCGTTGACATCTGCTATGATTCCCGAAGATGCCGCGAAGGTTCGCTCTTCGTGGCGGTTTCGGGACTCAAACACGACGGCCATGACTACATCGGGCAGGCTGTGTGTAATGGTGCGGCGGCCGTCGTTTTGGAGAAAGAGGTGGCGGTTCCCGCAGGGGTGGCCGCGGTCCGGGTCCGCGACAGTCGTCGTACCTTGGGCCTACTCGGACGGAGATTCTTTCGCAACCCCTCGGGCAGCCTCTGCGTAGTGGGGGTTACCGGGACGAGCGGTAAGACGACCTTGACCTTTCTTCTGGAATCGATATTCAGGGAGGCCGGTTCCAGCGTCGGGGTCTTGGGGACTGTCAATTACCGCTTCGGCGGTAAGACGATGCCCGCCCCCAACACAACGCCGGAATCCCTGGACCTCCAGAGGATTCTCCGGGAGATGGCGGACAGTGGCGTTCAGAACGTGGTCATGGAGGTCTCCTCCCACGCCCTCGCTCAGCACCGGGTAGACGACTGCGAATTCGACATCGGTGTCTTCACGAACCTCTCTTCCGAACACATGGATTACCACAAGACGATGGAAGAATATTTCCTGGCGAAGAGAAGGTTGTTCGACACACTGCTTGACGGCCGCAAGGGAAACCGGAGATGGAGGATGGTCGTGAATGTGGACGATCCCTGGGGGAAAAGGCTCCTCGGGGAGGTTGGTGCAGAGGCAGTAACCTTCGGCATGGATCCGGCGGCCGATGTTACCTGTGAAGATGCCTCATTTTCCCTTGAGGGGATCAGGGCTGCGGCGAAAACGCCGGCGGGCCGGGTCATGATCCGTTCAGGGATGATCGGCCGGTTCAACCTGTCCAATATCCTCGCCGCGGTTGCCGCCTCTTATGCCTTGGATGTACCGACGGAAGCCGTTGAGGCCGGCATCAGGAAGGCGACCGGAATCCCCGGCAGGCTCGAGAAGGTGGGTGATGACGGTGACCCCTCCGTGTTTGTCGATTACGCCCATAAGGAGGCCGCACTGAGGGCGGTCCTGGAAAATCTCTCCCCCTTCAAAGAAGGGCGGCTCATCACGGTCTTCGGTTGCGGCGGCGACCGGGACCGGCAGAAGAGGCCGCTCATGGGTAAGGCGGCGGTTGCTTTGAGCGAGATCACTATCCTGACGTCCGATAACCCCCGATCGGAAGACCCCCTGGAGATCATCCGGGAGATAGAGAAGGGGATCAACTCGGGTGCCGCCAGAAAACTGGAAAAGGACGCCCTAGGGAGGAACTTCGACAGGGGATACCTGGTCATTCCTGACCGCAGGGACGCCATTGAATTCGCCGTCAGGCTGGCACGGCGGGACGACATAGTCCTCATCGCCGGCAAGGGTCATGAGACTTATCAGATAATCGGAGACCGGACGATTCCCTTCGACGACAGAGAAGTCGTGAGGGAAGCTTTGGCTGCAAGGAGGCGGTGAGAGGCTTTGAACGAGCAGGTTTCCCTCGTCCTGAGGGTCGAGGATGTCCTGATGGCTACGGACGGGCACCTGCTGAAGGGCGAGGCGGGGGGGGTATTTTATGGCCTTGCTACGGATACACGGAAACTTTCCGGAGGAAACCTCTTCATCCCCCTCGTGGGCGAAAAGTTTGACGGCCACGATTTTTTGAAGGAGGCCGTCGAAGCCGGTGCGTCTGGGCTTCTCTTACAGAGGGGAAAGGAAGACAGGCTCAGCGGGGTCGGCGACACCGTGGTTATCCTTGTCGAGGACACACTGCGGGCGCTCGGGGACATCGCCCATTTCTGGAGGGGGCTCTTCACCGTGCCGGTCGTAGCCATTACGGGCAGCTCAGGGAAAACGACGACGAAAGAGATGATCGCGGGTATCCTTGGAGACGGTCGTACCGTTCTCAAGAGTCCGGGAAATTTCAACAACCTCGTCGGGCTTCCTCTGGCAATCTTCGAGATGAGGCGTTCTCACGAGGCCGTCGTCCTGGAGATGGGCACCAACAGAAAAGGGGAGATCGGACGCCTGACGGAGATCGCCGCGCCAGATGTGGGCGTGATCACCAACATCGGGCCAGCGCATCTCCAAGGTTTTGGTTCCCTTGAAGCCGTGCGGGAGGAGAAGGGTGATCTTTTCCGGGTGATGGCAAACAAAGGCATGGCCGTCATCAATTGTGACGACGAAAACGTGAGAGTTCTTGCGCGGGCATGGGACGGCGAACGGATCACTTTCGGCGTCGGTGAAGAGGCCTACGTGAAGGCCGGCCGGGTCACCAGCCGCGGCAGTGAAGGCGTCCGGTTCACCTTACGGATCGGCGAACTCGAGAAGGATGTCCGCCTCCCCGTCGTCGGCGGGCACAACGTGAGGAACGCCCTTGCCGCCGCCGCGGCCTCTTGGGTCCTGGGGGAAAGCATGGATTCCATCTGTCGGGGGTTGGAGTCTTTTGAGCCCCTGGGCGGCAGGATGACGGTCAGGAGGCTGAAGAACGAGGCCTTCCTGGTCGACGACAGCTACAACGCCAACCCGGTGTCGGTGAGCGAGGCCTTGAAAACGCTTCGGGACCTGAAAGGGGCGCATCGGGGCATTGCCGTTCTCGGCGACATGCTGGAGCTTGGAGAGGAGGCGGAGAACCTGCACGTAGAAATCGGTAGGATTGCCGCTGAGACCGGTGTGGACACACTCATCCTGAAGGGAACCTATTCCCGGGCCGTGGCTTCCGGGGCGATGGAAAGGGGACTGCCGAGGGAGCGTATCCTTTTCATGGAAGACCCGGGGGAGATAGTAGACAAACTTAAGGGCAGTCTGCAAAAGTGTGACTGGGTCCTGGTAAAAGGTTCGAGGAAAATGAGGCTTGACGAAGTGGGGAGCTTCCTCGTCGACGCGGTCGGTCTTCATGAGGCGCCGCCCGACCGCGAAGGCGTGATTTTCGGGGAAGAGGTATCGAAGAGGTAATACGCATTGGTCTATCATCTCCTCTATCCGTTGCATGATGTTTTTTCCGCCTTCAATGTCTTCCGGTACATCACCTTCCGGACGATCTACGCGACTATCACGGCCATGGCGATCGTTTTCCTCCTCGGTCCGTGGCTGATACGAAAACTCCAGTCTCTGAACATCAGTCAGCCGATCCGCGACGACGGGCCTGATTCCCACCAGGCCAAACAGGGGACGCCCACCATGGGCGGTATCTTGATCATCTTTTCAGTAGTTACCTCTACGCTCCTGTGGGCGAACCTGACGGTGGAGTACGTTTGGTTCGCCCTTCTCGTAACTGTCGGTTACGGCATCATCGGGTTCATGGACGACTACAGTAAGCTCGTCAGAAAAAACAGCAGGGGAATCCCCGGGAAGATAAGGTTGGCGGGCGAGATCGCGATCGCCCTTTTTGTGAGCACCCTCCTTTATCTAAAGCCGGGATTCAGTTCGAGTATCACGATCCCCTTCTTCAAGACGATCCTGCCGGACCTGGGGTGGGGGTATATCATCCTTGCGACCTTCATCATTGTCGGTGCCGCGAATGCCGTCAACCTGACCGACGGCCTGGACGGCCTGGCCACCGGTCCCGCCATCATCTGCTTCTTGACCTACCTGTTCTTCGCTTACTTTGCCGGAAACGTCAAGATAGCCAATTATCTGCAGATTCCTTACGTGGCGGGGACGGGCGAACTCGCAGTCTTTTGCGGTGCCATGGCGGGGGCGGGCCTCGGTTTCCTCTGGTACAACGCCTATCCCGCTCAGGTGTTCATGGGCGACGTGGGCTCCCTGTCGCTCGGCGGGGCGCTGGGTACCCTGGCCGTGGCGACCAAGCAGGAAATCCTTCTCGCCGTTGTCGGCGGGATTTTTGTTCTTGAGACGGTCTCGGTGATTTTTCAGGTGGGGTGGTTCAAGATATCGAACGGAAAACGCATCTTCCGGATGGCCCCTCTCCATCACCATTTTGAGCTGAAGGGATGGGCGGAACCCAAGGTCATAGTGAGATTCTGGATTATCTCCGGGATACTCGCTCTGTTGGCGATAAGCACGTTGAAGATAAGGTGAGGACGGCTCGACCACAGGTTTTAAAAGGTTGGTTCAAGGGTGATGGTGATGGAGCTTATGGGTAGAAAGGTGCTGGTGGTCGGGTTGGGCAAGACCGGTGTCGCCGCCGCGCGATTTCTCATGGCGCGTGGCGCCTTGGCGGTGCTGACGGACGAGCGCCCTGTGACCCGGCTGGGGGAAGCCCTCGGTGAGCTTGCCTGTCGTTGCGAGTTGAAACCCCATGCACCCGAGTCCCTCGCCGGGGTCGACCTCGTCGTCCCGTCACCCGGCGTCCCGCCTACTAACGCCATACTGGCAGCGGCGGCAGAACGCGGCATCCCGGTGCTGAGCGAGGTGGAGCTTGCCTTCCGGTTCCTGAGGAATCCCATGATTGCCGTCACGGGGACGAACGGAAAGACAACGACGGTGACCCTTCTGGGGCAGGTACTCGCGGGCTCCGGAAAAAGGGTATTCGTGGGGGGGAACATAGGCGACCCTCTCATCGGCTACGTGAACGGGCCGCAGGAAGAGGACTTAGTCGTCGTGGAGGTCAGTAGTTTCCAGCTCCTCTACACCGAACTTTTCCGGCCCCGGGTTGCGGTGCTCCTGAACACCACCCCTGACCATATCGATTACCATGGTAGTTTTTGCGAATACCGGGCTGCGAAGGAGCGGATATTCATGAACCAGGAGTCCGGCGACCTCGCCGTCTTGAACGCCGACGAGCCGTCCTCTCGTGGCCTGGCGGGGCGGGTCCGCGCCGATGTCCGTTTTTTCAGCTCGAAGACGAAAACGACGCCCGGCATGTTCCTCGACGGCCGGGTGCTGCGGCTTGTCGGAGCGGGGGAGGAGGAGTCATACCCGGTAGACATGGTCCGGGTGTCCGGCGTCCACAACATAGAGAACGTGATGGCCGTCATCATCGCGGCGCGGTTCTGCGGGGTTTCCCGGGAGGCCGTCGTTCGCACCGTAGGCGAATTCAAGGGTATCTCTCATCGGATCGAATTTGCCGGGGAGAAGAGGGGGGTTGCCTTCTACGACGATTCCAAGGGTACCAACGTGGGCGCCGTGAGGCGCGCCCTGGAGAGCTTCGACCGACCGACCATTCTGCTTTTGGGAGGGCGTGACAAGGGCGGGGATTTTGAAAGCCTCTCGAACCTCATGAAGGAACGAGTAAAAGAGGTGGTGATCTTCGGGGAGGCAAGGGAAGCCATCCATAGAAAAGTCGGTGGATGCACCAAGGTTTACATCGCGTCAACACTCAGGGAGGCCGTAAAGGTCGCATACAGCCATGCCGTGCGGGGGGACGTGGTCCTTCTCTCGCCGGGCTGTTCTAGCTTCGACGAATTTTCCGATTACGCCGAAAGGGGAAGGGTTTTTCAGGAGGTGGTTAAGGAATTGTGAAGATTCCCCGATTTCCGCTCATGGACAAGAGTTCTCACATGGCCGTCCTTGTCGTGACACTGGGCCTGGTCACCTTCGGCATTGTGATGATCTACAGCTCGAGCTCAATCGTAGCCATGGAGCGGTACGGCGACGAATACTTTTTCCTGAAGAAACAGCTCTTCTATGCCGTCGTCGGTGTGCTTTTGATGTTCGTTCTTTCAAACATGAAGTATGAAGACCTCCGGAAAGTTGCGTACGCCGGAGTCGTCATTTCTATGATCCTCCTTGTCCTCGTCCTGATCCCTCCGATCGGAGTGAAGAAGGGTGGTGCGTCCCGCTGGATGCGACTGGGCTTCGTTACCTTCCAGGTGACGGAATTCGTCAAGATTGCGGTGATCGTCTTCCTGGCGCATTTTCTGACGAAGGCGGTCACGCATATCAAGGACTTCAAGAGAGGTATTCTTGTCCCCTTGGTCGTCGTCGCCCCGGTCGTCGGGCTCGTCCTGCTGCAACCCGATTTCGGGACGGCGGTGATCATCGTCACCATATTAATGGGGATGCTGTATCTCGCCGGTGCAAGGATCATGTACCTCTCCATGATGACGGTTCCGCTCCTGGCGGGCGCCGTAGTAATGGTGATGATGAAACCATACCGCCTGCAACGGTGGCTCGCTTTCCTCGACCCCTGGAAGGACGCCAAGAAGACCGGGTTTCAGATCATCCAGTCCTGGATTTCTTTCGGGTCCGGAGGACCCTTCGGCGTCGGCCTCGGCGACGGGATGCAGAAGCTATTCTATCTCCCCGAGCCGCACACGGACTTCATTCTCTCCGTGGTTGCCGAAGAGGCGGGTTTCATCGGCGTCGCCATTGTGATCGCCCTGTTCATTCTTCTCGTGTTTCAGGGATTTGTCATCGCCTACAGGGCGGCTGACCTTTTTGGGACGCTGCTCGCCGGTGGGTTGACGATGCTTATCGCCCTCGAGGCCTCGATCAACATCTCCGCCGTCGTCGGCCTGATTCCGACCAAAGGGTTGGCCCTCCCCTTCATGAGTTATGGGGGGTCTTCGCTCGTGATGAGCCTTGCGGCCGTGGGGATTTTACTGAGTATACAGGCGAACAGGTCGAGAGTTCGGGGGAATTATTAGCCGGCGGTCGAAAGTTGAAGGTTGAGTGCCATGAAGGTGATGATAGCGGGAGGGGGTACCGGCGGGCATCTTTTTCCCGGTGTGGCGATAGCGGAAGAGTTTTTGAGGCGTGAAGAGGACTGCCGTGTTCTTTTCGTAGGGACTGAGAGAGGTATCGAGTCACGAGTCCTGAAGGAAATCGGTTTCGAACTCAGGACGATCGACATAGAAGGCGTGAAGGGCAGGGGTTTCAGGGCCGTTGTGGCGCTCTTTAAGATACCGTGGAGCATCGTTCAGTCGGCCCGCATCATCCGGTCCTTTTCTCCGGACCTGGTCGTCGGTGTCGGCGGCTACGCCTCCGGGCCGGCCGTGGTGGCGGCGTACCTGATGGGAATCCCGACGGTCATCGCCGAGCAGAACGCCATCCCGGGGGTCACGAACCGGATACTCGCGAGGGTCGCGAGGCGCGTCTTCACGAACTTCGCCGCGTCGCTGAAGTGGTTTCCGCCGGGAAAGACCCTGATCACGGGGAACCCCATCCGGGCGGGCTTTGTGGAGAGATGTGCAAGTCGCGAAAAAAACGATCGCTTCACCGTCATGGTCTTCGGGGGCAGCCAGGGTGCGCACAGGATCAACGAGGCCGTTATGGAAGCCGTGCCGAGGCTCGCGGACATGAGGGATCGTCTCAGGTTCATCCACCAGACGGGTGCGAATGACGCAGTCGTCGTGGAAAGGGCTTACCGGGAGGGGGGGATGGAGGCTCAAGTTTTCCCTTTCATCCATGACATGGCCTCGGCCTTCCGGTCGGCGGACCTCCTGATCTGCCGGGCGGGTGCTACCTCGATATCCGAGATCACGGCCTGCGGAAAGGCAGCCGTCTTCATACCCTTTCCCTATGCCGTCAACGACCACCAAACGGGGAATGCGAAGGTTCTCGTCGAGGCAGGGGCGGCCGAAATGATTGAGGAGAGAAACCTCGACGGTGCAAGGCTGGCCGACACGATCAGGAGATTGAGCAGCGACCCGGAAAGAGTCAAGAGGATGGAAGAACAATCGAGGAAACTCGGTAACCCGAGGGCGGCGGCGGACATCGTAGATGCCTGCATTGAAATGCTCAAGGCTGTACACTCTTAAAATTGGAAGCAAAGGGGCAAGATGGGGAATAACAGAGAAAGGGATTTGATGTACCGGAAGGTCCGGGAAGTACATTTCGTGGGCGTCGGCGGCATCGGGATGAGCGGCATCGCCGAGGTGCTCCTAAACCTCGGCTACCGGGTCACCGGGTCGGACCTGAACGAATCGGACATAACTCAGCGCCTGGCGAAGATGGGCGCCAGGATCTGCAAGGGACACGACGCCACCCACGTAGGCCGGGCCGACGTAGTGGTCACATCGACGGCCGTGAAGGCCGACAACCCCGAGGTCATAGAGGCGCACCGGCGAGGTATCCCCGTCATCCCCCGGGCGGAGATGCTCGCAGAGCTTCTCAAGATGAAATTCTCGATCGCCGTCTCGGGGATGCACGGCAAGACGACGACGACCTCGATGGTGTCGACGGTCCTTGCCCATGGCGGCCTCGACCCCACGATGGTCATCGGCGGGAAGCTCGCGAGCATCGGGAGTAATGCCCGTCTCGGAAACGGCGAGGTCATCGTCGCGGAGGCCGACGAAAGCGACGGCTCTTTCCTGAAACTTTCGCCGTCCATCGCCGTTATCACCAACATCGACCGCGAACACCTGGACTATTACCGAGACATCGAGCACATAAAGGATGCTTTCCTGCAGTTCGCAAATATAGTTCCCTTCTACGGGTCGACAATACTATGCCTCGACGACGAGCACGTGCGGGAGATACTTCCCCGGGTGAAGAGGAGGGTCATCACATACGGCATAGAAGAACCTGCCGATTACCGGGCTGACGACGTTCTCTTCAGAGATGGAACCTCGAGCTACCAGCTCAAGTACAGGGGCGAACGCCTTGGACGAGTCGTGCTGAACGTCCCCGGGTTGCACAACGTGTACAACTCCATGGCCACGATAGCCGTTGCCCGTGAACTCGACCTGGAATTCCCCGTCATCCTGGAAGGGATCGCTTCATTTGCGGGTGTTCAGCGGAGGTTCGAGATAAAGGGTAAAAAAGACGGCGTCCTCGTCGTTGACGACTACGGCCATCACCCGACGGAGATTCTGGCCACCCTCGCGGCGGCGAAACAGGTATGGGGAGGGAGGCTGCTGGTGGTGTTTCAGCCTCATCGCTATACCCGTACGAAGGCCCTGTTCAACGAATTCCTCGGATGCTTCAAAGACGCGGACGTACTCATCGTGACGGACATCTACGCCGCGAGCGAAAAAGAGATCGACGGGGTGCATGCCTCCAGGCTGGTCGAGGGGATCAGAGGCGGCGGCCATCGGGATGCCGTTTACATTTCCGACTTCGGTGAAATAGTCGACCGTCTCGAAGGGATCGCAAGGCCGGGTGACGTCATCATCACCCAGGGTGCTGGTACGGTGTGGAAGGTCGGGGAAGAGTATCTGAAGAGATAGGCGGTGGGCGGAGAACAGCAAGGGGCAAGGGCGAAGCCGGTTATGGAGAGAAAGACCTTTCGTGAAGAATTGAGAAACATGGTCTCCGGGCCGGTGTTGTTCGACGAACCCATGAACCGGCACACCTCCATGGGTGTGGGCGGGAAGGCCGACGCCCTCGTCTTCCCGGAATCGACAGGGGAATTGGCGAAGCTCATAACGTTCCTCTGCTCGGCGGGGGTTCCCTTTCTCCCCGTCGGTAACTGTACCAACCTGATCGTGAGGGACGGCGGTTTCCGGGGGGTTTTGGTTTCTCTCCGCAACTTGCGCGGGAAAGCTCTCCGCTGGGGTGACGACGAGGCCGTCCTCGACGTCGGCGCCGGTGTGTCGCTTTCCGAGGTCGTCGGCCTGGCGGTCGATGAGGCGCTGACCGGGATGGAATTCTGTGCGGGGATACCGGGCAGCGTCGGTGGGGGGCTGAAGATGAACGCCGGGGCCTTCGGCCGGGAGATGAAAGACGTGGTGAAAGCAGTCACCTTGGTCAACGGCGATGGCATCAAGTCTCTCGCACGGGAGAAACTGAATTTTGCGTACCGTAACCTCGACCTCCCGAGGGATGCCGTCATCATCGGTGCCGAGTTCGCTCTCCACAGGGCGTCCCGGGAGCGGGTGCGGGCGCGGGTCGCAGAGATACTGGCGATACGGAAGTCCAGGCATCCGCTTCAGTACCGTAGCGCCGGTTCCGTTTTCAAGAACCCGGCGTCGGTGCCGGCGGGAAAGTTGATAGACGAGGCCGGCCTGAAGGGCACGAGGATCGGGGGCGCCATGGTTTCGGACGAACACGGTAATTTCATCGTAAACACAGGCGCGGCTACGGCAAAGGACGTCATCGCCTTGGTCGAGTTGGTCGAGAGCCGGGTGTTCGAGAAAACGGGCGTACGTCTGGAAAGGGAAGTGAAAATCATTGGCGAAGAGGAAGGACGGTCATGAAGTCCAGGACCGGGGCGGGCTGGAAAAAGTCGGTGGAAATAAGAAAAAATCGACTGAAGCGACGGTCGAACAAGATCTTCCGTGAAGCGGCCGTCGTTTTCCTTCTCTGGGCGGTGGTCCTCGTGATGGGGGTTCTTCTGATTTTCTCCTACAACCTCGTCCTTACGTCGCCCTGGTTTAGGCTCGAAAAGACGGTAGTGAAGGGCTGTGCGAACACAACGGAGCAGGACCTGCTTCTCGTCTCGGGCGTCAAGCCGGCGACAAACATCCTGGCCCTCAATGTGGATGGGATCGCCCGCAAGATCAAGATGAACCCCTGGGTGGAGGAAGTCTCTGTAGTCCGTGAATTGCCGAACCGTCTTATAATCGAGATCCAGGAACGGAAGCCCATTGCCCTGGTGAAGCGGGAAGATAGCCTCTATTTCATGGACGGTCAAGGGGTGATTTTCAAAAAGTTCGAGGGAGAAGAAGCCAACCTGCCCGTGTTGACGGGCTGCGGGGAAGGCGGAAAAGAAGACCCGGTGTTGATCGGTAAGTCCATCGAGCTGATCAACCTTCTGTCCGCGTCGAACAGCTTTCCGCAGATCAAAAACGTGTCCGAGATACATGGCGAGGAAGTCCTGGGTTTTTCCATCTTTCTCGACAGCGGTCTTTGCCTGAGAGTAGGCTTCGGCGATTACGAGGGTAAGTTGAAGAGGCTGAAGTCGGTCTTGGCCGACCTGGCGAGGAGGAACGTAAATCCGGGGTTTTTGACGATCGACCTCAACGACCCGGGCAAGGTCACCGTCCAGAAGCATGATCTTACCGGCGGTTCGAGGGGCAAAGAGGTTAGGACTTAAGACAGGTCAAAGTTGTGAGCAAAAAATCCTTTGAGCTTTTATCGGGGGGATGATGGGAAGAAAGAGAAAAACAATCGCGGGCCTTGATATCGGGACGACAAAGGTCTGTGTAGTGGTTGGAGAGGTGACGCCCGGCGGTGTGGAGATCATCGGCATCGGCTCGTCTCCTTCGGAGGGTTTGAGGAAGGGTGTCGTGGTAAACATCGATAACACTATGGACTCCATCCGAAAAGCCGTGGAAGAGGCGGAGAAACTGTGCGATTGCGATATCCGACGGGTGTACGCGGGTGTCTCGGGCAGTCACATCAAGAGCTTCAACAACCAGGGAATGGTCGTCGTCAAAGGCAATGAGGTTGAAGACGCAGACGTGCAGAAGGTAATCGAGGCCGCGAAAGCCATTCCCATGCCGGCCGACCGCGAGGTCCTCCATATCCTACCCCAGTATTACGTGGTGGACGACCAAGACGGGATCAAGGACCCCATCGGGATGTCTGGCGTCCGACTGGAGGTCAACGTTCACATCGTGACGGGCGCCGTTTCCCCCGTGCAGAACGTGGTTCGGTCGGTCAACGGAGTGGGCCTGGACATCAACGGCGTGGTGCTGGAGCAGCTCGCGGCGAGCGAAGCGGTTTTGAGCGCCGACGAAAAAGAGCTCGGAGTAGCCCTCGTGGACATAGGCGGCGGAACGACGGACATTGCCGTCTTCTCCGAAGGCAGCGTCAAATATACGACGATCCTGCCTCTGGGTGGTGGTTACCTGACCAACGATATAGCAATCGGGTTGAGGACGCCAGTCACAGAGGCGGAAAAAGTCAAGATTCGGTACGGCTGTGCCTGCACGCCCATGATCCCTCAGGACGAGATGATCGAGGTCCCGAGCGTAGGCGGGCGCGAACCGAGGAGGGTCTCGCGCCAGGTCTTGGGCAGCATCATCGAGCCACGGATGGAAGAGATCCTCAACCTGGTATGCCGTGAAATCGTAAAATCGGGTTTCGAAGACCGGCTTGCCGCGGGCATCGTGCTGACCGGCGGCACGGCGATCCTCGAGGGAATCACCGAGCTTGCGGAGCATATCTTCAATATGCCGGTTCGGAGGGGGATTCCGATCGGGGTGGCCGGTCCTGACGAGATCAAGAGTCCTATTTATGCAACGGGTATTGGGTTGGTTTTGTATGGAGCCAAGCAGTCATCAACTAACGGGAGAAACGAGGGCGGCTTGTTCAGGGGTGTCATGAAAAGAGGAAGAAAATGGTTCTCGAGCATTTTTTAGAAGGAGGTAAAGTCGATGTTTGAATTGTGTGAGGGGAAGGGAGACAGGTCGGCACGCATCAGGGTGATCGGAATCGGGGGCGGGGGCTGCAATGCCGTCAATACCATGATTTCGAGCAACTTAACTGGTGTCGATTTCATTGCCGCGAACACCGACGCCCAATCGCTCAAGACGTCGCTCTCACCGACGAAGATCCAGCTTGGCGTGGGTATCACGAAAGGACTTGGCGCGGGCGCCGACCCGGAGACGGGAAGGCGCGCCGCCGAGGAGTCGGTCGACCTGATCCGCAGCGTCCTTGAAGACCAGGACATGGTGTTCATCACGGCCGGCCTCGGCGGCGGGACCGGCACGGGAGGCGCTCCCATTGTCGCGCAGGTCGCGAAGGAGCTCGGGGCGTTGACGGTGGCCGTCGTCACGAAGCCTTTTCAGTTCGAAGGCAAGAAGCGGGAGCGGCATGCCGAAGACGGGATCGCGGAACTGCGGGGGATCGTCGACACCCTGATCGTCATCCCCAATCAGCGGCTCCTCAGCATGGGCGGCAGAAACATGACGCTCCTCGAGGCCTTCAAGAAAGCCGACGACATCCTGTACCAGGCCGTGAAGGGCGTATCGGACCTGATCCTCGTGCCGGGATACATCAACCTCGACTTTGCCGACGTGCGGACGATCATGTCGGGCATGGGGCTGGCGCTCATGGGGACAGGCCTGGCGAGAGGAGAAAACAGGGCCGTTGAGGCGGCCCAGAGGGCGATCTCCTCGCCGCTTCTCGAGGACAACTCCATCCAGGGGGCGCGGGGGGTACTGCTCAACATAACCGGTGGGCCGGACATGAGCCTCTTCGAGATCAACGAGGCGTCCTCCCTGATCCAGGCCGAGGCCCACGAGGATGCCAATATCATCTTCGGAACGGTCATCGACGAATCCATGGAAGACGAGATTCGCATCACCGTCATCGCCACCGGCTTCGACGAAAGCATGGCGAGGCAACAGGCGGCCGCGAATGTTTCGCACCTGAGCAGTTACAAACGGGAAGACCTCTCGACCCCGGCTTTCCTGAGGAAGGGTGGGAAGGCGGCGGGTGCCGAGAATCTGAATGTCATCAAGGTCGGTGTGATCGACGACCTTGAAGTCGACAATGCCGACTTTGAAGTGCCGTCCTTCCTGAGAAAGAAGGCCGACTGAGACGGGCCGAAGCCTGCCCCGTACTCGATACGGGGTCGGAGTGCAGGGCGGGCTTTGTCGGTACGGCAATGCGTCTCTAAAGGGCTATTCAAAACCGACCCAGCTTGTGATGTTATCAACGGGTTCCCGCGAAGTCGTGATCGTATTGGCAATGTTTCCCTCGTCCGGGTAACCGAGGGAGATGGCAACGATGAGGCGTTTCGCTTCACTTATGCCGGCGTGCCTTCTGACCACGTCGGGATACATGACGCCCTGGTCGTGGATGCAGGTACCCAGGCCGTAATGCAAGGCGGCAAGACAGATCGTCTGCATGACGGCCCCCAAATCCAGCAGCGGCGCTGCCGCTGAAAGTGCTTTGTCAACCATGATGATGATCGCGGCAGGGGCGTCGAAGTAACGGAAACCACGCTCCATCCAGGCGGCCCGCTTGGCCTTATCTTCTCTGGGGATGTTCATGACCTGAAAGATGTGTTTTGCCAATTCCACCTGGCGGGTTCGGTACACGCTGTTGTTCGTCCATCCGATCACTTCATGGTCCGGGTGCGGCTCTTCGGCGGCCCGAAACTTCTCCGCGCACTCCTCGCCTATCGCACGCAAAGGTTGCCCCGAAAGCACGGCAAACTCCCAGGGCTGGGTGTTCATGGCAGAGGGCGCGCGAACGGCGGTCTCCAGTATGTCCCGGATGACTTCCCGGGGGACGGCATCTTGTCTGTAGCCCCTGATACTCTTACGTTTCCTGATGGCTTCGATGATGTCCACTTTTTCCTCCTTTCTTTCTGTCGGTTGATTCACCCGCCTGATGACTGACCCAACTCGGCTCTGTACAGGAGGTATTCTGATGTAACTTAGCGATTATCCGAGAAAAATGAAAAAGGGGGGTGACTGCCGTGTTTGTCAGTCCATCCTGAAAGACAGGGCCTCTCAGGATGGACTGTTCAGATTGCTGCCGACTTTGGACTGAGTCCCGAAAGACCTTTGACTAAAATTCGATAACGTCCCGGTGGCGGAATCCCCGAGAGTAGTCGATCAGGTATATCTTGACCGGGGTCACCTTGACGACGACCGAGTTGCCGGGCTTGACACTGTTGAAGGCGTTATGCCGCGCTATCACCGCCTTCGGCACTTCGGCGTAGTCCTTCTCGGCCAGTATCTGCGCTTTTCCAAGGTATTGAATTCCTTTGATTTCCCGGTCTTCTTTGGGAATGGGTCCTTCTTCCTGCATTGCTATCGCCAGGCGAGGGTTGGTCTGGATGTTTCTCACCTTCTGACTGTCTTTCCCTGTGTTGAAATAAATATCCGCCCCCGCATTCTTGAAGAAAACAGTCGCGATGTTCGGCTGGCCGTCAGTAGTGGCAGTGGCAATCGTGCATGCACGGCACTTCTCCATGTAGTTGATGACCTGCTCTTTAATATCTCCTGCCATTTCCCTTTACCTCCTTCGCTGTCTCGTCGTATCGTCGAAGCTATCCCCGGTCGTGATACCTCCCAACTCTTGAAGAAATTATCAAATGACCCCTTGAAACCATCGGCTTACGAAAACGGAAGAAGTGGTACCTCCTCAAAAAAAGGACTAAACGCTGCACAAGAGATACGCTTTCGAACTTCTTCCAGGGCGGAATAATACCATCAATTCCCTCCCCATAGTCAAGTCAAAAAAACGGCTCGTGATTTTAGCTTGACACAAAACGCCTTTTGGGCATAGTGGTTAACCATAGCAAAACCTTGCATGGTCTTCTAAGGTGCCTATGGACCAGGCCCTGCTGAGATCTGAAAAAGTTGGTCTCCTGAGAAATATCTCGAGTATTTTGACGGAGGCCATTTTTATTTTAGGAGTAAGGAGCCAGGTATGACCGTAGAACTTCCGAAGCCCACGTTTGGTGACAAGGTCCTCGATATGATGGGGAAGAAACGAGCTGTATTTGTCCCCAAAGACGTCTACAGGGAATATGGCCCTCATGCGTACGCTAAGGCGTCCAAGGAATCTTTTCTTCGTGCCCTTCTGAGGCCCAAGGGAGCGGACCCGCCGGAGGGATGGGTCTATCTTGACGATAGAGAGAAGAAGGGCGATGGTCGTGGTTGAAGGGATAACGAATTCTGCAAGAACGCAAAAGTAGCGCTTAAGTGGGTGGGGTATCAGTACCATGGGGAGTAAAAGATAAGTAATGCTTATCGGTCTATGCGTAACAACGGTATGCCCTTTACGTATTCATAATGAGTAAACATTTCCCCATAGCCAAGAGAGAAAGCGGGCTTATTAAGGTGCATTGTTGGGTGAGCGAGACACAAAACACCCTCAGAGTAGTCGCTCTGAGGGTGTTTTGTGTCCGGATTTTGCGTCTGGACCATAGTTAGTTGAGGGCTGGTGATCAACCCTCTTTTATATACTGGTGATCCCACCGGGATTTGAACCCAGGTTCTCGGCGTGAGAGGCCGATGTCCTAACCGCTAGACGATGGGACCCATTTTTGGGTGGGGGATAAGGATTCGAACTCCCATAACAAGATCAAGAATCCTGTGTCCTGCCAATTAGACGATCCCCTAGTTGTATTGCTTCAACGGCGGAGACTTTAGACAAAAAGGCGGAAAAAGTCAAGGCGGGACAAAGTCATCGACGTTGTTCCTGCGCAGCCGGTCTTATGTGTTTCAAGGCACCTAAAAGGCGCTTTTGCACCTGTTCCCTTCCCAGGGTTAGCATGACCTGATCGATACCAGGGCTTACCGTCTTTCCCGTCAAGGCGACCCGGATGGGTTGGATGACGTACTTGAGTTTTGTCGCCCTATCCTCAGAAATCCCCCGGAGTGCTTGCTCTATCCCTTCTTTTGTGTAATCCGAAAGGGTAGCCAGTTTCTCCAAGAAAGCGGCGATGTACTCGCGGCCTTCCCTGTTGAAATACTTTTCCGCAAGCTCTGGGTCGTGATCGATCTCTTCTTGGAAGTAGAAGAGCGCTGAGTCCGCCATCTCGACGAGCGTCCGGGAACGTGACTTCAAGTCCTCGACGACTTTTTTCACGAAGCCCAAGTCCGGAGACTTCACGTTGCGGGCCTCCAGGAACGGGATGAGGAGACGGGCGAGGCGGTCGGTGTCCCCTTCTTTGATGTAATGCTGGTTCAGCCAGAGAAGCTTTTCAGGGTTGAAGACCGCCGCCGATTTCCCGACGCTGTCGAGGCTGAAATACCGGATGAGCTCGTCCATGGAGAATATCTCCTGGTCGCCGTAAGACCAGCCGAGCCTCACCAGGTAGTTGACGAGGGCCTCCGGCAGGTAGCCCATCTCCTGGTAGGCAAGCACCGATGTCGCACCGTGACGCTTGCTCAGTCGCGTCTTGTCGGCCCCGAGGATCATCGGGACATGGGCAAAGGCCGGCACCTCGTACCCCAGCGCCTTATAAAGGAGTATCTGCCGCGGTGTGTTGTTCAGGTGGTCGTCGCCGCGGATGACGTGCGTGATCCCCATCTGGGCGTCGTCGACGACGACGGCGAAGTTGTAAGTCGGATAGCCGTCGGCCCTCTCGATGATGAGGTCGTCGAGTTCTTCGTTGTTGAAATGAACAGGTCCTTTGATCAGGTCGTTGACGGTGGTCAAGCCGGCGTCCGGCGACCGGAAGCGCACAACCGACCCGGGTCTCCAGTCGAGGTTCCTGTCGCGGCAGGTCCCGTCGTATTTCGGCTTTCGTCCTTCAGCCAAGGCTTTTTTTCTCTTCATTTCGAGCTCTTCCGGCGTGCAGATACACCGGTAAGCCTTGCCCTCCTCAAGCAGTTTGCGGACGGCCTCCTGATAGAGGTGCTTCCTTTCGGCCTGATGATACGGTCCTTCGTCCCAGTTGAGCCCAAGCCATTCCATGGACTCAAAAATGGCTCTTGTCGATTCATCAGTGGAGCGTTCCTGGTCTGTGTCTTCTATCCGGAGGATGAACTTCCCGCCGAAGTGCCTGGCATAAAGCCAGTTGAACAGGGCTGTCCGTGCCCCGCCGATATGCAGATAACCCGTCGGTGATGGTGCGAACCTCGTTCTAACCTGATTCTCGGATGTTGTCATACTTGTGTCCGTCCTTTATGAAGTTAGCTGTCTTGTCAGTGAACCCGGCAACTCTTGCTGAAGATAAAGCCGCGGGTTCTCGATTGTCAAGTCGGTTTTCTACATTCTGAGAACATTCCGATAATATTCCTTGACAAGGTGCAATAATTTTAATTAAATTTCACGCTTACGTTTATTACAGGAGCAAGAGTCGGGTCCCGAAGGGAACCGCCGTAAGTAATGAGCCATGCTGAAGATAAAAGTTGCAAGCATTTCGGAAGAGGGGCTGGAATATCTGCTTTCCGACGATGGGAGCAGACTCCTCGAAATCATTCCGGATAAGGGGAAAATTGATTTCACCCTTCACAGGGTAGATGTGCGCTGTTTTGCAAGAAAGGTCGGCAGCACGATTCCTCTTCAGGTGAAGGCGGAAACGAAGGTAGGCCTGGAGTGCGGACGATGCCTCGAGATGGTGACCTACCCGGTCAAGATGGCCTTTGCCTGTTCACTCACGCCGACTGGAGCAGGTATTGCGGCGGAGGATTCCGCGGATGTCGGCGAGGGCCTGAACTTGGGCAGTTACCAGGATGACGTCATCGACCTCGCGCCCCTTGTCCTCGAGCAGGTCGTCCTCCAGATTCCGATAAAGCCCCTCTGCAGGGAAGATTGCAAGGGGCTGTGCCCGCGATGCGGGGCTAACCTCAACGAAACCACCTGCGACTGTGAGACGGAGGTGGTTGACCAAAGATTTGCGATTCTGAATAAATTTAAGGTACTTAGGTAGTTAATTACATACAGAAAGGTTGTACGATGCCAAACCCAGTCAAACGACATTCGAAATCGAGAAGGAACAAAAGGAGAGCGCACGATTTCCTCACTCCTCCAATTACTTCACTTTGTCCGCAGTGCAAGCAACCAAAGCTGCCCCATCAGGCCTGTCTTAGTTGCGGGACATACAAGGGCAGGGAAGTGCGGTCCGTTGAGAAGGCTTCCTGATTCAAAACCAGAATCACTTTTTCATGGGACCGGTCAGTGAAATGCTAAGGCCGAAAGATTATAGATGGGTCTTACGGGCAAGGTAGCGCTGGTTACGGGCGGTTCGCGAGGGATCGGCAAGGCGGTTGCCGTCAGACTGGCGGCGGATGGTGCCTACACCTTTGTCAATTATGCGCGCAACGAAGAAGCTGCCGAAGAGACCTTGGAACTGATACGTGGTAAGGGTGGGTCGGCAGAGCTGTTGTCCTTCGACGTAGCCGATTTTGCCATCGTCCAGAGGGCTGTAGCCCGTATCGTAGAACAAAAAGGTCGATTGGATATCCTGGTCAATAACGCCGGGATTTCCGTCGACGGCCTCCTCGTGAGAATGAAGGAGGAAGACTGGGACCGGGTAATCGCCGTCAATCTCAAGGGAGTTTTTAACTGCTGCAGGGCGGCGGCGCGACCGATGATGAGGCAACGGTGGGGGAGAATAGTGAACATCTCTTCCATCGTCGCGAAATCCGGGAACGCCGGTCAGGTCAACTACTGTGCTTCCAAAGCAGGAGTCGAGGGACTCACGCGTTCCCTGGCAAGGGAGCTCGGTGCACGTAATGTGTGCATCAACGCAGTGGCGCCGGGATTCATCGAAACCGACATGACCGCTTTTGTGCAGGAGGAGGAACGGGAGGCCTTGAGGCGCCAGATTCCGCTCGCGAGGCTGGGAGCGCCGGAAGATGTGGCAGCCGTAGTGCGGTTTCTTGTCTCCGAGGAGGCAGGTTATGTGACCGGACAGGTCGTTCATGTAAACGGCGGTCTTTACATGTAGCAAATCATGAGTTGTGCACTAATTCAAGGAGGACATTTCGATGTCAACGATCGAAGAAAAGGTAATCGAGATTATCATGGAGCAACTGGGTGTTACGAAGGAAGAATGTGTTCCGGAAGCTGCTTTTATAGACGATCTGGGCGCCGACTCTCTCGATATAGTGGAACTGATCATGGCGATGGAGGAAAATTTCGGGATTGAGATCTCCGACGATGAACTGATGAAGGTCAGGACCGTTCAGGATGTCATAGACTTCATCAAGAAAAAGAGGGGGGTGCTGAACTGAAGAGGAGGGTCGTCATAACCGGCCTCGGTGCCGTCAGTCCCCTCGGAAATTCGGTCAGTGAGACCTGGGACGGTATATGTTCGGCCCGCTCCGGCATAGGGAGCATCACCAGGTTCGATACGGCGGGTTTTATGACCAGGATCGCCGGGGAGCTGAAGGGCTTCGACCCTCTCCCTTTCGTGAACGCGAAGGAGCTCCGCCGATATGACGATTTCATCATCTATTCGCTGGCCTGCGCGGGGATGGCCCTGGAAGATTCGGGGTTCAAAGTCGACAGTCGAAACGCCGAGCGGGTCGGCGTCATCATCGGTTCCGGTATCGGGGGCCTCGGCACATTGGAGAAGGCAAAGGAAACCCTGATCCGGCACGGACCGAGGCGGCTCTCGCCTTTCGCCATCATCTCGGTACTCGCGAACACCGCTTCGGGGTTGGTCTCCGTCCGTTACGGCGCCCGGGGACCGATAAGCTGCACCGTGACGGCCTGTTCATCGGGTGCGAATGCCGTCGGGGACGCTTTTAGGTTGATAGCAGGCGGCCGGGCGGATGCCATGATCGCCGGTGGTACAGAAGCAGCGGTATGTCCGCTTATGGTGGCCGGGTTCAACGCCATGCGGGCGCTCTCCACGCGGAACGACGAGCCTGAGAAGGCAAGCCGGCCCTTCGATAAGGATCGAGACGGGTTTGTAGCTGGCGAAGGCTGCGGCATCCTCATCCTGGAAGAGCTTTCCCTTGCCCTCGAACGAGGGGCGAAGATATACGCGGAGGTTGCGGGATTCGGCCTGACCAGCGACGCCTACCATGTGGCGGCACCGCCGCCGGGCCACGAGGGCGCCGCGAGGAGCATGGAACTCGCTATGGAAGAGGCGGGTCTCGCCCCGCAGGACATCGACTATGTAAACGCCCACGGGACATCGACGCCCCTCAATGATCTCTACGAGGTTCAGGCTATAAAGGCCGTCTTCGGTGAGAGCGCCCATTCGATAGCCGTCAGTTCCACGAAATCCATGACGGGTCATCTTCTCGGGGCTGCCGGTGGACTGGAGGCAGTCATAACTGCCAAGACAATCGAGGAGGGGGTCCTGCCGCCGACGGTCAATCTGGACAACCCTGACGATGAGTGTGACCTCGACTTCGTTGCCCACCGAGCCAGGAAAAGGGAGGTGAGGGCCGCCCTGTCGAACACCTTCGGGTTTGGTGGGGTGAACGCCGTGCTGGCGTTCAAAAAATACGCGGAGGGTTGAGGGCGCGGGGCAAAAGAAAGAGTTGAGGGCTGACTGCTTACAAACCATGGGTTGTGTCATCATCGGGGCGGACCATGCGGGATTCGTCCTGAAAGAGGGATTGAAAAAGGTTCTGGCGGAGAAGGGTCTGCAGGTAATCGACGCGGGAACAGACAATGGGGAGGCCGTCGATTATCCCGATTTTGCCGAAGCGGTGGCCGAAGAAGTCTCCGCGGGAAGGGTGCCGTGGGGCGTCCTGGTCTGCGGGTCGGGCGTAGGTATGTCGATCGTAGCGAACCGCTTCCCGGGGGTCCGCGCGGCACTTTGCCTCGACGAGGACACGGCGCGGATGAGCCGTCGCCACAACGATGCCAACGTCCTCGTCCTTGCGGGGCGGAAGACGGACCTTAACACAGCGGAAAAGATTGTCACAGTCTGGCTGGAAACGGGATTCGAAGGAGGTAGGCACCAGGCGAGACTCGACAAGGTTGTGCAGGTCGAGAAAAGAATAATAACCCGGGCCGGGAAAGGGATACCATTCGGCACGAGAGACTCAATGGATAGGTGCGGTATCCGCAAAGCCTGAAGAGGTTTTATGGCTAAAACCATCAGCACCCAGCAGTACGAACGACCGACCTGGGACGAGTATTTCATGGATATCGTCCGACTCGTCAGTCGGCGGTCCACTTGTTTGAGGCGGAGCGTCGGCGCAGTTCTGGTAAAGGACAAGCGTATCCTGGCGACGGGTTACAACGGCGCGCCCAGCGGGTTGCGCCACTGTGTGGAAGTCGGTTGCCTCCGGGAGGAGATGAACATATCTTCGGGAGAGCGCCACGAGCTCTGCCGTGGGCTGCACGCCGAGCAGAACGCAATAATCCAGTCGGCCCTTCACGGTGTCAGCCTTAAAGACGCGACCCTTTACAGCACAAACCATCCCTGCGTCATCTGCGCCAAGATGATCATCAATGCCGGGATCGCCCGCGTTTATTACGCGGAGGGTTATCGCGACAGGATGGCGGAAGAAATGCTTCTCGAGGCCGGCGTCGAGGTGGCCAAGATATGAAGTGCCCTTTCTGTTCCGGCGTGGAAAACCGGGTGATCGATTCCCGGATCAGCAAAGATGGTAACGCTATCCGCAGGCGGCGTGAATGTGCCCGATGTGCTAAACGGTTCACGACTTACGAGTTCGTCGAGGAGGTCCTGCCCATGGTCGTCAAGAAGGACGGCCGGCGGGAGCCTTTCGACCGCAATAAGATCCTTGTCGGGATAAAGAAGGCCTGCGAGAAACGCCCCATCAGCGTCGACGTGATAGAAGAGGTAGCGGATCGGGTCGAGCAGGCTTGCCAGGATTACCCCGACAAGGAAATACCTTCCGCCGTTATCGGAGAAAGGGTCATGGCGGAACTGCATGACCTTGATGAAGTGGCTTATGTGCGGTTCGCTTCGGTGTACCGTCAGTTCCGTGACGCCGATGAGTTCTTGGAAGAGCTGGAAGACCTGAGGAAGAAGAAGACGGACACCCTTAAGACGAGCAGTTAGCGGGGGCGGAGAGATGTTTACGGGTATCATAGAGGGGATGGGCGTCGTCAAGAGAATGACACTGCGGGGCGTGGATGTTCTTCTGGAGCTGGAAACCGACATGGATGTAAAGTCCCTTAGGGCCGGCGACAGCGTCTGTGTGAATGGGGCTTGTCTTACCGTAACATCCTTTAGTGAAAGGGGATTTACCGCTGACGTCTCGGCGGAGACGCTCTCGCGGACCAACCTCGGCAGCCTGAAGGCCGGCGACAGGGTCAACCTCGAGAAGTCCCTGAGGGTCGGCGATTATCTCGGGGGTCATATCGTTCTCGGTCACGTGGATGGCCAGGGCAGGGTCTTCGAGAGGAAAGCGATAGCGGGGTCCGTGATGTTTGGGATTCAGGTGGAGGAACGACTGGGCCGTTACATCGTCGAAAAGGGGTCGGTGGCCGTGGACGGTATCAGCCTGACCGTTAACGAGTGTCAAAACAACAGGTTTTATGTTAATATCATTCCCCACACGGTCGGGGGGACGACCCTTGGTTTCAAGAAAGTCGGCGACGTGGTGAACGTCGAGACGGATATACTCGGAAAGTACGTGGAGAAGCTGATGCGGAAGGATGAAGTCGAGGGTGGCGTTAGGAAGCCCATCGACCTCAACTTTCTGGCGGAGCATGGGTACATCAAATAATATGAGTAGTCGGTTATAAGGTGTTTTTATGGCAATCAGTACTATAAAAGAGGCAATCGACGATATAAAGAAGGGTAAGATGGTCATCCTGGTCGATGATGAAGACCGGGAAAATGAAGGAGACCTCTGCATGGCGGCAGAACATATCACCCCGGAGGCGATCAACTTTATGGCAAAGTATGGCCGGGGTCTTATCTGTCTGAGCCTGAGTGACGATCTTGCCGACAGATTGGAGCTCCCACTGATGGTGCGGGACAATCGGTCGCGGTTCGGTACGGCCTTCACCGTTTCCATCGAGGCACGCCGTGGCGTGACGACGGGTATCTCGGCGGCCGACCGTGCTGTGACGATCAGGACGGCCGTCGCGGACGGCACTATGGCGGACGACCTGGTCAGTCCGGGGCATGTTTTTCCCATCCGGGCGAGAAAGGGCGGTGTCCTTGTAAGAACCGGACAGACGGAGGGGTCCGTGGACCTCGCGCGGCTCGCCGGCCTGAAACCGGCGGGTGTGATCTGCGAGATCATGAAAGACGACGGGACGATGGCCCGGATGCCGGACTTGGAGATTTTCGCAAAAGAACATGACTTGAAGATAGTCACGATCGCCGACCTTATCGACTTCCGGCTGAAGACGGAGCGTCTGGTCAGGCGGGTGGCGACGGCCAGTCTTCCCACCCGCTACGGTGGGGAGTTCAAGATAATCGTCTATGAAAACGACGTCGACGACATGAAACACGTCGCCCTCGTGCAGGGAGAGATCCAGCCTGAAGATGAGGTGCTCGTCCGCGTCCATTCCGAGTGCCTGACCGGAGATACCTTTGGCTCCGAGCGTTGCGACTGTGGCGACCAGCTCCACACGGCCATGAGAATGGTCGGTGAGGCGGGGAAGGGCGTCATCGTTTACATGCGCCAGGAAGGCAGGGGTATCGGCCTTGCCAATAAGATCAAGGCATACGAGTTACAGGAAAAAGGCCGGGACACCGTCGAGGCGAACATAGAACTCGGCTTCAAGGAAGACCTCCGGGATTACGGTATCGGCGCCCAGATTCTCGTCGACCTCGGTGTGCGGAAGATGAGGCTGATGACCAACAACCCCAAGAAGATCGTCGGACTCCAGGCCTACGGGCTCTCCGTGGTCGAACGGGTCCCGATCGAGATCGAGCCGACGGAGAACAACATCCATTACCTCGAGACGAAGAAGAAAAAAATGGGGCACATCCTCGAATTGTAAACGAGATGCCAAGCTTTTTGCGGAGGGAAAGATTATGCCGAAGATGATAGAAGGGAAACTCGTAGCGAAGGGGATGAGGTTCGGGATCGTGGCAAGCCGATTCAACGACTTCATATGCAGTAGACTCATCGAGGGCGCCGTCGACGCCTTGGTCCGGGCGGGGGCGGAGGAAAAGGACATCGAAGTAGCCAAGGTGCCGGGGGCCTTCGAAATACCCGTGGCGGCAAAGAAGCTCGCCAAAAGCGCAAAGTACGATGCTGTAATCTGTCTCGGTGCGGTCATCCGAGGGGCGACGCCCCATTTCGAGTACATCAGCGCCGAGGTAGCCAAGGGAATCGCCCTTGTAGGACTCGAAGCGGAGGTGCCCGTGGTCTTCGGCGTGGTCACCACAGACACCATAGAGCAGGCGATAGAGAGGGCCGGGTCCAAGTCGGGTAATAAGGGTTGGGATGCCGCGCTCACCGCGGTTGAGATGGTCGACCTTTTCAAGAGGATTTAGCTTCGGGCAGGGATGGGAATTTGCGGGCGGTGCCCGGTTCCCGGCGGTTTTTTTTTTGAGATATTTACCTTCGCAAGTGCGGAATATGGGTCATAGGAGAGAAGCAAGGGAGATCGCCTTGCAGGTTCTTTATGAAATCGACGTCTTGCGGATTGGGGCTGATGAGGCCCTCGAATTGTTCTGGAGTAACTTCGATGCACCGGGAGACGCCCGAGAGTTTTCGACGAAACTCATATCTGGAACCGCCTGCCACCGCGAAGAAATCGACAGACTGATCAGCGACTGTTCCGATAATTGGTCTCTCGAGAGGATGTCGCTGGTCGACCGCAATATCCTCAGGATGGCCGTTTACGAACTCCTGTACTGTCGGGACATCCCCCCCAAGGTAACCCTCAATGAGGCCATCGACCTGGGAAAGGATTACGGGTCGGAGAATTCCGGTTCCTTCATAAACGGCGTGCTCGATGCCCTCTACGCAAAGATGAAAAATGATAACGTCCATAAGGATAGCGACGGGAACCCTCGACGAAGTGAGGGGTGAAGGGCTGGTGTTGGGACTGTTCGCGGACGAGAGGCCTCCCCGGGGGCGTTGCGGGTTTGCAGACTGGCGTATTAACGGCCTCATCTCGATGTACATGAAGGGGGGCCTTGTCACCGGGGATTTTCTTGAGAAGACGCTCATCCCTTCGCAAGAACGGATAGCCTCCCCAAAAATCCTGCTCATCGGCCTTGGAAAGAGCGAAGAAATCACCTACGACCAGTTCTACACGGCCGGATACACCATTGCGGAAACGGTCAGCGGCGTAGGCTGGCGGGAGGTAGTACTGGACGTCCCGACCCGCGGCGACAGTCGGTTAGATGTTTCTACGATGACGGAGGCCCTTATCACAGGATACGCCGATTACCGGGGCGAAGCCCGAAGATGGCCCGTGTACTCGACGGATGTCCTGGCCGATTCGTCGTGCCGCGAGGAAATTGTGAAGGGTCTCGACCGCTTCCGGAGGAAAGGAGGGAAAGACTTACTGGAATTGGATGTTTTAATCTGATGTCCGCGGAGAAAATCAAAGCGGAACCTGAACGGTAACCCGGATACTGGAGGCGATGTCAATTTTTTAGTTGAAATAATCGTAGCTCCCACGTCCTGTCATTATG
>CAZRAC010000008.1:0-50557 GCA_964597995.1 uncultured Syntrophaceae bacterium | reverse complement strand
CCGCACCCTTGGCAAGGCCGCATACCGTGACCGTCCGTCCGTCGATGACGGTCTTTCTTAACGCCATCTTCGGGAAGCGGTCCGTCGTCATGATCCCTTCCTCGGCGGCGGAAAGCCCCGACGTCCGGAGTCCCTCGACGAGTCGCTTCATCGCCTTCTTTATCTTTCCCACCGGCAACCTCCTCCCGATGATGCCGGTCGAAGCCGTGAGGACGAGCCTTTCGTCGATTCCGAGCAATGACGCAGCAGCAGCAGCAGCATCGACGGCGTCGCGATAACCCTGTTCTCCCGTGGCGGCGTTGGCATTGCCGCTGTTGACGAGGATCGCCTGGGCCTTGCCGCCTTTGACCCGCTCCATACTGAGAAGTACCGGGGCGGCTTTCAATGTGCCCGTGGTGAACACACCCGCCGCCGTTGCCGGGGTTTCTGAGAATATCAGGGCCAGGTCGCTTTTCGGGTCTTCTTTTATCCCCGCATACACCCCGTTGGCCGTAAACCCCGGGACGGTGAAACCTTCCTTTCCGTCGACTCGTTCTACATTTATATTCATCGGCATCCCCGGCCTCGTATGACTGCGCATCTCATGATAAAACTCTCGCTGCACTACCTCCCGCAGCACTTCTTGTATTTCAGCCCGCTGCCGCAGGGACAGGGGTCATTCCGGCCCACCTTCTGGTTCGTCCTCTTCACAGTCCCGGTTTCTCCGTCGCCCCCCCGGCTCAGGACGTGCGCATCCCTGCTCCTTTCTTGATGGACTCGGGCGATCTCTTCTTCCCTCTGTACCTGCACCATACATATCTTCTGGACGACGTCTTCCTTGACCCGCTCGACCATTTCGAGGAACATCTCGTAACCCTCCCGCTGGTACTCCCTTTTGGGGTCCTTCTGGCCGTATCCCCTGAGCCCGATACCTTCCTTCAGGTGGTCCATGGCGAGGAGGTGGTCTTTCCAGTGGTTGTCGAGCGACTGGAGCATGATGAAACGCACGAGCTGATCCATGAGCGGTTTCCCGAAAGACTCCTCTTTGTTCCGGATATGGTCTCTCACGCCATCCAGGATCTTCGTCCGCAGCATCTCTCTGTCGATGTCGTCTCTCTCCGGGTCGAGGGACCTCAGCCCGAGATTGAGGGAAAACCGGCCACCGATAAGGTCATCCAGCCCCTTGAGATCCCATTCTTCGGGATGTGTCTTTTCGTCGATTGCGCTGTCGAGTATACGGTCCACCACGTCTTCGACGGCTTCCTCCAAGTATGGCTGCGGGTCGGAGCCGCTCAGGATCTCCCGCCTCTGGCCGTAGATGATTTTTCTTTGCTGATTCATCACGTCGTCGTATTCGAGGAGGTGCTTGCGGATGTCGAAGTTCTGCCCTTCTACGCGCTTCTGGGCGTTTTCGACCGCCTTGGAGATCAGGTTGTGCTCGATCGGTTGTCCTTCTTCGAACCCAACCCTGTCCATGAGGGAAGAAATCCTGTCGGCGCCGAAGATGCGCAAGAGGTCGTCTTCCAGTGACAGGTAAAATCTCGACGAGCCCTTGTCTCCCTGCCGGCCCGAACGCCCCCTGAGCTGATTGTCGATCCGTCGGCTCTCATGACGCTCCGTTCCCAGGACGTGAAGCCCACCGAGTTCGGCAACGCCGGGACCGAGCTTTATGTCCGTGCCGCGGCCCGCCATGTTAGTGGAAATCGTCACGGCGCCCCTCTGACCCGCCTGGGCGATGATCTCCGCTTCCCGTTCGTGATGCTTTGCGTTCAAGACGTGGTGTTTGATCCCCTCCCGGGTGAGCATCTTACTGAGGAGCTCCGACTTCTCGATGGATATAGTGCCCACCAGGACAGGTCTCCCCAGTTTGTTCAACTCCTTTATCTCCTCGACCACGGCCTTGAATTTTTCCTTTTCCGTCTTGTAGATGAGATCGGGATGGTCGACGCGGATCATCGGCATGTTCGTGGGTACGACGACAACGTCGAGACCGTATATCTCCTTGAACTCCTGCGCCTCCGTGTCCGCCGTCCCGGTCATACCGGCCAGCTTCTCGTACATACGGAAGTAGTTCTGAAAGGTGATCGTGGCGAGCGTTTGATTTTCCCTCTCGATCTTTACGTGCTCCTTCGCCTCCAGCGCCTGATGCAGTCCGTCGCTGTACCGCCTGCCCGGCATGACACGGCCCGTGAACTCGTCGACGATGATGACTTGACCGTCCTTCACGAGGTAGTCCACGTCCCTCTTGAAAAGGGTGTGGGCCTTCAATCCCTGATTGACATGATGGAGTATCTCGATGTTCCTGGGGTCGTAGAGATTCGCTACCTTTAGCAGTTTCTCCGCATGGGCCACACCTTCCTCGGTCAGGACGACCGTCCGAGTTTTCTCATCGACGGTGTAATCCCTATCCTTCCGAAGACGGGGAATGATCTGGTTTATCCGGTAATACTTATCCGTCGATTCCTCTGAGGATCCTGATATGATGAGGGGGGTCCTGGCCTCATCGATGAGGATGCTGTCGACCTCATCCACGATTGCATAGTAGAATTCCCTCTGGACATAATCGTCGAGGCTGAATTTCATGTTGTCGCGCAGATAGTCGAAGCCGAACTCGTTATTCGTGCCGTAGGTGATGTCGGCGTTGTACGCGGCCCTTCTTTCGTCGTCTTCGATGCCGTTGACGATGACGCCCACGGAAAGGCCGAGGAACCTATATACGGGGCCCATCCACTGGGCGTCCCGCTTCGCCAGATAATCGTTGACCGTGACGACGTGCACGCCCCTGCCTTTCAAGGCATTGAGGTAGACCGGCATCGTCGCCGCGAGCGTCTTACCTTCACCGGTCTTCATCTCCGCGATCTTACCCTCATGAAGGACGAGGCCGCCGATCACCTGGACGTCGAATGGTCTCATTCCGAGGGTGCGTCTCGCCGCCTCCCGGGCGACTGCGAAGGCCTCGGGCAGTATGTCGTCCAACTCTGCACCCTGCTCCAGCCTTTCCTTGAAGAACCCGGTCTTGGCCTGAAGCTGAGCGTCCGTCAATCTCTTGATCGATTCTTCCAAGCCGTTTATTTCATCGAGAATGACGGAGAGCCGCTTAAGCTCGCGGTCGTTCTTGCTGCCGATTATCTTTTTGAGGACATATCCGATCATTTCGTCACCACATAAAAAAACCGGTAATATTTTACCGGAATCTCGCCGAATTACAACTGAACGTCCCTACCGACGTTTTGCAGTCAGCCGATGTCAGGGCAAATACTTTCGTGGGTTTACAGGAATGTTGTTGAGATAGACGCTGTAATGAAGATGGGAGCCTGTACTTTTTCCCGTACTGCCGACGTAACCCAGGACCTCTCCCCGCCTGACGAATTTTCCCTTTGTGACGGCACACTGGAGAAGGTGCCCGTATAACGTGCTTAGCCCGTTTCCATGGTCAACAACGACGGCGTTACCGAGATCGGCCCTTCGCTCCGCTTCGGATACGATCCCGTCGGCGGGAGCGACGACCTCCTTGCCGCTCCTCGACGCAATGTCGACCCCGGCGTGAAATTCTCTCGCGCCGCTGAAGGGCGACGGCCGGCTCCCGAATTCCGATGTCACCCATCCTTGGACCGGCCATATCGAGGGCGTACGGGAGAGTATCGATTTTTTCTTCTCCAGGAATTCGATGATTTCCTTGAAGCTGCGTTCTTTCTGGTCGGCTTCCGCGATGAGCTGGTCCATGCTCTGGTGGATTCGACTGAGCGAGCGTGTCTCCCGCTCGGCCTCGTGCCTTCCGAGTGTGTCTTCCCGGGATGGACCGCCGACGCCGAGGTATTGTCCTTTTGGCTTCACGAGTTCGGCCATGACCCTTATCCTGTTCTCATACTCGCGAAGGCTTTCCATTCTCTTCTCGAAATATCCGACCTTCGACGCCAGGGTGTCAAGCTGCTTTTTCTGTGCCTCGGAAAGTTGCTTCAAGGCGATCAGTTCCGAGTAGTCCATCTTGAAACTCAGGTAACTGTAAGTGAAGTAGCAAGAGGCCATGATGAGGACTGCGACGGAAGAAACCGCCCATAAGACATGAGTGCTTGTCGCCGATATCTTTTTCACCGTGCTTTTTTTCTGCGGAACGATGAGCACGGTGTAATGGTCCATCGACGTTTGGATCCGTTTTTTGAGGCGGAACCCGCACTCCACGACCTTCGACAACAGAAGGACCACCAAATCACGCAGTTTGATTGAGATGATCTGAAGGTGAGAGAAGATGACTCTCGGATAGTGCAAGGCCTTGTCTCGCGTTCTTCCTGTCACTTCATTCCTTCCAGAGGGAATTTGTCTACCGGAACAACCTCATACAAAGCGCGCTAAACCTACCAGCAAACGACCGACTTGTCAAGAAATGATTGACCGATCGGGCTGGCAATAAAATATTACGCAATGATTACAGCATGATGCCTGAATGGGCCCCCCTCCCGTCGAGGGAGTTCAGGCATCCGATGAATCCCCGCATATTCCCGGCCCGCCCTGGCAGGAGGGACAATAGAAAGTTCCCCTACCGTTCAACACGGTTCTGACTACAGCCGAACCGCACCGGAAGCAGGGCAGACCCTCTCGCCCGTAAACCCTCAGGTTGTGCTGAAATGACCCGGGCAGGCCGTAGAGGTCTCTCCAGTCGGAAATCGTGGTACCGCGGCAGTCGATAGCTTTTTTCAGGATCACGTTCATCGACCGGACGACCTTCGTCCATTCCCTGATGGTCAAATCACCTGCCTTCTTGGACGGGTTTATACAGGAGCTGTGGAGTATCTCGCAGGCATAGATGTTTCCGATTCCCTCGACGACCCGTTGGTCCATGAGGAAGGTCTTTACCGACCTTCTTTTACCCCGGGCCTTCGTCATAAGGTCTTCCGCGCCGAGACCGACGATTTTCGTACCGCCATCCCCTTCAGCACTCCCCCCACACGAATCCGTAGACACCGTCGCAAACCTCCTTGGGTCCACAAGATAGAGATTGCCCTTGTCGAGAGAGACCGTCATGCGGGTGTGGGGAATTTTTTCTTCGTTTACGGCCCAGAGGAGTCTGCCCGTCATCCGCAGGTGAATCAGCAGACGGGTACAGTCCGCGAATTCTACAACGATCTTCTTTCCCGACCGCCGGACGCGGACGACCTTCTTCTCCTCCAGGCCTCGCTGTTCGCCGAGTTTGGCGTCCTGAATAGTCACGGACCTGACCAGCGACCCGGGAATCACCTTGTCGAGTTGGCGGCAGAGGGTCTCTACTTCGGGAAGCTCAGGCATCGGTATCCCGGACTATCCGTCCCACCCCATCCTTTACTCGGGCAAGCTTATGGCCACCAGCTTGTCCCCGACTTCAACAGAATCGCCCGGCTGGACAAACACTTCCGAGATTCGGCCGCTCACCTCCGCCAAGACGTTCGTCAGCATCTTCATCGCCTCGAGCACAACCAACACTTCTCCTGCCGAGACATCGGCCCCGCTGCTTACCGGAACCTCGTTGACCGTTCCCTTTATAGGAGACCTGACGTCGCCGGATTTTGCGAGGGCCGCGATCTCCTTGGCCATCAGTGTCGGTTTCGCCTTCTCACGGGCAGCTTCTTCTTCGAACACCGTGAGGATGGGCTCCGTATGGTGGTCGATGATGATATAGGTTATCACGTCGCCGCTCTTGGTCCTGCGCTGCGGGCCGATCTCTATCGTATGTAGTTTTCCGTATCCGTCGGCAAACTCAAAGCGGTCACCGAGATTGAAGCCCCCCCGATGGAACCATATCTTCGGCGGCAACGCCCAGGTCTTCCCGAATTTCTCCTGGAACTTGAAAAAACCCACTGCATCGTTGGGGTGCTGCAAGTAAAGGACGAGCTCGTCTTCCGTCGCCTTTCTTCCCAGTCGGTGCTCCAAGACCCTTCTTTCGATGTCGATGTCGATGTCTTCGATCTTTTGGTACCCCCCCTCCCGCTCGACGAAGGCCTTCCAGTCCTTGCCGAAGACCTTCTCGTATATCCAATCCGCCGGCTTGTAGAAGGGAAGCTTCCCGTAACGTTCCAGCATCAGGTTTTTGAGGTCGTCGTTGACGTCTTTGTACCGGTCTTTCTTAAGGACATTGTTCACGGCCGTCGTCCAGAGGATCTGCGACCCTGGAGTCACGCTCCACCAGTTGCCCAGCTCCACCTGGACCTTCGGCAGTTCATCCTGAAGGATGCGCGGCATCAGGTGCAGGAATTCTCCCTTAACGGCCTGCTCAAAACTCGACCCCGTCGCCCCGCCAGGCAGTTTATGGGTCTGGACCGTGGGGTCGAAACCGAGAAACTGGGATTCAAAATCGCGGTAGTATTCCCGCTCCGCCCGTAGTCTGTTGGAAGTGTCGATGATCGCCTGGCGGTCTATACCCATTGCATGGTGCCCGTAGTCCTCGAGGGTGTCGAGGATCGTCAGAAGCGGCGGGGGGCCGAAAAACCCCGTGATCGAATGGTCACCGCCGTCGACGATCTTTGCACCGTTTCTAACCGCCTCCACGGTCCGGCCGATGTCGTTGCCGTCCGTGTTATGCCCGTGATAATGGATGATTAGGTCCGGGAATTTCTGCAGAATCGCGTTCACCAGCTCTCCTATCCGCCTTTGCGTGCCGAGTCCCCCGTGATTCTTGATACAAAGGATGATGTCCTCCCCAGCTGCTTCGATTATCTCGCCTACTTTACGGACATAGAATTCGTTCGTATGTTCCGGGCCGGTGGAGAAACAGATAGAAGGTTCGAGGATGCATCCCGCTGCCTTGACCTCCTCGAAAACCGGGATCATGTTGGGGACGTAATTCAAAAAATCGAAGACACGCCATACCTGGATGTAACGGGCGAAGCTCTTGACGGTCAATCTGATGACGTTCTCCGGATACGGCCTGTAACCGAAGAGGTTGACTCCCCTGCACAGGGTCTGAAACATCGTGTCCGGCATGCTCTTGCTCAATATCTCCAGTTTCTCCAGGGGACTGATCTGTTTCCTGAGCATGTCCACGTGGACGGAGGCGCCGCCGGATATCTCGAGCGAGAAAAATCCCGCCGCGTTCCTTTCCTCCGCAACGAGAATCTGGGTGTGGGGCATGATGCGGTTCTTGAAATCGGATTGAGAAAGGTCCCTCTCCGTGTTGGTAACATAAAAACCCCTTGCCTTCCTGAGCCGCTCGAAAACATGGCTAACTCCTTTTTCCCGGAACTCGGAAGGTGTGATCCGTTCGTCGATTATTTCTTGCGGTATCTTCATAGCCTTAAACTCCCTAGGCTGAAACTCTTATTTGCTCCGATGTAATCTTTCTTGTCGCTAAGCCGCGTATGGGTTGTGTTTCCTGGCGTGTATCTCCGCTATCAGTCGTGCGAGCCTCGCGATTTCCCTTTCCTGCTCCGGGTAGTCGAATATCTCCGGATGGGTATCCAAATAGCTAGTGTCGAAGACGCCGCGCCTGAAGTCCGGTTCGTCACAGATGGCCAGGTAGAAGGGGATTGTCGTCTTCGGTCCCACGATCAGGAAGTCATTGAGCGCCCGTTTGAGCCTCTGCACGACCGCTTCCCACTGATACCCCCGAACGGTCAGCTTCACCAGCAGGGAATCGTAGTCCATGGGAATATTGTAGCCCTGGTACACGATGCCGTCGAGCCGTATTCCCGGTCCGCCCGGAGACTGATAAACCTCGACCCTTTTTCCTCCCTCGGGCATGAAGTTGTTTTTCGGGTCTTCGGCGTTAATGCGCACTTGTATCGCCCGGCCGATCAACTGGACTCGCTCTTCCGGGATTTCGAGCCTCCGCCCCTCGGCTATCAGGATCTGCTGACGGACGATGTCCACGCCGGTCAGCATCTCGGTCACGGTGTGCTCGACCTGCAAGCGTGTATTTACTTCCATGAACCAGAAATTGTTGGTCTTCGAATCTACTAAAAATTCCACGGTTCCCGCGTTCAAGTACCCGGCCTCCCGGGCAGCCCGGATGGCCGTCTGATGGATGTTTTCTATCACATCGGCGGGAAGGTCGGCCGGTGCTATCTCAAGCAATTTTTGATGACGACGCTGGATGGAGCAGTCTCGGGAGCCGAGATGAATCGTGTTCCCGTGACTGTCGGCCAGTATCTGGACCTCCACGTGGCGGGGCGATTCGATGTACTTTTCCACGTACACATTGCCGTCGTTGAAGGCCGACAGGGCTTCGGCCCTTGCCACCGGCAACTGGGCCTTGAGTTCCGCCTCGTTCTGGACCTTCCTGATGCCTCTTCCCCCGCCCCCTGAGGACGCCTTCAGCATGAGGGGATATCCTGCCTTCAACCCGAAGGCCAGTGCCTCCTCGACGCCCTTTTCTCCCGGCGACAGATTTCCCGTGCCAGGGATGAAGGGGATCCCCGCCCTTTCCATCATCTCCCGGGCCACGACCTTATCGCCGAGGCCGCGCATCGCCCCAGGAGTCGGGCCGATGAAGATGATCCCGGCCCTCTCGCAAGCCTCCGCAAAATCCGCATTCTCGGCAAGAAAACCGTAACCCGGATGGATGGCGTCGGCCCCGCTGTTCCTTGCCGCCCAGATTATCTTTTCGATGTCCAGATAGTCTTTCCGCGGTCCGTCCCCGATCAATATGGCCTGGTCGGCAAAGCGCAGAAAGTAGGCTTCACTGTCGGGTTTTTCATAGACGGCCACTGCATCGATGCCGAGTTCTTTCACTGTGCGGATAATCCTCAAGGCGATCTCGCCCCGGTTGGCTATCAATATCCTCTTGATTCTATTCATTCGTCGGTATCCCCCTTCTCCGTCATCAGTTAAATAAAGTCCGACGGAACGACCATGACGGCGAATTTTAAGTGTTGGCTTATACTTTGATAAACTGAATATGTCAAGCGATGTCAGGACGACGACGGGCGACGAATTGCCTTGACTTTAATTTTTGAAATACGATAGACAGTTCAATCCATAAAAGGCTTTATACTTATTCGGAAAGGAGTCTCTGATGGCAAAACACGAACCCAGTTCCTTGAGGAACATCGCCATAGTCGGCCACGGCGGGACGGGCAAAACTTCCCTGTGCGAAGCCTTGCTCTACGTGTCGGGGAAGACGGACAGATTAGGCAGGGTCGATGACGGTTTCTCCGTCATGGATTTCGAGCCGGAGGAACAGAAGAGGCATATCTCCATCAACACGGCGGTGAATTTCGTCGATTGGGGAAAAGACAAGGTCAATATCGTCGACACGCCGGGAGACTCGAACTTCGCTATGGACACCCTGAACGGGCTCCGTGTCGTGGACGCTGCGCTCGTCGTTATCGACGCCGTCGGTGGTGTCGAATTCCAGACGGAGAAGGTCTGGGAGTACGCCGACCGGTATTCCCTGCCGCGGATCGTTTACGTGAACAAGATGGACCGCGAACGGGCCGATTTTTCCAGGGCTCTGGAAAGCGTAAAAAAGGCCTTCGGCAGGAAGGTGACACCTCTTTACCTCCCCATCGGACAGGAAGAGGCCTTCAAGGGGCTGGTGGACCTTCTGGCGATGAAGGCGCTCATCTTCGAAGATCCCAAGGGTAATTACAGGATAGAGGAAGTGCCGGCCGACCTTCAGAAAGAGGCCGCGCGCCTCAGGGATGCCCTGGTGGAAGACGTCGCCGAAGGCGAAGAGCACCTCATGGAACGATACATCGAGAACGGGAGCCTCGAACCCGAGGAACTCAAAGAAGGCCTGAGAAAGTCCGTCATTTCAGGGGACATGATCCCTGTTATCTGCGGTTCGGCCCTCAAATGCATCGGGATCAAACCTTTGTTGGATGCCATGGTAGAGTTCCTCCCGTCACCGCTCGACCGGGGTCCGGCAAGGGGGAAGAAGCCGGGCACCGATTCCGTGGAAGAACGCCCCCCCGATCTTTCCGCACCCTTTTCGGCCTTCGTCTTCAAGACCATAGCCGACCCTTACGCGGGCAAGCTGACCCTTTTCAGGGTGTATTCGGGAACGGCAACCTCCGATGCCACCTTTTACAACCCGACGAAGAAACTGACCGAGCGTTTCGGTAACATCTTCTACCTGGAAGGAAAGACGCAGAGGCCGGCAGAATCCCTCGTGCCGGGAGATATCGCTGCGGTCGCAAAGTTGAAGGAAACGTCGACGGGAGACACCATGTGCGACGAGAAGGCCCCCATCGTCTACGAGAGGCCCCCCGTCCTGCCTGCCGTGATGTCTTTCGCCGTCCAGCCGAAATCGAAGGGCGATGAGGACAAAATAATGACGTCGCTCAACCGTCTGGTGGAAGAGGACCCGTCCATCTCTTTTCACAGAGACGAACAGACCAAGGAGATCATCCTTTCCGGGATGGGCCAGGTCCACATCGAGATCACCATCGAGAAACTCAAGCGCAAATTCGGCGTTGAAGTCAACCTGACCGTACCGAAGGTTCCTTACAAAGAGACCATCAAGGGAAAGACGCGTGTCCAAGGGAAGTACAAGAAACAGTCCGGAGGCCGCGGTCAGTACGGCGACACGTGGCTGGAGATCGAACCGCTGCCCAGGGGCGGAGGTTTCGAATTTGTGGACAAGATCATCGGCGGTGCTATCCCCAGGCAGTACATCCCGGCGGTCGAGAAGGGGATCGTCGAGGCCATGCAGGAGGGGTCGCTTGCCGGTTACCCGGTCGTCGACGTCCGGGTTTCTCTCGTGGACGGCTCATTTCATACAGTCGACTCATCGGAAATGGCCTTCAAGATCGCCGGGTCGATGGGTTTCAAGAAGGGAATGCTCGAATGTCAGCCTGTGCTTCTCGAGCCCATCGTCAACATCGATATCGAGATCCCCGACGAGTACATGGGTGACGTCATCGGCGACCTGAACAGCCGCCGGGGTCGGGTCCTGGGAATGGATACGAAAGGCTCGCACCAGGTCATCAAGGGTCAAGTCCCGTTGGCGGAGATCCTGTCATACGCCCCTGACTTGAGGTCTATAACGAGCGGACGCGGCACCTTCTCCTACCAGTTTTCCCACTACGAGGAAGTCCCTTCCTTCCTGGCGGAAAAGATCATCGCGGCGGCAAAGGCGCGGAAGGAAGAGAATGCCTGATTACACTGCCGGGATAATAACGGTCAGCGATAAGGGATCGCGGGGGGAGCGCGCGGACACGAGCAGCGCAGAAATCCGGAAAGTCCTGGAGAATGTATCCGTCAGCGTCGTCTGCTACGACATCGTTCCCGACGAAAGGGGGATGATCGCCGAAAAGATAATACAGTATGCCGACGACCGCAAACTCGACCTTATTCTCACTACGGGCGGAACAGGAGTCAGCCCTAGAGACGTGACCCCCGAGGCGACCCTTGATGTCATCGACCGGGAGATACCGGGGATCGGGGAATACATGCGCGCGAAAAGCGCCGAGATTACGCCCCATGCCATCATTTCAAGGGCGGTTGCGGGCGTCAGGAAGTCTTCACTGATCATCAATCTACCGGGCAGTCCCAGGGGGGCGAGGGAGAATCTTTCTTTCGTCCTTCCAGCGCTGAAACACGCCGTAGAGAAAATCAAGGGCGACCCGTCAGAATGCGCTTCCTGATGAAATCCACCGCCCGTTCCTTATGGGTTCCGGGCCAGAAGACGGAGCCGCACCGGGGACAAGTCATGAACCGGCCGAAGGTTTCGAAGGTGTACTCCGGCACCCGCTCCTTGACGTTCTCCTTCTCGACCTGAACGAGTCGCTCATTGCATTTGAGACACAGGCTGAAGGCATGCCCCTCCTGTTGTTCCTGTTCCAGCGAAAAATGTCTGATGACTTCCCTCAACTGATCCTCGACAAGGTCGGCTTCGAGAATAAGCATCTCGCCCATGAACTGCCTCTTGCCAAGGGACCTCTTCCTGGTCAGTGCCACCCTTCCTTCGCTCCGTGCCCTGTTCAAGAAAGACCGGTCGGCGTCTCCGGGGTACGATTCCGTGTCGTAACCGAGCAGGCGTAACCATTTTGCGAGTCTTCCAAGCGAACGGTCGGTGAGGAACTTCATGTTGCCCGATGCCTACAGGAGGTTGCTGTCGTTAAGGGGCGGCGTGGCCTTCGAACCTTCGGACAGGACCTGTTTCCGGCATTCGTAGAGGTCGTTTTCGAGGTCTTTGATCTCTTTCTTGAGTTTTGCGACCTTGATTGTCAGTCGGAACCGGTCCACCACCACTGCCAACCCTGTCAAAACGACACCGGCAAAAAAAGATACTATGACGAGAAGATAAGTCGGGACCTGGTAAGTAGGGATGAGGCCGAAATACCTTATCGTTACTTCTTCAGGGTTCTGCTGGGCGAAGGTTACTGCAAGCAACACAAAACCCATGATCAATATTACGATAAGCGCTTTCACCTCATTCCTCCCGAGCTAATTTTTTGAAATAGGGCAAAAGATTTTCGTGGGTTTTTCCTAAGTCTTCCGGGACGACCCTCGTTTCGGCAAGAGTGGTCATGAAATTCGTGTCTCCCGACCATCTCGGCACCACGTGGAGGTGCACATGGTCGCCGACCCCCGCCCCTCCGGCCTTGCCTATGTTTATCCCGATGTTGAAGCCGTCGGGTCTCATCACTTCTTTGAGCACCCTGACCGAAAGGGCCGCCAGGTCGAATATCTCCTTCCCCTCCTCGTTGTCGAGGTCTTCGAAATTAGCGACGTGTCGGTATGGGGCGATGAGCAGATGGCCGTTGGTGTACGGATACCTGTTCATGGTGATAAAGGCCCTGGTGCCTTCATGCAGGACAAGGCATTCATCCCTGATCGAGTCCTGACAAAAGATACAGCCCTCCGCTTTCTTGCCCATGATGTAAGCCATCCTCCACGGCGCCATGATTGCTTTCATCCTGCCCCTCACAGCGAGACTTCGATGATCTCCCCCTTGACTCCGTCCCCTATCTCGAGGATGCCGACCGTGTTGAGCTTGGCGAACAATCGGTCAGTTGCCGACCCGGGGTTGAAATAGAGCACACCGTCCTTCACCTTGTTGCATGGCCGATGCGTATGTCCAAAGACGAGGCAGTCGATTTCGTCGAATTTCTTCCTCAGTTTATCTTCCAGTCCGAAGGGTTGTCCCCAGCCGTGGGTCAGCCCGACCTTGAACCCCCCGACTTCGATCAACATCTGCTCCGGTAATGTCCGTCGCGCATCCTCGTTGTCCATATTGCCCGACACCGCCCTTACTTCCTTTCCCGCGAAGGCATCCAAGACCTCGAGGCTCACGAGGTCGCCCGCATGAATGACTAATTCGACGTCCTTGAAGTATGTATCGACGATCCGCCTGAGCCTGTCATCGCAATTCTTTAGATGGGTGTCGGAGATAACGCCGATCTTCATCTTCCTTTTCAACTTGCTGTGGAAAGAGATTCAACGAGCGTGCGAATTATATCCACTCGACAGGGCAAAAAACAAGCATTTTTTACGGACTTGTAGATTATAAGACCCTGCTTTTCATTTGACTTTTCGTCTTTTCCACCTTAATATCTTGCCACCTTGGAAGGAGATGCAATGATAGAATCTACTCTCGAGAAAATCGCCGAAAGAATACTCGCCCTCGACGAGGCATCGCTCGCGTCCCTGTGGTCGACCTACAAGAAAAGGATGGAAGACTTCGATTTTTCCAGAGAGTGGGAGAAGTCCGTCATCGTCTTCTTTATCATCAACGCAGTGAGGGCCAAGAACCAGATATTCAACGATAAACTCTTGAAGACCCAGCAAGGCGGCGAAAGGGTGAAACACCCTTCTACAAAGCCTGACCTCAAACTCGTCAAATCTTGAGACGCACGGACTTCTTCAACGATTCCCGATGAGACGTGTCCATGTAATCATCTACGGCAAGGTCCAGGGCGTATGCTTCCGGGCCTACACCCAGGAAACCGCCGAGGCCTTAAAGCTGACAGGCTGGGTCCGGAACTTGCCGAACGGTAGCGTGGAAGCGGTCTTCGAGGGACCTGAGGAAAATATCGCCAAGATGATAGAACGGTGCCGCCGCGGGCCGAGGTTCGCGAAGGTGGACTCCGTGGTCGTAAAGGACGAGCCGTACACCGGAGAATTCGACCGTTTCAGCATAATATATTGATTTTTCTGGGAAATAAAACTGCAAGGAGGTATGGTCCGAGATGGTGACAACGGTTTCTTACCACGACGACCCTCGGTACGTCACACACCCTGGGGAGGGTTACGACGGCGTCGTCCGCGTCAGCTATGGCGGCTATTACGGCACAGGCGCGCTTCTGTTCGACGGCCGTGCGGTCCTGACCGTAGAGCACCTCTTCGACGGACGCGACGGCACTGCCCGCGTGACGTTCGAGACGCAATCGGGCACCCAGACGCTGAGCGGCATAAAAGTCCTGTTGCACCTGGGGTATGACTCGGAGGGCAATAACGACCTTGCGATAGTCTGGCTCGACGCCTCGGCGCCGACCGACGCCGACCGCTACGGCATCTACCGCGAAAGCGACGAGGTCGGTCAGAAATTCACGGCGGTCGGATACGGTAGGACCGGCACGGGGAAGACTGGTGCCACCGACTACAACGCCGACTATATCCGGCTCAAGGCCGGCAACCGGTTCGACGCGGATGCCTCGGTCCTAAAGAGCTATCTGGGGTCGTCCATGGCCTGGACGCCGACCCCCGGCACACAACTTATCGCCGATTTCGACAACGGAAAAAGCGCCAACGACGCACTCGGTCAGCTGATCCACCGCAGTGACCTCGGCCTGGGCCCGGACGAGGGCTTGATCGCTCCCGGCGACAGTGGAGGCCCGGCCTTCCTCAAGGGGCAGATAGCGGGCATCGCCACCTACTACGCCAGCCTGAGTGAAGGATCTACCCATCCCGATGTCGACAATAGACTGAACAGCAGTTTCGGCGAGATCGCCGCCTGGCAGCGGGTGAGTACCTATCAACAATGGATTGACCAGAGTCTGAGGGCAAACTACCAAAACGCACCTACCAAGCCCGAGGACGTCAAAAAAGAGGTCGCCGAGGGTGACAGCGGCACTACTTACACTTACTTCCTCTTGCAGTTTATCGGCATCCGCAGCAAACCCGACGAGATCCTCAGCGTCGATTACGCCACGCATGACGGTACGGCCAAGGCCGGGAGCGACTACATCGCCGCGAGCGGTCGGCTGAACCTCTATCCCGGCGAGAATCAGGCCGTGATTCCCGTAGAAATCGTCGGTGACACGACCCCGGAACCCAGCGAAACCTTTTCCTTGGATGTTTTCAACCCGGTAGGCGGGAGCTTCGGCGAGGGGGTGGTCAAGCTGACGGCGGTGCGCACGATCATCGACGACGACGGCTGGGTCGGATGAATCGGAAGGCCGAAAGCTGCTTACGCTCGACGCCGAATGGCATCTACGCTCGCGCCTCCTTTAGGGCCTGTTCGAACCCCGGCATCGCCTTGACGATCGTCGCGTCGTCGACGCAGTAGGAAATCCGGAAGTGACCGGGGCCGCCGAAGCCGCTCCCGGGGACTGTGAGGATGTTCTTTTCCTGCAACCTGAGGACGAATTCGACGTCGTCCCCTGTCGGGCTCTTCGGGAATAGGTAGAAGGCGCCTTTTGGTTCCTCGAACTCGTACCCCATCGCCGACAGTCCCCGGCACAGGAGGTCTCTTTTCCTCTTGTATTCTCCCACATCGACGATTGCGCCCTGGAGTCTCGCCACGACCCGTTGCATAAGGGCGGGGGCGTTTACAAACCCGAGGATCCTGTTACTGAGTATGAACCCCTCCATGACGCGCCTCAGGTCCGTAAGGCCGGGATGGGCTGCGATGTACCCGATCCTCTCTCCCGGGATGGAGACGCTCTTCGAATAGCACGTGGCGATGATGCTGTTCTCGTATGCCTTCAGAACGCTCGGAACGACGACGCCGTCGTATACTATCTGGGCGTACGGTTCGTCGGACACCAGGTATAGCGCTTTCCCGTAAACCCTCTGCTTTTCCTCCAGGAGGGCCGCCAGTTCACGGATCGTCGCCTCGTCATAGACCTTTCCCGTGGGGTTGTTCGGGGAATTGATCATGACCACCTTCGTCTTGTCTGTGACGGCCTTATCCATCTCCTGCATGTCCAGGGAGAAATCCTCCCTCGTCCTCACAGGACGGAGCACTCCGCCGTGATTGTCCGCGTAAAAGCGGTATTCGACGAAAAACGGGGCGGGGACCACTACCTCATCGCCGGGGTCGAGGAGTGCCTTGAGTATGACGTTTATCGCCCCCCCAGCCCCGCAGGTCATGACAATTTCGTCGGCGGAAAGCTCGACGCCGTGCTCTTTCGACACGTGTTCGGCGACGGATTTCCTCGTTTCCGGGTACCCCGCATTGGGCATGTAGGCATGCTTTCCTGGGATCGGCATCGAAGCGATCTCGCGCAGCAGGCGATGGAACTCCGGGGGCGGCTCGAGATTGGGGTTCCCCAGGGTGAAGTCGAAAACCCGGTCCTCTCCGTACTGGGCCTTCATCCTGAGGCCGTCTTCGAACATCTTCCGGATCCACGAAGACTGATTGATGAACCCCTCTATTTTATTTGAAACAGTCATCGTCGGCTCTCCTTTGTCATGGTATGCGGTTCGCAATAGCATAAACCCACAGGCGCAGTCAATAAAACCCGGCCCATTAACCCTTGACATCGGTCATGTTATCCTCTAAAAAACCGCTAAGAAGGCCACGCATGAGGTGAAACAACTGATGCCCATCTATGAGTTCAAGTGTAAGAACTGCGGAAAAGTCTTCGAAGTCTTATTCCGTACGCAGCACGAACGGCTGAATATTTCGTGCCCCGACTGCCGTTCGGAAGAGGCGGAGAGGGTCTTGTCCGTCTTCGGGAGCAAAGTCGGGAAGGATATGCCGTCGGCGCCCCCCTGTGCCGCAACGTGCTCCGATTTTACGTGACGGCAATAGCATCCGGCGGCCGGCGGCCGCCTCATAACCCGGCTCCACCAAAAAACGCATGATACTGGAAAGTAAAGGAAAGATCGCCGAAGGTCTGTACGCTGTCGGGGTCGCCGAACTTCCGGCCTATCTTTTAGTCGGAAAGACGCCTGCCCTGTTCGATGCCGGCATGACCTTCATGGGACCGCGCTATCTCGGAGAGGTAAGGGAGGTCATCGGTGACGCAGCCCGCCTTGGATTCAATTTCCTGACCCATTCCCATTATGACCATTGCGGCTCCGTGCCCTATCTCAAACGACGCATACCGGACCTCAAAGTAGGGGCGAGCCGTCTCGCCGCGGATATCTTCCAGAGGCGGGGCGCCGTCGACTTGATTCGTAGTTTGAGTAAGGATTACGAGGAGAGATACAGGGAAACGGTCGGCGGAGAAGATGTATCATTCGACGGCCTTACGGTCGACATTCCTCTCGACGACGGTGCCGAGATGGAACTGGGCGGAGGCTTCGGTTTCAGGGCGATCGCGACACCGGGCCACACGAGAGACTCGATAACGTACTACATCCCGCGACACAAGGCACTCATCACCGGCGAATCTGTCGGGGTTTTCGACAAGAACTTCACCATCCACCCGGAATTCACGGCCAGTTACAGGGATTACCTCTCGTCCCTCCATAAACTCGCCCTCCTCGACATCGAGATGATACTTATGGGCCATTTCTATGTGCTCACCGGGGATGACGCCAGGCGGTACATTGCTGAATCGATAAAGAGAACGGAGGAGTTCCGAAAAAGGATAGAGGATTACTTGAACGAGGCCAACGGAGACCGTTCGGTAGTAGTGAGAAGGATTTTCAAAGAAGACTACGAAGATACGGGGGCTATCCTCCAGGATGCGAGGCCCTACCTGATAAACCTGGAGGCCAAGGTACGGGCCGTTGCCGAGGGCAGGTAGCGGAATGCGATGCTTTTCCCTTGCGTATCCTCCGACTTTTGCTTATAAAGGCTTCGTTTAACGACCATCCCATGCATCTTTGAAAGGAGTTTTCTCGATGAATATCTTGATCTTTGGACCCAACGGAAGCGGTAAAGGAACCCAGGGTGCGGTTATCCAGAAGAAATTCGGCGTACCCCATATCGAGACGGGTGTGATTTTCAGGGAGAATATCGCCAGGGGAACTGAGCTCGGCAAAAAAGCAAAGTCTTACATAGACCGTGGCGAACTCGTGCCCGACGAGATCACGATCCCCATGATTCTCAACCGCCTCAAGGAGGACGATGCTAAGAACGGCTGGCTTCTCGACGGTTTTCCGAGGAATCTCGCCCAGGCGAAGGCCCTCTATGAAGCCCTTCAAAAGGATAACATGAAGCTCGACTACGTCGTAGAGATCGTCTTGGACAGAGAGACGGCCAAGAAGCGCATCATGGGGAGGAGACTCTGTGCCGTTGACAACAACCACCCGAACAACATCTACATCGACGCCATCAAACCTGCCGTTAAGGACGGGAAGATGGTCTGCCGCGTCTGCGGCTGCGACAAACTGACGACCAGGGCGGACGACCAGGACGAAGCCGCCATCGATAAGCGGCACGGTATTTACTATGACACACAGACGGGAACCCTCGCCGCAGTAAATTTCTTCAAAGAAAAGGGAGTCCGGGTGATCAGCGTGAACGGCCTTCCCGGCGTGCAAGAGGTCTCGGAAGAACTGTTGAAGAAGCTGCAGTAGGCTGACTGTTTCTTACACAAAAAGGCCCCTCCTCTTCGGTGGAAGGGCCTTTTTTGCGGGTAGATTGCGAACTTATCCGATCAACCCGGCGGCGGAAAAGCTGTAATAATCTTCCAGGTTCTTTCCGATGATTATGTGGTCCAGTACCTTGATGTTCAGGAGGCTGCAGGCCTCGACTATGCGTCGTGTCAAGCGGATGTCTTCGGTAGACGGCTCCGTCTCGCCGGAAGGATGATTGTGGATGAGGATCACGGCTGAGGCGGAACGAAGCGAGGCCTCGCGTATGATCTCGCCGGGGTCTACGATGCTGGCGCTGACGCTCCCCCTGCTGACCTCTACGTGGTGGAGGGGCTTGTTCTTGATGTCCGTAAAAATGACACTGAAGACCTCTTTGCGCGAGTCCCTCAGGTATGGGCCGTAGTACTCGGCCACGTAATCCACGATGTCGGACGGGTTCCTGACCCTCCGTTTCTTTCCCGCCCTTTCCCGCAAGAGGCGTTTTCCGATTTCGATGGCCGCCTTCACCTGTACGGCTTTAGCAGGGCCTATGCCACTTATGCTGCATATCTCGGAGATAGGGGCGTCGTCGAGTGCCCTGAATGAACCGAAGCGGTTTATCAATCGTCTGCCCAGTTCTTCCGCATCGACGCCCTCCATACCCGTCCTCACGATGATGGCAAGAAGAGCGGAATCCGTCAGTGTCTCAGGCCCGTTCCGCTGCAACCTTTCTCTCGGCCTTTCACTCCTGACCCAAGTGCGTATCGGCCTTGACTCCCGGGAAGCAGCCCTCAATTCCCCTATCCTCTTCCTTAATTCCCGGCACCTGTCGGCGTCTTCGATCTTCAGGTCTTCGATGATCTTTCGCGACTCTTCGGCCGTAGGGCGAACCCTCCCGGCAGGATGCAGATACACCTTCCCCCGCCGACTCATCACGGGGAAGAGGGCCTTTTCGGCGAGTTGCTTGATTGTTTCTTCTTCGGTCCGGCAGCCAGGGGGTTCTCCGGCCGTGTTTTCTCGACTTTTCATTTCACTTACTGCCGGTCAAGGATATCGACGATGTCCTGAAAATTCCTGTAGTGGAAGCACGCCCTGTTGTTCTGCCGGCATTTTTCGTAGAGGATTCCCTTACCGAAAACCATATCGGCGTACTGCGTCGGACAGACATCGGAGTACCCGTCGCCTATATAGATGATCCTTTCGTATTCGGAGCGCTCATTCTGCAGGATCATACTCTTGCAGGTTCCGCACCGGCCGCATTCGTCGTTGGAGCAGGGAAATTCGATCGAGACCGAAAAACCTCCGTTGAAACGCAGGACGTTCGAAAAGAACTCTATCTCCCCGAGGCCGTGGCGCTCCAGGATCAAGCGGATGTAAAAGTCGAGACCGTCGGACACGACCTTGAAGTCGAACCCCCTTTGCTTGCAGAACCGGTAAAAACCGGCAAAGGTTGGGTCCATGGTGTTCAGGCTTAGGGCATACTCGGCCATCTCCCGCGGCTCGGCCTTCAGGAGCGAGGCGATCCTTCGGTATGCCGCCATCGAACCGATCTTGCCGGATGCATACGAGTCGTCGAGCTCCCTCCAGTCACCATTCATGAAGCGCTTGATCACCTCATGGCCGATGTCTTGTGCGCTAATTGTACCGTCAAAATCGCTCAGAACGATGGTTCTGCCGGTCATTTCTTCGACCTTCCGAACAATATGTAGGCCCCAAGAGCGATCAAGAGGACGGGCAACACATACGTCGACAAATCACTGATTTTGACGTACCAATTCTCGAACAGCAGGAAAGCGACACCCACCGCCCCTATGATCCAACCGACGGCGTCGCGTACGTTCTGGAACAGCGTCGCCGCCGAGATGACGACCAAAAGAATAGGCCAGCTCTTCGCGAAGCTGTAGATGTTGAGACTGTTGAGCAGTATCAATACTCCAAGCGCTATAAGGATGAGCCCACCCGTCAGAATCTGCCTTTTTTCTCTCGGTTCCACCTGTTTTCCTTTCTTTCGTTTGCGTGAGTTTTCTTTTTACCTTGTGCCGCAGATACGCGGCCCCCTATTCTTTCTTATCCGCAAGCCTCATGAAGGGCTTGAAGAGGTCTATCGGTACGGGGAATATGGTCGTCGAATTATTTTCGGTTCCGATCTGTACCAGAGTCTGTAAGTACCGGAGCTGTAACGCGATCGGTTGGTCGGAAATGACACGGGCGGCATCGGCCAGTTTTTGCGCTGCCTGGAACTCACCTTCTGCGTTGATGACCTTGGCCCGTCGTTCCCTTTCCGCCTCTGCCTGTTTGGCCATCGCCCTTTGCATCTCCTGCGGCAGGTCTATGTACTTCACCTCCACGTGAGTTACCTTGATGCCCCAGGGGTCGGTGCTCCTGTCCAGGATTTCCTGGAGATGAACGTTGAGCTTTTCCCTCTCCGCCAGGATCTCGTCGAGCTCGACCTGACCGCACACACTCCGCAGCGTCGTCTGGGAGAGCTGCGACGTCGCATAAAGATAATTCTCTACTTCGATGATGGCCCTGTTGGCATCGACCACCCGGAAATAGACCACGGCGTTCACCTTGATAGAGACGTTATCCCGGGTGATTACGTCCTGCGGAGGGACGTCCATCGTGATGGTTCTCATGTCGACCCTGACCATCCGGTCGACGACGGGGATGAGGATTATCAATCCCGGACCTTTCGTTGCGATTACGCGACCCAACCTGAAGATGACGGCCCTCTCGTATTCATTGAGAATTTTGATGGCTGCCGACAAAAACATCACGACCAGAATGATTATTACCAGAAGAGTGTACATGTACATATTGAACTACCTCCCGATTTATTTGATTTCTTCAACTATCAGTTTGAGGCCCTTCATGCCGAGAACTTTTATCCTCGAACCCTCGCTTATCCCTCTTTCGCTTTCTGCATTCCAGTACTCACCCCCGACCAATACCTTCCCTGCCTGATGTATGGCTGTGATGGCGACGCCCTCCTTGCCGACCATGCCTTCCATGCCGGTTTCCGGTTTTCGTAACTGGGCCTTCACGGCGAGCGAGATGACGGCGACGAAAAAGAGGGATACGAGCACAATCGCCGGAACCATGACCCCAAGCGATACCCTGAGCGCGGGGTCGGGCGATTCATAGAGTATTAGTGATCCCAGAATCAGTGAAACGATCCCGCCGATGGTGAGTATCCCGTGACTCACGACCTTGACTTCGGCGATAAAGAGGATTATCGCCAGCAGGATCAAGAGCACGCCCGCATAATTGACCGGCAGTGTCTGTAGGGCGAAAAACGCGAGGATGAGGGAAATTCCCCCGACTACCCCCGGGATTACCGCACCCGGATGGGCAAACTCGAAGTAGAGACCGGCGAGTCCTATCAACATCAGCAGATAGGCGATATTCGGGTCGCTGATCGTGGTCAGGACTCTTTCACGAAACCCCATTTTCTTGCGGTTGACGACGGCACCTTTCGTCTTTAGGGTCGTTTTGCCGGAGGCCAGAATAACCTCCTTGCCGTCAGTCTGATTCAAGAGGCTTTCCACGTCTGGGGCGACGTAATCGATGACACGGAGCCGCAGAGCTTCTTCGGCGGTCACGGACACGCTTTTTCTTACGGCCTTTTCAACCCATTCGGCATTTCTGCCCCTTTGCACCGCGATTCCCCGGGCATACGCCGCCATATCATTGACAACTTTTTCGACCATCGTTTCATCCATCTTGCCGATACCGATACCCACGGGATGGGCGGCGCCGATATTCGTTCCCGGGGCCATGGCGGCGATGTTGGCCGCCACCGTGATGATCGCACCGGCGGATGCGGCCCTTGCGCCCGGCGGGGAGACATACACAAAGACGGGGATCTTCGAATTGAGGAGGCACTTGACGATATCCCGCATGGCGCTGTCCAGTCCGCCGGGCGTATCCAACTCGATGATCACCCCGGCGGACCCGTCTCGCGTCGACCCCTCGATGCTCTTGACGATGTACTCCGACACCGGCGGCGTGATTGCCGAGTTCACCGAAATCACGTCGAAGACCGGCGGCTTGCCGTCCGCCCACGAAGCTGAATGTCCCAAAGTAAGGGAAAGCAGCAAAAATAACGCTGCACCGAGAATCCGACGCGCTCTCATACAAAACCTTTCCTCGCAATCACTGTTTCAGTCTCTTCATGATCTCCTGAACGTCTTCCCAGACCTGTTTCTTCGCGTTTGGGTTTCTCAGGAGGTAAGCCGGGTGATAGGTTGCCATGAGGTCGATAGAGCCTAAACTATGAAATCGTCCCCGCAGGACCGACACAGCCGCTTCCGTCTTGAGAAAAAAACGCGCCGCCACCGACCCGAGGGCACAGATCACCCTCGGTTTTATGATCTCGACCTGCCGACAGAGGTAAGGGGTGCAGGCATCTTTCTCCTCCTGGTCTGGTACGCGGTTCCCGGGCGGACGGCACTTGACTATGTTGGCGATATAAACGTCGTCCCGTGAAAGACCCATGGCATTGATTATCCGTGTCAGCAACTGGCCCGCCCGGCCGACGAAAGGCCTCCCCTGACGGTCTTCCTCTTCGCCCGGACCCTCGCCGACGAACATCAGGCGTGCATCGGGATTCCCTTCTCCGAACACCACGGTCCTCCTTGTGGTCCATAGGGGACATCTGCGACACGACCGGAGCTCTTCTTCGAGGGCCGCCAACTGCTCCACCCGTGACTTAACCTCACCTGACGACTCGACTTCTCCTGGCGCGTCGGCCTTTGTCATCCTCGCCGTAGAAAACATTCGGACCTTCCCGCCTGTGTCGACGGCTTCCAGAAGATAACCTTTCACGGAACCGACGACCTCTAGCAGTTCGGTGCGAAGGTCCTCCTGGGTCTCTCTTTCCCTCATTTTTCCGTCCTCGCCCTTAAGGGCTTGATACGGCTGAGGATCCTGTCTGCCACCTCTTTCTTGTCCAAGAGGGGGAGGGACTCGATCCTCCCCTCACGATCGATGAGCTTGACGATATTCGTATCCGCCTGGAACCCGGCTTCCGGTGAACTCAGGTCGTTGGCGACTATCAAATCCATGTTCTTGGAGATCAGTTTGGCTCGGGCGTTTTCGACGAGATTCTCGGTCTCCATGGCGAAACCGATGAGAATGCGGTTGCCCTTCACATGTCCGACCTCGGCGATGATGTCGGGATTCCTCTCCAGTTCGAGAGTAAAAGTCCCTTCCTTTTTCTTTATCTTCGAGGCGGATAGCCTTGCCGGTCTGTAATCGGCAACGGCGGCCGCCTTTATGATCACGGTCGCCTCTTTCATACAGTCTATTACGGCGTCCCGCATCTCGACGGCGCTTCCGACGGAAACAAACTCCACGCCGCTGGGCGATGGAAGGTTGGTAGGGCCGCTTATGAGCGTCACCTTCGCCCCCCTTCTTTTCGCCATGACGGCCAATGCATACCCCATCTTGCCCGACGAATGATTGGAAATAAACCTGACGGGGTCGAGCGGTTCCTGTGTCGGCCCTGCGGTCACCAGGATGTTCTCTCCCTCAAGGTCCTTCTCCGTCAGGATCGACTCTACTGCCTCGCAGATATCTACGAGCGGTGGGAGCCGCCCGGGTCCCTCCGCTCCGCAGGCCATCTCTCCTTCGCTCGCTTCGAGGATGTGATAGCCTCTCCCGGAAAGCATCGCCATGTTGTGCCTGACTACCTCGTTTTGGTACATATTGACGTTCATGGCGGGGCAGAAGAGCACCGGCTTTCTCGATGCCATCACCGTCGTCGACAGGAGGTCATCGGCCAGTCCGGCTGCGACCTTCCCGATGAGGTTCGCTGTCGCGGGGGCGATGACGATTACATCGGGATAATCGGCAAGGGATATATGACTGATTCCCCTGTCCGCCGTCAAGGCAAACATGTCCGAATAAACCGGGTTTCCCGACAGGGCCTGCAGTGTGAGGGGGGTGATGAACCGGCCGGCATTGGCCGTCATAACGACCTTGACTTCTGCGCCGGCCTTGATGAATTCCCTCGTCAGCTCCGCCGACTTGTATGCGGCGATCCCGCCGGTTATGCCGAGTAGAATCTTCTTGCCCTTCAGCATCGTCGTTCCTTTCAGGCCGTTAAATGTCGTAGACCCAACGCTCCGAAGTACAGGGCGAAGACCACCATGAACGAAGCACAAGCACCGATAACGACTCTATAGATCGTACGGTTGATGTGACCCCTCCCTCGCGAAACCAGCAATGACATCATGCTGTACCATCCCAGGTCCGCCGTGATGTGCCCGACAAAGAAAAGGACGACACCGAGAACGCCAAAGGTCAGCGATACGGCGACGTAGCCGAGGCCGATCGTCACCCACCAGAGCGTCCAGTAAGGGTTTGCAACGCTGGTCAAAATCCCCGCAAGGACAGGATTCCTCGACATACCACTCGGCATCGTCAGGTCAATCTCAAGGTTTTGGATATCCTTGAACATCCCGTAGGAAAACCAGAGAAGAAACGCGCCGCCCGTCAAACTGAGAACTCCGACCGCCTTGGGATGTCCGATGACATCGGCAAACCCCAGCACGAAGACCGCAAGCAGGGCTATTTCCAGAAGACCGTGACCAAGGATGATCAACGGTCCGGCGAGAAACCCCCTTCTGAGGCTTTCGCTGATCGTCACGGTCAGGACCGGGCCCGGCATGACAGCACCCGACAGGGCTATCATGAATGAGGAAAGAGCAATGCCGGCCAGACTTTCCAACGGACCGCTTTCCCAAAAATGAATGATTTTTCAACGGTATTTAAGAATGATTATATAACAGGGAACCCAAACAAGGTCAAGGCATTAAACTCCCTTCAGGCCCGTACAACCCGTTCAGTCAACCGAGTCATCCCTCTTTTTTTCTTGAAATATTTCTCTTCTTTTAGTACCCATTCGCCCGGAGCCGGCCTGCTTATCCCTCGGAAGGCCATCTCGATCATCGCCGCAAAGAAAGGAATGATATGAAAATTTTCACGGCCCGGTTCTGGGCTTATCTATCTGTCGTCCTCCTTGTCGTCATATCTCTTGTCCTGTTCACGCCCTATTTTGACGTCTTCAAGCCGGATGTCCGCTTCGTCGGTCCCGTCGACCGGGTCGGCCAGGTCAAAACCGTAACCATAAACGTGTCGGACCCGGACAGCGGACTTCGTCACGTCGGAGTCAGTATCGCCCAACACGGGATAGCCTATACGCTCGCCTCGCTCGATTTCCCCGAGCAAGGGACTAATCATAAATCTTTCACGGTCGAACTCAACCCCAGGAGCCTCAAATTTCGCGACGGCGAGGCACTTATCACGGTGACCGCCTCGGACCGTTCTTTGTTCGGCAACACGGCCCGTCTCGAGCAAAGGGTCATCATCGACCAGGTGCCGCCCCAGATTTCGCTCCTGAGCTCATACCACAACATCTCCCCGGGAGGCTCATGTCTTGCCGTCTACAGTATCTCGAAAGAGACCGAAAAGAGCGGGATAAAGGTCGGAGATGACTTCTTCCCCGGCTATCCTGCCGCAAGCGGTGATAGTAAAGTCTACCTGGCGTTCTTTCCGGTACCCCTAAACCCGGATAAGGGCTCGCTACGTATCACAGTTCACGCGAAAGACACGGCGGGTAATGAGTCTACGGCGTCGGTCCCTTACCATCTCAAACCGAAGAGATTCAGGAGCGACAGTGTGGAGGTCTCCGACGCTTTCCTGTCTAAAGTTGTGCTCGAGTTCCAGCAGCAGGACCCCGGCCTGAGGGGCAAATCGCCGGTCGACACGTTCGTCTATATCAATGAAACACTGAGAGAAGAGAACTCCAAGGCGATTCAGGCAGTCTGTGCTAAAACCGCCTCCGTCAGACTCTGGCAGGGTCCTTTCTTGCGGATGAAGGAAGCAGCACCCATGGCGCTTTTCGGCGATAGGCGAACCTATACCCACCATAGACAGAAAATAGGGGAAAGCATCCACCTCGGCGTCGACCTGGCTTCGACGGCCCATGCACCGATCGAAGCCGCAAACAGAGGCGTCATCGCCTTCTCTGGGCAACTCGGCATCTATGGGAATGCCGTCATCATCGACCACGGCCTCGGTATTTTCAGCCTTTACGCTCATATGAGCGAGTTGAAGGCGGTGGAAGGACGGGAGGTTGCAAAAGGCGACGTGATCGGCACGAGTGGTGAGACGGGCTTTGCTGGGGGCGATCATCTCCATTTCAGCATCCTGGTCGGCGGTCGCTTCGTCGACCCCGTGGAGTGGTGGGATCCCCACTGGATCACCGACAACGTGGAGAAGAAACTTCCGCAGGTCTCTTAATGCCGGTAGATATCGCGATGACTGAGATTGACCAGGTAGTTTTTATCTTTCAGAAACCGCCCCAGCCGTGAAAGCATCACGACGGAACGGTGCTTGCCGCCGGTACACCCGAGGGCGACATTCAGGTAGGATTTCCCTTCTTTTTCGTAGAGGGGAATCAAGAACTCGAAGAGTTTGAAAAGTTCATCAAGGAACGTACGGCTTTCTTGCCATCCCATGACGTAATCCTCCACCTTCTTGTCGTTGCCGTCCAGGTTTTTCAGGTCTTCGACAAAATAGGGATTGGGGAGAAACCTCACGTCGAGAACGATGTCCGCGTCAGGGGGTACCCCATACCTGTAGCCGAAAGAGGTCAAGTTGATCACCAGCTTCCTGTCCGAAGGGGAGGTCATGCAATACCTCTGAATCACGTCCTTCAACTGGTGGACATTCAACGGCGAGGTGTCTATGATTTTATCGGCCATGCTTCGCAGGGACGCCAATTTTTCCCGCTCGAGAGCGATACCCTCAACGACCGTTCCTTTTTCGGCCAGGGGATGACTCCTCCTCGTTTCTTTGAACCGGTGTATCAGGACTTCGTCGGAAGAGTCGAGGAAGAGGATCTCGATCCTGTACCCCATTTCTTTCATCTGCGAAAAAACGGCAGTGTATTTTTCCAGAAAATACTTTTCTCTCAGGTCCATGACCAAAGCCACCTTTGAAAGCTCGCGTGCTCCGTCCGCTTGGACCTCGAGGAATTTGGGTAACAGGATGACCGGAAGATTGTCCACACAGAAAAACCCTATGTCTTCAAGCGCCCGCAGGGCGGTGCTTTTCCCCGACCCCGACATCCCTGTGATGACCACGACGCGGACGTTTTTCATGGCAACCCCGGACGCGAGAGAATACGAAGTATGAACTCCTTGATGCAGTCCGCCGCTTCGGCGGGACTCAACGCCGGAGGAAGATGGTTGACATTGAAGATTCTTCCGAGCATCTCAATCTGCTCGACCTTATCTTCATCACATCCTTCTCGACTCAGCCCGACTACGAGGTCAACGGGGCTTCTTGTCGTCACCGCCCAGGCACCCATACACGACCTGATATTAACGATGCCCAAGCCTTTGATTTCCATCAGATCGCGAATTCGTTTCGGGCTTTCACCCATCATTCTTCCGTCGATGCCGATGTGCAGTTCCACGACATCATCGGATACAAGCCGTCCTCCTCTGCGGATCAGTTCCCGGGCGCAAGAAGATTTTCCTGAGCCGCTCTTTCCGATCAGGAGAACACCCCTTCTGAGGTAGTTGACCAAGACCCCGTAAACCGCGGCCCGCCTCTCGATTTTTTTTCGAAATAAGCCCTTAAGACGGCATTCGAGCAGCTCGACGGAAAGCCCCGACATAAAGCAGGGGATGCTGTAGATATCCGAAACGGTCGATACCGGTACCGAAGGCCTTTCACCGGCCGACAGTATGAGGTGGGAAATATCATGTGCCCTGATTAGCCCGATCAAATCCGCGAGAAGGTCGGGCAAGAAAATTTCGAATCTCCGGACTTCTCTTGATTCCACGGGAGGATTGAACCCTTTTCGGTAGGTGGTATCTCGATGATGTCGCCGCTCATCTCCCCGGCCGGCCCTTCAACGGATGAACAACCCATGCAGGCTCGCGTTTCCCGAGGGCATGAAGCCGGGTCTCTGCCGGAATCAAATCACGCGCCGGTCCATATCTACTATGGCGGAATAGATGACATCAGTCGACTCGGCCTTCATCAGGTCCTCCCTGAAGGGCTGATCCATCAGCATACGCGACAATTTAGCGAGCGCCTTCAGGTGCGTGCTCGAGGAGTTTTCCGGTGCGAGAAGGACAAAGAAAAGGTGTACAGGCCTTCCGTCGAGAGAGTTGAAATCGACCCCGGTCTTACTCCTTCCAAAACCAATGTATATCTTTTCGATCCCGGGGACCTTACCGTGGGGTATCGCGATGCCTTCTCCGATCCCAGTGCTGCCGAGCTTCTCTCGTTCAAGAAGGACCTTCACCGTTTGGTTGTTTCCCTCGAGATCGTTATCCAGGCCGAAAACCGCCGTCAATTCACTCAGGACATCCTGCTTTCTGCTGGACTTCAAGTCTTCGAGGATGTATTTCTTGGCAATCATGCCGCTTATGTTCATCTCTACCTGCTGTCAATGACTCGTTTCGATAAGCGCGTAGTTGCCGTCATCCCTCCTATACAGAATGCTGACGTTTTCCGATGAAAGGTCTCTGTAAATAAAAAAGGGTTTCTTCGAACCCTCAAGGGCCAATAAGGCGTCGTCAAGAGACATAGGTTCAACAACTATTTTCCTGGTCTCGATCACCTTTCCCCTCTCTTCCTCACCCTCCGCCATCGTCTCGTCCTGGGGGGAGACCTTACCGACGAGTTCTGGTTTTCTCACAGTTGCGGCTTTGTGGTCCCGCAAAATCTCCCTGTGTTTCTTTACCTGCCTTTCGACCTTATCCATAACGGCGTCGAAAGCCAACTGCATATCCTTGGCTTCTTCTTTTCCGACAATATTGACTCCTTTGGCCTTTAGGTTGATTTCAGCGACATGCCTGAATTTTTCGACCGTCATGATAACATGGGCCTCGAAGGGTTTATCGATGTATTTTTTTAATTTCGCCAAACGCTCATTCACATAATCCTTGAACCACTCTTCCGCCTCTGTATTTCTAAAGGTTACGGAAACCTGCATGTATTCCCCTCCTGGCGACTGATTACCTAAAATTAAAATTTGGCCATATAATGCAGTATCGTTTGAAAGTCAACTGTTTTTCTTCTTCGCCGTGAAGACTTTCCTCTTCGAAGACGGCAAGATGCCCATCATCTCCCGGTACTTTGCGACGGTACGCCTGGCGATCGCTATGCCGGATTTTCTCAGGATGTCTACCAGTTCGCTGTCGCTCAACGGTTTTGCTTTGTCCTCGGCCTGGATGATTTTGCGGATCTCTTCCTGGACACTTTTCGATGCTATCGACTCGCCGTCCGTCATGCCGATTCTGCTGTTGAAAAAATACTTCAACTCGAAGATACCGCGCGGCGTGTGCATGTATTTATTCGTCGTAACCCTGCTGATAGTCGATTCATGCATACCGACGTCCTCGGCAACGTCCCTGAGAATCATCGGCTTGAGGTACTGGATGCCGCGGTCGAAGAAGTCTTTCTGAAACTTGACGATGCTTTCGGACACCTTGTATATGGTCCTCTGGCGCTGCTGGATGCTCTTGATGAGCCAGGTAGCAGACTGAATCCTGTCCTTTATGTACTCCTTGCACCCTGCCTTTTTGGCCCCGCCGACCCCGCCGAGGATTTCTTTGTAAAAATTGCTGATCCTCAGCTTAGGCAGGCCGTCTTCGTTGAGGACGATCTTGTACTCATCTCCTACCTTCAAGACGAACACGTCGGGTACTATGTACTCTTCCCTCTCTTCGCTGTAAGCGATACCCGGCTTGGGGTCCATCTGACTGATCACCGCTACGGCATCGAGAACCTCGCTGAGCTGGACTTTCAGTTTCCTGGCTATTTGGTTGTAATTCTTGGTTTCCAGGTCTTTGATGTGATTGGTGAGGATCTGCTCGATCAGCGGGGTTTCGACGCCGAGGACTCTCGCCTGAATCAGGAGGCACTCTTTCAAGTCCCTTGCCGCGACCCCGGGCGGGTCGAATTCCTGTATTTTCTTCAGGACCCCTTCAACTAAGGCCGTATCCACCTTCTCCGCTTCGGCGATTTCTTCGACCGATGACGTCAGATAGCCGTTACCGTCGATATTCCCGAGTATCTGTTCGCCCACCCTTACTTCGAGTTCGGACAGTTTCGAAAGTCGCAACTGCCAAGAAAGGTGGTCTATGAGAGAAGGCTTCCAAGAAAGGATGTTCTCCCACGTCGGTCCTTCGACCTCCTCACGCTGATAAGAAACGCCGACGGGCCCGTAATCCTCTAAGTAGCTGTCCCAGTCGAATTCCTCTTTGCCGTCCCCTTCGCCGGTCAGCTCTGCCGGCCGTTCGGCCGCTCGTATCTCCTCCACCTCGGGCTGGAGGTCGTCTTCCGATTCATCGTCCCCGGTCACCTCTTCCAGCATCGGGTTCTCCTCGAGTTCTTGCTGGACGGCCTCCACAAGCTCCACCCTCGACAGCTGCAGCAGCTTGATCGCCTGCTGAAGCTGTGGTGTCATGATCAACTGCTGGGCGAGTTTCAGGTTTTGTTTTAATTCAAAAGCCATCTTCCGTTACTTCCTTACGACAAGATATACACTATTTGTGGTGAGTAGGCAACGTTCAGAAGCTGAAGTCTTCTCCCAGATAAATCCTCCTTGCGATCTCACTTTTCGCTATGGAGTCCGGATTGCCTTCGACAAGGACGCTCCCTTCATTTATGATGTATGCCCTATCGCAGACCGAAAGGGTCTCCCGCACATTATGGTCCGAAATGACGACGCCGATACCTTTAGTCTTTAACTTTCCTATGATCTTCTGTATATCCGCTACCGCCAAGGGGTCGATACCGGCGAATGGCTCGTCCAGGAAGATGTATTTCGGTGAAGTGACGAGCGCCCGCGTGATCTCGACCCTTCTTCTTTCCCCCCCCGACAGGGAATAGGCCTTGTTCTTTGCAAGGTCGGTCAGGTCCAGTTCGCCGAGAAGTTCTCTCAACCTCTGCTCCCTTTCATACCGGTCGATAGAAAGGGTTTCAAGTATGGCCATGATGTTTTCCTCGACCGTCAGTTTCCTGAAAATAGAGGGCTCCTGGGGTAGGTAATTGATCCCCTTCCTAGCCCGCAGGTACATGGGCTTAAGGCTTATGTCCTCACCGTTCAGATAAATATTGCCGTCGTCGGGCTTGATCAGGCCGACTATCATGTAAAAGGTCGTCGTCTTGCCCGCGCCGTTCGGTCCGAGGAGTCCGACCACTTCTCCCTGCCTCACCTCGAGGTCAACTTCGTTGACGACCCTCCTCTTACCGTATATCTTGGTCAAACGGTGCGTTAAAAGCTTTTCCATCGAGTGCCCACTTTGGCGGATCAACGTTTTTTATTCTTGGATTCATCGGGGTATATCGTGGCCGTAACCCGCTTCTCCTTCGAGCTCTCCACTATGCCCCGGTCCTCATCGAGAAGGACGATGATCCTTTCCCCTTTGAGGATGTTGTCTCCCTCCCGCATTACCGGGTTTCCCGTCATGACTATTTTCTGCTCGTCGTTGTAAAAGACGCCGTGTTCACCGGTCACGACCTTCTTACCCTGGGTAACCTGTACGTTACCCCTCGCTTCGATCCTGTCTAATTCGCCCGCCTCTTGACCGAAGTCCTTTGACTTTTGCCCCTTTGTCCCCTTCTTTTTCTTATAATAAACAAAAAGCTGGTCGGCGCGGATTACCTTGTCGGCCTGCGTCGCCACGACATTGCCGGAAAAAACCACGAGTTTTTCTTCATTGTAGGCATCCAGGCGGTCGGATGTTATCTCTATCGGACCTTTTCCTTCCAGTGACACGGCCTTACTGCCGGACCTGTCGGCGGCACCCGCCGACTGGATAAAGAATGCCGTCAGCAGCACCACAACCGTTACCCCGGACAAACGTCTTAAAAGGCTTATGTTCATCTTCTCACCTTCCCGCCTTTATGACCGCCTTGACGCGCGACTGAAGTGTCACTCTCTCCTCAGGAAACGAAAGTTCCATGCCGGTGCCGTCCACCTGCATCCGTTCGTTCCTAAGGGTGATTTTCTTGTCCGTGAAGATTTTTCGCTCCTTGTCGGAGTAGTAAAGTCTGTCTGTTTCCACCACATCTCCCCCGCTGGACGAAGCAACGACGTTGCCGAATATCTCGGCATCTTTGGTATCCGTATGCAGCACTCCTTCGTTTCCCGTCAACGTCAGCGACTTGCCGTTTTTACGGGTGAGCTTTATGCGGACGCGCTCAAAGCTCACCAAGTTCTCTTTCTTCCGGTATCTCGCCGTATCGGCATGTATCTCCCAGGTCAACTCCGGGTCGCCTACCTCGGTGAAATGAATATCCTTGATCTGTACATCCGCCTGGTCAGGGATTATCGTCAGTTTTACCTCCCTTGTCGCATCCCCATTCCTTCCATCCCTCAAGAGGTAAATCAACGCCGCTGCGAGGATGACGACAAAGACAATACCCACGTAGAAGGTTCTTCTCCGACCAGTGAACATCCATCTTACTATTTTCGAAGGATTATTCCCCATCGTGTCCGCTGACGTATAGCACCCAAGGCCGACCATGTAAACGAAGTGATAGAAGACTGATTCGTCCGGGGTCAAGAGATTTCATACTGTGCTATGATTTTTTTCCAATCACCGCGGGCCCGGAGGATGAGGTCGCAGACTTCTCTGACTGCACCATGACCGCCTTCCCTTTCCGTGACATAATCTGCGGCCTTCCGGGCCTCTCGGCATGCATCTGCCACGGCTATAGCGATGCCTACTCTTTTGAACAACGGGACGTCCACCACATCGTCGCCCATGTAAGCGACGTGCTCCGCCTCCACTCCTTTCGACCATAGCACTTCGTCGAACACCCTCACCTTATCCCTGGCCCCCTGGAATACGTCGACTACACCCAGGTCGCGCGCCCGATGGGCGACCACCCTGGAGCTCCTGCCCGTCAGTAAGACGACCCCAACGCCGCTTCTCAGCAACATCTTGATACCATGGCCGTCCTTCACGTCGAACTGCTTCCATTCTTTTCCGTCGTCGCTCATTATGATACGGCCGTCCGTCAAGACCCCGTCGACATCCAGGATGAGCAGAGAGATGTTTTTCCACCTGTCTTTGAGGTCCTTACTCATTCCTCTTCTCATAGCCGGGCTCCTTTCACGACGTTGTCTATTTCCTGCAACAGGCGGAGGAGGCGGGGAAGGGTATCCAGCCGGAGGGAGTTCGGACCGTCGCAAAGGGCCGTATCCGGGTCAGGATGAACTTCGAGGAACACACCGTCTACTCCGGCGGCCACAGCGGCTCTCGCCAGGTACGGCACCATATCTCGTTCACCCCCCGAGGCAGTCCCAGCACCCCCCGGCAACTGCACGCTGTGTGTCCCGTCGAAAATTACGGGACAGCCGGTTTTCCGAAGAACCGGGATCGACCGCATATCAGCCACCAGATTGTTGTAACCGAAGCTCGTTCCCCTCTCCGTGAGGATGATGTCGCCGTTTCCTGCAGAACGGGCCTTGTCGACGACGTGAATCACATCCCAAGGCGCCAGAAATTGACCTTTCTTGATGTTCACAACCTTTGCCCGGCGTGCCACTTCCACCACAAAATCGGTCTGGCGGCAGAGAAAAGCAGGTACTTGCACGATGTCCAGAACAGAAGCGGCCTCTTCAATCTCTTCAAAGCGGTGGACATCGGACAGAACGGGAACTCCCGTTTCCCGCCCGACAGACGCGAGAATCTCAAGGCCTCTTGATAAACCCGGGCCGCGATAGGAATTGAGGGACGTACGATTGGCCTTATCGTATGATGCCTTGAAAATGAAAGGAATCCCCAGAGATGCGGTCATTTCTTTCAACGACCGGGCGATGGCCATCGTTTCCTCCTGGCCCTCGATGACGCAGGGACCAGCGACCAGGATGAACGGCGCCCCGCCTCCTATCACGACGTCATTTACCTTGATCTGCTTCGTTTTCATGACTAAAGCCTTTCATGATTCCTTGTGCTTTTGCTCAAGGAGTTTGATCTTCAACCGGGGAATTTTTCTTCCCGCTTCCGATTCGGGATTGAGCTTATAGGCCAGCGTATATTCCCCTAAGGCTTCCTCCAGCATACCCTTCTTCTCGTATGCCTGTCCCAGGGCGAAATGGACGCTTTCGTCTTCGCTATCGTAACGGAGGGCTTTTTTATAATTCTCGATTTCCTTGTCGACGTTTCCCTTTTTACCGTATGCCCGCCCCAGTCCTGCGTAAAGCGAGGCCTTGCCCGGGCTCATCTTGATCATTCTCTCGTATGCCCTGATCGCACCTTCTGGTCTGTTCATTTTCATATAACGGTCGGCCAGGAGCGTTAGGATTTCCATGTTGGGCCTTGCCGCTGCGAACTTTTCGTATTCCGCCAGGGCCTTGTCCTTCAACCCCAGCTTATCGTAAGTATACCCGAGGTTATAGTGAATTTGCGGATCCTTTGCTCCCAGCCTGACCGCCTTTTCGTAGTTCACCGCCGATTCTCTGTATTTCTTCATCTCGCCGAGTGCAAAGGCATAATGGGCATAGATCTGCGGATCCTTCGGGGAACGCTTGACGGCCCTTTCGTAGAGCTTCACGGCTTGGCTGAATTTCTTTTCCCGGATGTAACCGGCGGCGACCTTCGACAGGGCGTCGAGGTCATCCGGTTTCAACTCGAGCGCCTTTTCGTACTCCCGCGCGGCCTCCTTCGGCATCTTTGCCCTTTCATAGGCCTCAGCGAGGTTGAAGTGAATGGCGGCGTCATCGGGCTTGAGCGAAAGGGCCTTCCTGTAGCTCTCTATCTCTTCCCTGGTATTTCCCTTACCTCCGTAAGCCAATCCTATGTCGGCATAGAGGGATGGATTGTTTGGGTTTTTCTTTATCAGCTCTCGGTAGACATTTATGGCCTCATCATAATTCTTTGCCTTCAGACACGCCCTGGCGAAGGCCGTCATGATAGAAAAATCACCCGGCTTTTTTCCCAGGGCCAGCCGGTAATGCTCGACGGCCAGAGCCGGCTTTCCGGCTTTTTCGCACGCCTCGGCCATACGAAAACGGATGGTGACGTCATCAGGATTGATCTTCAGCGATTCGGCATAGGCCGACCTAGCAGCCTCCCAATTTCCGAGCTCCCCGTATGCATAGCCCATGTTTGCGTAAGCAGCAGCATCTTTAGGGTTTGCGCGGACGACCTTCCTGTAGAGGTCGACGGCCTCGCTGTAACGCTTTTGCTCCATCCGAAGCCGGGCGAGTTCGGCCATCGCCTGCACATCATCGGGCCTGCGCTTCAATATCTTGAGGTATTCATCGATTGCCTTGTCTTTCTGTCCTTCCTGGAGATACGCCCTCGCGAGCATCCGGTTCATGTCGGGGTCTGACCTGTTCATCTCCGCGGCCTTCTTTAGATAATCGACCTGTGACTGTCCGCCTTGCGTTTCTTTCGCTCGTCTTACCCAGTCCTGTGGTGTTATGACGACATTGACCGGTATGTCGGCGATAACTTCGCCCCGGTACCGAACCTTGATAAGTCCGCGGCCGGCAGGCGCCCCCACCGCATTTTCCACAGATACTACCTTGTCGACCAGGTCTACACCCTTCAACAGCACACCTAGGTCGTTCTCAGTGCCCAGGCCTTCGATATCCGCAGACAACCACAGACCAAAAGGAGAGCTCGTCGATACCTTCTTAATCACAAATACATCGCGGTAAGTTACTTCGAATGTGTCCCCTTCGGCCAGCTCATAGTCCTTGCCGTTTTTCTCGATCAGAAGGGAATAAAACCTCGGCTTGTTCCCAGGAATGATCGATAAGGCGGTATCCCTCAATCGGTCAAGTTTCTTCTCTCCGGCGTAGTAGAAAGAGAGTATTGCCGCCAGGGTAAGCACCGCTGCGACCACGACCGCCACGACCGCTTTTTTCCTTCCGTTAAGCGACGGCCTGTACGGTTTTTCTTTCGTCTTGTCCTTTTCAGCCCCGTAGTATTCCAATGCTACCCCCTGGGATGGAATTTCCTGTGGACTTCCCTCAGCCTCTCCCTTGTGACGTGCGTGTAGATCTGAGTGGTAGCTATATCAGCGTGACCGAGCATCGCCTGAACCGACCTGAGGTCGGCGCCCCCCTCGAGGAGATGTGTCGCAAAAGAATGCCTGAACGTATGCGGATGAACCTTGCCGGCAAGACCGACCTGTGCGGCGTATTTCCTGACGATCTTCCATATCCCCTGGCGTGTCAGGCCTCGTCCGAAACGATTCAGGAAAAGAATGCCGTTTTCTTTTCCCTTGAGAAATTCCGGCCGACCCTTCTCCATGTATAGGTTCAAGGCCACGAGCGCAGACCGCCCTATCGGTACGACCCGCTCCTTATTTCCCTTGCCGCGGGCGATCAGGTATCCCGCCTGCCAGTTGACGTTGTTAGTCGTGAGGTCGATCAGTTCCGACACCCTCAATCCCGTCGCATACAACAACTCCAGCATGGCCGTATCTCTCAAGTCCGAAGGAGTTTTCCCTGACGGCGCCTCTATGAGGCGGGTCATTTCTTCCTTCGTCAGCGTGTCCGGGAGTCTCATCCATGCTTTTGAGGAGTCGATGTGGGCGACCGGGTTATCATCGACTTTCTTTTCTGCGACCAGGTACCGGTAAAATCCCCTGATAGCGGCCATACCCCTGTTTACGGACGCGGATGAAAGCCCTTGCCTACGTTGCATCCCTAAATATGTTATCACATGATCGGACGAAATGTCTTGAATCCTCTTCAACCCCTCCGCTTCCATGAAAGCGAGAAACCGCCCGATGTCGCGGCTGTAAGCTTCCAGCGTGTTCAGGGAGAGGCCCTTTTCCATAGCGAGATGTTTCATGTATTCGTCGAGCAATAGATTCATCACCCTGCCGTTCTTTCTCCGAAATGGTGCAGATGATGTATATCATGAATCATCCATTGACATATCCTCCTTTTCGTGTTTTATAAAAAAATTCGTTCGCGGCCTTAAATTTTCCCGCTTTTAATTCACGGCTCCTTAAAGAAAAGAGAGGCATCATGAAGGCGAAAAACATTATTTTGGCGTTAGCCGGGCTTGCCGTTGCCGCCGCACTCGTTGTTTTCATCTTACCAAAAAAAGAGGCCGACATCGTCAGAATAGGCGTCTTTCTTCCCATGACCGGAGGTGTCGCTTCCTACGGACAGATGGGATGGGCGGGTATCAAAACGGCCAATGAGCTTGAACCGACGGTCCTGGGGAAAAAAGTCGAGCTCATCCTTGTAGACGAGAAGAGCGACAAAATCGAAGCAGCCAACGCAGTATCACGGCTCATCAAGAAAGAAAAGGTCGTCGCCCTCATCGGCACATCCACAAGCGGCAACACGATGGCCGGTGCGGCGATAGCCGAGGAGGCCAGGGTCCCCGTCGTCAGCCCAACGGCAACGGACCCACGGGTTACACAGAACCGAAAATACATATTCCGGGTCTGCTTCATCGACCCCTTCCAGGGAATGGTCGCCGCAAAATACGCGTACGAGAACCTGAAGGCGAGAAAGGCGGCATTGCTGGTGGACCAGGCCCAAGACTATTGCGTGGACCTGGCCAATTTCTTCAAGCAGGAATTCACCTCGCTGGGAGGTGTCATCGTAGCCTCCACCTTTTGCCAGTCCGGTGACCAGGATTTTACGGCGCAACTTTCTTCTATCGCTTCAGCGAAACCGGATGTCATATATCTTCCCAATTACTACACGGAAGACGCGCTCGTCTGTAAACAGATGGCCGAGCTGGGCCTCAAAGTGCCTACCCTCTCCGCCGACGGCGCTCATGCGCCTGAGCTGATTTCTATCGGCGGCAATGCGGTCGAGGGGTTCACTTTTACAGGCCACTTCGCGAAAGACGGAGCTACAACGGAACTTGCAAAAAAATACATCCAGGCTTACGAAGCCAGGTATAAGACCGAGGCCGGCGGATTCGACGCCCTCGGTGCCGATGCTTATTTTGTGCTTATTGACGCCATCCGTCGGGCTAAGTCCCTGGAAGGGCCAAAAATCCGCGATGCCCTGGCGAGCACCAAGGATTTCCCCGGCGTGTCCGGGGTCATGAGCATCGGCGAGGACGGCAATGCGAGGAAAGGAATTGTCCTGCTCCAGGTTAAGAACGGCAGATTCAGTTACTTGACTACGATAAACCCGTGACCGAGCGATAAACCGGCAAACATCAGGGGCGATTTAGCGTTACGCCCCTGATTTGTTGTTTCGAGGACTACCATCGACGCCTCTGTATTTACTCAGCAATTGATCAACGGCGTTTCGCTGGGATGCCTGTATGGCCTCATAGCCATCGGCTACACCATGGTCTACGGGATTCTGCGCCTCATCAATTTCGCCCACGGCGACGTCATGATGGCCGGCTGCTATTTTGCGTTCTACGGAATCATGATGTTCTCCTTGCCCTGGTGGGCCTCCTTCCTGGTTGCCGTTATTCTGACGGCCTTTCTCGGTGTTTTGATCGACCGGGGGGTATACAGGCCAGTAAGAAACGCCCCCCGTATTTCTGCCCTGATCACGGCAATCGGCGTTTCCTTCCTCCTCGAAAACCTCGGTCTCGTTCTTTTCACCGGGCGCCCCAAGGCATTCATCCGTCCTGAATTCCTCAACGGTATTCATACCTTTGGCAGTGTCAGGGTCCTGGATCTGCATATATGGACGGCGATTGTTACTCTGCTCATATTCTTTTCCCTCTATGTTATCATCTACAAAACGAATACGGGCAGGTCGATGCGCTGCATCGCCTATGACATGGAAACCACGAAACTCATGGGCGTGGACGTAGACCGGATCATCGCCGTCACATTTGCCGTCGGTTCGGCCGTGGCCGCCGCCGGGGGCATCATGTGGGCGATGAGGTATCCCCAGATCAACCCGCTCATGGGGATCCTGCCGGGCCTCAAGGCCTTCGTGGCCGCTGTCCTCGGCGGCATCGGAAACGTCGGGGGTGCCATGGTCGGGGGCCTGCTGCTCGGCCTCCTCGAGATCATGCTTGTGGCCGCAAGACCCGACATGGCAGGGTATCGTGACGCCTTAGCCTTTGGGATTCTGATCTTTATCCTCCTCTTCAGGCCGACCGGCTTGATGGGGGACAGCCTGCCCGACTGACCGGATTCGCCTGCCATGGAACTGAGAAACAACCGCCAGATAAACCGCCGCGACCGACTTCTTTCCTTGACCGCAACGGGCGTCTTTCTCTTCTTGCTTTTCCTGGCCGACCGCTTCGGCAGCGACTATGAAATCCGTATACTGATCAACTGTGCCATCTTCATCGGTCTCGCCGTCAGTTACAACCTGATCAACGGCGTAACCGGCCAATTCTCGCTTGCGCCGAATGCCTTCGCGGCCATCGGCGCCTATACCTCGGCCTTACTCACCATGACGCCCCTTGAAAAAGAGCTTTCCTTCATCGTGAAACCGCTCATCTGGCCTCTCAGCGTCCTCCACGCCCCCTTCATAGTATCCCTTTTCATCGCGGGACTGGTGACGGCGTTCATGGCCTTCCTGATGGGGTTCCCGGTCTTCAGGGTCCGGGGGGATTATCTGGCCATCGTCACACTCGGGTTCGGGGAAGTGGTCCGAGTCGTCGCCAACAACGCCCAGAGCATCACCAACGGACCACTCGGACTCAAGGGAATCGCGAACCACACCGACATGGCCTGGTCCTGGGGCTTCGCGGTCATCACAGTCTTCCTGATCTACCGCTTAGTGCAGAGCAGCTACGGCCTGGCGCTGAAAGCAATCCGCCATGACGAAACGGCGTCCGAGGCGGTCGGGGTCGACACATTTAAACACAAGATGCTCGCTTTTACCGTGAGCGCGTTTTTCGGCGGAGTCGGCGGCGGTATGCTGGCCCATTTCATAACTACCATCTCTCCGAACCTTTTCACTTTCTTTCTGACCTTCAATCTCTTGATTATCATCGTCATCGGCGGTCTGGGAAGCACGACAGGGGCGGTCATAGCGGCCTTCATGGTTACTCTCGGAGGTGAACTTTTACGGGTAGTGGAGGAACCGCTGTTCATAGGCGGTCTTCACATCCCTGGCATTCCCGGCATGAGGATGGTCATCTTCTCTCTCATCCTGATCCTTGTGATGATCTTTGCCCGTCACGGTATCATGGGAAGTAAAGAATTCTCCTGGCAATGGGCGATCGAAAAGGTCGAGTCTTTCCGGCGCCCGAAGGGCGGGGACTAATGACATTCTTTGCCTGTGAAAACTTGACTATGCGTTTCGGCGGCCTGACCGCCGTCAACGATTTCAACCTGTCCCTTGAGGAGGGCGAAATCGTCGGCCTAATCGGCCCGAACGGCGCTGGCAAGACGACGGTCTTCAACATGATTGCCGGATACCACAGGCCGACGGGGGGCGTCATCTATTTTGGAGGGCAGAGAATCGACGGCATGAAGGCAAACAGGGTGAACAGACTCGGAATAGCCAGGACCTTCCAGAATATACGACTTTTCCCCGAATTGTCCGTCCTCGAAAACGTCCTCGTCGCCCATCATGGACGCCTGAAATCTTCTTTTTTCGAAGCCATGCTTCGTACGCCCCGCTACCGGAGAGAGGAGGAGCAAATGTTCAGCCGGGCCGAACATTTTCTTGCAGAGGTCGGCCTGACCGACGTCGCCCATGAGAGGTCGGGCGCCCTTCCTTACGGCAAGCAGAGACGCCTCGAGATTGCCCGTGCACTGGCAACAGGACCGAAACTTCTTCTGCTCGATGAACCGGCCGCAGGAATGAACCCCAGCGAGACGGTCGAACTTTTGGAGCTCCTCTTGAGGCTGAGAGAAGAGTACGGGTTGAGTCTCCTCATCATCGAGCATGACATGAAGTTCATCATGCGTATCTGCGAAAGGCTGAAGGTCCTCGATTACGGTGTGACGATAGCAGAAGGAAGGCCCGCGGAGATTCAGAACGACGCGAAAGTGATCGAGGCCTATCTCGGGGAGGAAAAATTTGCTTCGGATCAAAGACCTTAAAGTCCATTTCGGCGGCATCTTCGCCCTCAAGGGTGTTTCCCTCAACGTTTCCGAGGAAAAGATCGTCACCCTCGTCGGCGCCAACGGCGCTGGCAAAAGCACACTCGTCCGGACAATTTGCGGTCTCGTTCCCGCAGAAAGCGGTTCCATCGTTTTTCAGGGTCGGGACATCACGGGCCTGCCGCCCCACGTCATCGCCCGTGAAGGGATAGTCTTGGTACCAGAGGGCCGCCGAGTCTTCATCAACTTGACGGTCTATGAGAACCTTCTGATGGGTGCATACAGCCGGAACGACCGTTCGGGGATAACCCGGAGCATCGAAGAGGTTTTCGGCACCTTTCCCCGTCTCAAAGAGAGGAGAAATCAGTATGCCGGCACGCTGTCGGGCGGGGAACAGCAGATGCTTGCCGTCGGGCGGGCCCTCATGGCGCGGCCTAAGCTTTTGCTCCTCGACGAGCCGTCACTGGGCTTGGCTCCCCTCTTGATTCAGGAGGTCTTTCGGACCATCCTGAAGATACACGAGGAAGGAACGACGATTCTTCTGATCGAACAAAACGCCATGGCGGCCCTACGTGTCGCCGATTATGGGTATGTGCTGGAAACTGGGCAGGTCGTCCTGGAAGGAACGGGAGAGGAATTGCTTAAAGATCACCGTGTAAAGGCGGCTTATCTCGGGGAATCGGTGCCGTCTTCTACGTGAAGCCTTGTCGAACCCTCGGCATCCCCCGACGCCCCGGCACCCGTTGATGGCAATCGATAAGTCTTCATTCTCTCGTCTCTTCACCAGACTTCGGGCCGACATCGGCGGCGAGCCAATTTTCTACGGCATCCATCAGGTCTTTTTCCCTGCCGAAGTAAAAGTGGTCTGCCCCTGCGATGACCGCCGCGCCCCACGATAATTGTAGGGCAACCTTTTTTAGGGCATCCACCGGGCAAAAATAATCATCATCACCGCAGACGAGGAGTCCCTTTTTCCCCCTGAGCATGGGAATCTCCAGGCCGGCTTCAGCCAGGGGCGGCGACACGAGAACAACTCGGTCTATAAAAGAACCTTCGGTCAGATAAGAGGCCGCCACGACAGCCCCGAAGGAATAGCCGGCGAGGGCGATTTCCGTTACTCCCTCGTCCGACAAAAACGACACGGCCGCTCTGAGGTCTCCGACTTCCCCCCGGCCGTCGTCGAAAACACCTCCACTCCTGCCGACACCCCTGAAGTTGAAACGGAGAGTGCTGAATCCGTAGCGTTGGAAAACCGAGACCAGTGCCATTACCACGTTGTTCCGCATACTTCCACCCATCAACGGATGGGGATGGGTAACTACGACGCCCCTTTGACCCGGCCGCGGTGCATACAGTCCTTCGATCGTCAATCCGTCCGACTCAAAGTAAACCTGTTCCTCCCTCATATCAAGGCACCTCTTTCCTCCTTCCTTCCCAGGCCCTTTCCTGCCGCCTCGTCGCCGATAAGGTGGCAGGCCACAAATCGTCCCTCCACCGTCCGCGTGAGTGCGGGCGCCTGTGTTTCACAAACCTTCATGCGCTCTCTGCATCGGGGATGGAAGGGACATCCTGCCGGGGGATTAGAGGGACTGGGGACGTCTCCTTCGAGAATGATCCTTTCTTTCCTTTCCCCCGGCTTCATCACCGGTAAAGCCGAAAAAAGAGCCCGGGTGTAAGGGTGAAGAGGTTCCCCGCAGAGCGCACTGCTCTGTGCCACTTCCACGACCTTCCCGAGGTACATGACGGCTATCCGGTCGCTCATGTTTTCCACCACCCTCAGATCATGGGAAATGAAAATATACGTAAGGTTGTAATCCCTTTGGAGGTCTTTCAAGAGATTGAGAATCTGGGCCTGGACGGAAACATCGAGCGCAGAGACCGGCTCGTCCGCTATGATCAACTTGGGATTCGTGGCGATCGCCCGGGCAATGCCGATCCGTTGCCTCTGGCCGCCGCTGAACTCATGGGGATACCGCCTCATCTGATCAGGGGTCAGGCCGACTACCTCCATCAATCGGACGACCCGCTCCCTTCTTTCCCTGCGGTCACAAATCTGCTGGACCGTCAACGGTTCACCGATTATGCTTTCCGCGCTCTTTCGTGGGTTTAGTGACGCATAGGGGTCCTGGAAGACGATCTGCACGTCCCGGCGGAAGGAACGCAGCTCTTCCTTCTGTAAACGATGGACATCCCGACCGTCGAAGAGGACCCTTCCCTCCGTCGGCGCGTCCAGCCTGATGACGACTCGCCCCAGCGTCGACTTTCCGGAGCCGCTTTCTCCGACCAGTCCGAGCGTTTCGCCCTCGAAGACCCGCAGGTTCACGCCGTCGACCGCCCGGACGAGACGGACCTGCCTTGACAGGACTCCGCTTCTCGACTCAAAGTACTTCTTCAGACACTCAACTGAAAGAATCGTCCGTGCCGACCCTGAATCTTCATATGCCTCTATGTCCAAGGATTTATTCTCCAACATCGTACATAGTGACCTTCCGATATTTCGGTGTACTCGGGCCGTTCCATCTTGCAACGGTCCATCACAACGTTGCACCGATTGTGGAAGGGACAACCCGGGGGTAGTTCGTAGAGGTTAGGGACCGTCCCCGGTATAACCTTCAGATGACGATCCCGAGCGTCCTTTTCCCTCGGTCCAGGGCGGGACTCAAGGAGTCCTACGGTATAGGGATGCCGTGGCTCGTAATACAGTTCCCTGACGGAACTGTACTCCACCACCAGACCGGCGTACATGACGGCTACCTTCTGGGCCGCCTCGGCAATGACTCCGAGGTCGTGGGTAATCAGGACGACCGATGTCTTCGCCTCTTCCTTCAGACGGTTGATGAGGTCCAGGATCTGCGCCTGGATAGTGACGTCGAGCGCGGTAGTCGGTTCGTCTGCAAGCATCAACCTAGGCCGACAGGACAGGGCGATGGCGATCATCACTCTCTGCCGCATCCCGCCGCTCATCTGGTGGGGATAGTCCTTCACCCTTTCTGAAGGCGATGGAATTCCTACCGTCTTGAGCATTTCTACGGCCTTGCAAGCGGCATCTTTTCTCGAAAAGCCCAGATGAAGTCGGACGGCCTCGGCGATCTGTTCACCGACGGGAATCACGGGGTTCAAAGAGGTCATCGGTTCCTGGAATATCATCGAGATCCCGCGACCCCTGATCTTCCGCATTTCCTCGTCGCTGAGACGTGTGATATCCACGCCATCCAACATAACCTGACCGGAGGCGACCCGGCCGGGAGGCGATGGGATGAGCCTCATTATTGAAAGGGCAAGAACTGTTTTGCCGCACCCGGACTCGCCGGCGATGCCGAGCGTCTCTCCCTCTTCCAGGGACAGGTCGACACCGTCCACCGCACGAACCGTGCCGCTTTCGGTATCAAAACAGGTACGCAGATTCTTTACCTGAAGGACCTTCGCCATACAGTTTTCCCGCTCTCGAGAATCTCTTCAAAAGGCCCGGCCACGACTACCGTCGCTTGAGAACTCTTGGGTTTTCTCACCGCGAAGCCCGTCGCCTTCCCCAAAAATGATTGAGACGATAGCATAAAGGAGGGATAAGTCAATTCGAACAGGTTTGAGGGGTTATTTCTCTCGACCGTTTTGTATCGCTTTTTCTTGACAGCTGGAGCCTTGCTCATATAGAAATTTCAGCGTCTCATTCACCGATCGATTGCGTCAGAAGGAACATCCAATGTTGTCCAAAGAAGAGGTACGCGAACGGGCCTTGTATTGCTACAGTGTTTTTCTCCAACTGAGCTGGCTCTACAGCAACAACTTCATCGCACCGACTCAATACATTGATTCTCTTAAGGAATCGTCACTCGGACTGGGAGAAGATGAATTCATAACCCTTACCATCAAGGAAGCCCTTATGGAAGAGAGGGAAGACGGCGGCCTAAGGACTCTTATGGCGCTGTATGAAGGCTTTGCAGGGGCGTTCTGTGAGGTTCTCGAGATCAGCCTCGACGATATACATGCGGAACTTTCTCCCGAATACTGCCGACAACTCGCCTCTGAGGTCGGCGTAGACCTCAACAGAATCGAAAAAGTCCTAAATTCTCCTTGACACTTAAAGGTTAATATCCTATACATTTTAACATTCCAGTCGTCCCGATGTCATGTCGAGTCAGTCGATTTTAAATCTTTAGTTCGCTGGTTTACTCAATAGTATTGATGAGTTATATTGTTGACAGCGAGATAATCAAGTTAGACCGGGTTCGTCGGATGTCCTTTGCGCTCATCAGTCGCTATTCCGAATCAAACTATTCTCTGATTTTTCCAAGGAGTCTTTTTTTGCCTCAACTTATATGACGAAAGGGGGTGAACCATCTCGTTCTGCAATATGCTGGTGGAAGATTATTATTCTTCCGGGAAGGAAAGTTGTTGGAGGGGGTAGAATATCTTTGTTAAAAAGGAGGAAACAATGCCTAGAATTCGTGGAAAGACAAAAACCGCAGAGATTTTAACGCTCGAAGACGCCGTCAAAAAACACATGAAAAACGGGATACAGATCGCGTTTAGCGGTTTTACCGGTATGAACAGGAATCCCTTTGCATTTGCCTGGGAGATTGTCCGCCAAGGCTTCAAGGATCTCCATAGCATAGACAGGCATGGAAGCTGCTGCACCTGGCTCCTGAATGCCGTAAACGCACTCAAGATTCAGGAGACGGACTGGCTCGGCTGGGGTGAGATGGCCGGCAAGATTGACCTCAACATGGAGCGTAATTACAAGGCCGGCAAGATGATCATCGAGGATTACGCCCACGGTGCCATGGCCTTCAGATTCCTCGCGGGAGCGGTGGGGGCTCCGTTTATGCCTTACTACGCCCCTCTTGGATCAGACCTTTACAACCCGAAATACGATGCCCTGGGAAGGGCCGGGCTGCGTGACGGCAAGAACCCTAAGATCGCCAAGAAAAAATTCCTACAGATGGAGGATCCTTTCTGGGGTGACGGAGAGGTAGTTCTCCTGCCTGCAGCAAGACCCAATCTCGCCGTGCTCCACGTACTTCAGGTTGGTGACAAGGGAACAGCAAGATGGAGGGGCGTTGGGACGATCGATAAGGAAATCGCCTTTGCCGCCGACGAGGTAGTCGTTGTCGCGGAAGAAATCGTTCCCGAAGGAGAATTGAGGAAGTACCCGGAAACCAACCAGGTTGCATATTTCACCGTAGATACGATAGTCGAATGCCCCTGGGGTGCCTTCCCGAGCGCAGTACCTTTCTGTTACGACTACGACGTCCCCTTCCTGAGGAGCATGGACGCTGCGTCAAGAAACGAAACGGACCTCAAGAAATGGCTCGATGAGTGGGTCTTCGGCCCGAAAAACTGGGAAGACTTCATCGTCAAACTGGGTACCAAACGGCTCATCGACCTCAAGGCCGACAGTGTGACCGGCTACAGCACCCGCCTGTTAAGAGGAAAGAAACCGGCACCCAGGATGAAGATGGCCTTGTCCGTTGCAAGAAGTGGTTATTGAGAAAGGGGGGAACAGAATATGGCTAAGTCTATAGAACAATTGATGGAATTAATAGACGTGATTCCTGATGAGCCGGCCAAGGTAGGCGAGTTTATCCTTCCGGAACTGATGGCAGTGGCTTCCGCTCATGAAGTCAGGAATGACGACATAGTTTTTGCCGGCACCGGACTACCGATGGTAGGGATCATGACGGCGAACTATACAACGGCCCCGAAGGCGATGTTGATATATGAATCTGGCGTCTGCGACGGAAAGACGATGCACGTCCCCATGTCAGTCTGCGACCATCGTGCCGCGAATCAGTGCTCGACTATAGGCGGACTGGTCGATACCTTTGGCTTTTTCCTGCAGTCGGGATTCGTAACGCTGGGATTCCTTGGTGGCGCGTCAATCGATAAATACGGCGGAGTCAACGTGACTTCGATCGGCGATTATTACAAACCAAACCACCGCTTTACGGGGTCCGGCGGGAACGGTGACATCGGAACGATGGCAAAAAGGGTCGTGTACATCATCCTCCAGGAAAAGAGGAGATTCTTAGAGAGGAACGACTACACGACGACACCCGGCTGGTGGTGCTGGGATTTCAAGACCAATGAGTGGAAACCCAAGAGAGAAGTCTGGAAAAATACACCCTTCGCGGAGTGCGGACCGGCAGCCGTCGTTACCAACATGGGTGTCTATCGCTTCGACGATAAGGGCGAGATATATCTCGAATCCTTCTTCCCCGGCGTTACAGTCGAACAGGTAAAAGAGAACTGCGGATTCGACCTCAACGTCAAGAACGTCAAAGGCGAAACTCCCACCCCGACTTACAAAGAGCTTTTCGTTCTGAGGGAGTTCGTCGACCCCGAGTTGATATTCTTGCCCCAGAAGATGGAGTATCCAAAGGAGATCCAGGCGATAATCGACAAAGGTTAAAGACTGACGTCCCCGTAAAAAGTCCAAAAACGTCATGCCGGACTTGATCCGGCATCCAGAACACATCGAATATACTGGTTTCCGGCTTTCGCCGGAATGACGAAACGCGTAATTCTCGACTTTTTACGAGTCCATCAAGACTGACGCTGTAAAAACTAAAGTCCAAGGGGGGCGCTCTATTGACGGCGCCTCCCTTGTATTTTGGCCCATCGGCATCAGACAATAGAGCCTCTTTGCAATCTCTTTCTTTATCTAATCATTGACAATCCTGTGCCGATTTGATACGCACTTCCCATTTAACGACTGCCGTTTAATAGGCTTACTAAGACCTATTTTTGAACAAAAAAAGAGGGGGAGGAGACATGAACTTAGATCTGACTGAAGAGCAACGCATCATCCAAGACACGGCAAGGAACTTCGCAAAATCGGAGCTGGAACCGGTGGCGGCGACGTTAGACCAGGGAGGCGATAGGGCGATCTTCCTAAAAAACCTCAGAAAGCTCGGCGAGCTGGGATTGGCGGCGATCAACGTAAAGAGCGAATACGGCGGGTCGGAAGCTGGAGTCGTTGCTTTCAGCCTGGCCGTCACCGAGATCGCCAGGGCCTGCGCTTCCACAGCCGTTACGATGTCAGTGACCAACATGGTCTGTGAAGTCATCCAGGCTATCGGTAATGAAGAACAAAAAAAAGCATACATCCCGAAGCTTGCCTCTGGCGAATACTATGCGGGTGGCTTTGCCCTCACAGAGACAACGGCGGGATCTGACCCGGCGGGGATGCGGGCTACAGCCGTACTTGACGGCGACGAGTGGGTACTTAACGGTAATAAGATGTTCATCACCAGCGGCGAATACGCCGGAGTATTCGTCACTTGGGCCGTTACCGACAAGAATGCCCCCAAGGGCAAAGGCATCAGCACCTTCCTGATCGAAAACGGGACGAAGGGATTGACCATCGGCCGAGAGGAGCACAAGATGGGTCAACACGCGTCGGCAACGAACGAGCTCATCTTTGAAGACTGCCGAGTTCCTAAGAGTGCTCTCATGGGAAAACTCAACGACGGTTTTCGGACGGCGGTGGGAGAACTCGCCGGTGGACGGATAGGCATCGGGTCGCTCGCCCTCGGCTGTGGCCTTGCAGCCATGGATTACGCGACGGCCTATGCAAAGGAGCGCCGGCAATTCGACCAGCCCATCACCGGCTTTCAAGCCATCCAGTGGATGATCGCCGAGTCATACACGGAACTGGAGGCGGCCAGACTTCTCTTGATGAACGCTGCCTTCAAGAAAGAGCAGGGCCGCTTCTTCGCCCGTGACGCCTCGATGGCGAAATACTATGCCACAGAGGCGGCGGAAAGGGCCTGCTACAACGCGATACAGATGTTGGGCGGTTACGGTTACACCGCCGAGTTTCCGGTCGAACGCTATGCAAGGGATGTTCGCGTTACTTCGATCTACGAGGGGACAAATCAGATTCAGAGGGTGATTATCGCCAGAGACATCCTGAGCAGTCTCAAGTAAAAAATCAGCGCATCCTGCCAACTGTTTGTTATTCTTTAGATTCATAACGTTAACAGTCCGGTCCGGGAGATTAAACCCGGACCGGAAACATCCCAGCTACCCTATCATTGTTATTTATCAGCGCAAGGAGGGTCATTAGATGAACTTCGAGCATATCGTGTACACAAAAGAAAACGGCGTCGCGACAATCAAATTTAACAGGCCAAAATCTTTTAATTCACTCGACCTTGATACCAGCTGCGAATTTGTCGCCGCTGTCGAAAAATGCACTGAAGACGTCGATGTCCGCTCGGTTATCATCACCGGCGAAGGCAAGGCGTTTTGTTCAGGCGGGGATATTGCCTATTTCAAGAAATTTCTCGAGACTGCACCATCTGAACCGTTTCGCGACGTGATGAAATACCTGAATCTCGCGATCATCGGTATCCGCCGGATGCCCAAGCCCGTCATCGCCGCCGTCAACGGTGCCGCCGGCGGTGCCGGGATGAGCGTCGCTGCAGCCTGTGACCTCAGGATATGCGCGGCCTCCGCAAAATTCAGACAGGCCTATACCGGCATCGGCATGGTAGGTGACGAGGGCTGGACGCTATTTGTACCCCTTCTGATCGGGTTTGGGAGGACCATGGAACTGCTCCTTCTTGACCCCATATTCGACGCAAAACAGGCCCTTGAGTGGGGCCTAGTCACGCAGGTCGTGGAAGATGAGAAATTAAAGGACACGACCTTAGAAATCGCAGCGAAACTCGCACAGGGCCCGACTAAGGCATACGCTATAGCAAAGGAAAACTTGAACCGCTCCATGATGGCTAATCTGGAATCGCAGCTTGAACTCGAGAGGATCGGAATGATGGCTGCTTCCAGGACAGAGGACTACGTCGAAGGAGTCAGGGCTTTCTTGGAAAAGCGCAAGCCTGTTTTCAAAGGCCGCTGATTCGGAAGCATCTTCATAAAGATAGACTATCTGAAGGGAGATTGTCGATGCCGCTCGACGTCTTATTGACCGAGGAAGAGAAGGCGATAAAGCAGGAAGTCAGGGAATTCG
>CAZRAC010000007.1:0-54314 GCA_964597995.1 uncultured Syntrophaceae bacterium | reverse complement strand
GGCTACGATTCCGACAAGAAGGATATATTTGAGGCGACCCTCTCGTTTCTGCTCCGCAACAAGGTGCCGGCGGCTTACTTCAACATGTTGACGCCCCATAAGGGGTCACCCCTCTATGACCGATTGGAGGCTGAGGGTAGGATCGTCGATGTGGACGGAATAGGCCGGTGGCCGGGCATGACGTGCCACATCAAGCTGAAGAATTTTTCGGCTACCGAACTGATACAGCAGATAAAGGGTTTGCACCGAAGGTTCTACAGCTACCGGTCGATGTTGGTCAGGCTGCCCCTGCCTTTGACCGAGGCGGCCGTCGCGTCCTGGACGATCAACATGGCCGAGAGGAAGAGTTTTAAGGAAGAGGCTGAGAATTTCGATGAGTTCTGAGCGCACGGATGAGAGGCATGCCCTCATCATAGCCGCAGGACGTGGGAGTCGGTTGAGGATGAGTACGGCAAACCGCCCCAAGCCGATGGTCGAAGTCGGCGGCACTCCGCTGATCAGGCGTGTGATCGAAGCCGCCGGTGCCGCCGGGATAGCCCGGTTTACGGTAGTGACCGGTTACCTGGGAGACGTGCTCGAGGATTATCTTGCCCGGGAGACACCGGCGGGTGTGAAAGTAAGCTGTATCCGCAACCCCGAGTGGGAGCGTCCGAACGGTGTATCCGTATGGAAGGCCAGGGGTTTCGTGCCGCGGGAATTCGCTTTGCTGATGTCCGACCATCTTTTTGACCCCCGCATCCTCCGGCTTCTCTACTCAACGCCGCTGGAAGACGGCTTTTGCCGCCTGGCGGCGGACTTCAACCCGGGAGGTGTCCCGGACCTGGAAGATGCGACGAAGGTCTCTGCCGTAGGTGGACGGTTGATGGACATCGGGAAAGAAATAAGGGATTACAACGCGGTTGACACGGGGGTGTTTCTCTGCACGGAGGGGATCTTTTCCGCCTTGGAGGCCGCCATCTCCCGGGGCGAAGAGAGCCTTTCGGCTGCCGTCCTCGAACTCGCCCGCAGGGGAAAAATGGAGGTAACGGACATCGGCGGTCTTTTCTGGCGGGACGTCGACGACGAGGCCGGCCTGCTGGAAGCGGAACGTGCGATCGTCGGCAAGGCCGTCACTTTTAGCTATTGAGCAAAGGTCCTCCTTATACGAGGTCGCACCTTGGTGAAACACAAAACCCTCGGGATTTTGAGATATGGGCATTCCGTTTATTCAGAAATACCGCATCGCGCATTATATATACCGTCAGAGGAAAAACGGCAGGCGGCATTTTCCCCTGGTGCTCATGCTGGAGCCGCTTTTCCGCTGCAACCTCTCCTGCGCCGGCTGCGGCAAGGTCGGTTACCCGGAAGAAATCCTGAATAAACGGCTCAGTGTGGGGGAGTGCCTGTCCGCCGCGGAGGAATCTGGCGCTCCGGTCGTGTCGATCGCGGGAGGGGAATCGCTTATTCATGATGAAATGCCGCAGATCGTTGCCGGCCTGACCGGGATGAAGAGGTTTGTTTACCTCTGTACAAACGGCATCCTCCTGAAAAAACACATAACATCTTACAACCCTTCGCCTTACTTGACCTTTTCCGTCCACCTGGACGGCCGCCGGGAACTGCACGACAGGATCACCGGCCGGGAGGGGGTCTTCGACCGTGCAGTCGAAGCGATGGATACACTGAAGGCCGGGGGTTTCCGGTTCACCGTAAACTGCACCATCTACAGCGGAGCGAGCGCAGAGGAAACGGCGGAATTTTTCGATTTTGTTTTGCACCGGGGGGTTGAGGGAATAACCGTATCGCCCGGCTACCGTTATGAAGAAGCCCCGGATAAAGACCTCTTCCTGGAACGCGCCGAGAGCAAAAGATTATTCCGGGAGGTATTGAGGATCGGCAGGGGGCGGGGGTGGAGATTCAATCATTCGACCCTCTTCGTCGACTTCCTGGCCGGCAACCGTGGGTATACTTGCAGCCCCTGGGGCACCGTGACTCGTAACATTTTCGGCTGGCAAAGACCCTGTTATCTCTTTGCGGACGGATATGTCGAAAGTATTCGGAGCTTGCTGGAGGAAACCGATTGGAAGCGGTACGGCCCGGGGCGTAACCCACGTTGCGAATGCTGTATGATGCACAGCGGGTTTGAATTTTCAGCGATCAGCGATATGATTGCCCACCCCCTACGGGCCTTTTCCGTCTACTTGCGGGGACCGGCAACGGACGGTCCCCTCGCGGGAGACCCGGCGGAAAGCCGATGAAATTTTTACGGCCCAAGGTCTTCCTTAAATCGTCAAAATGATGTAAAAGGGCAAATCAAGTCCAAATCCGGGATTGGGTCGATGGAAGGTATTAGGGCCATAGGAACATGTGACCCCGATTTCAGATACGAGAGCGAAATACTCAAGAAGGTGTCACGCTCTTTTGCGTTAACGATCCCCGAGCTTCCGGACGGATTGGAGAGGGCGGTGACGAACGCCTACCTGATTTGCCGGATCGTCGACACGATCGAAGACGATGAAGAACTGCCGCTGGACAAGAAGGCTGACTTTCTCGAACAATTCATCAGTGTAGTCAACGCGAGGGAATCGGCCGAGCAGTTTGTCGCAGGCGTGTCGCCGCTCTTGTCGGACAGTATTCCCGAGGCGGAAAGGGAACTCGTCCGACACACCCCGGTCGTGATCAGCGGGACGTTCAGTCTCAACCCGCGGCAACAGAAGGCAATCAGGGACTGCACTGCGGTCCTGGCCCGGGGGATGCTCGATTTCCAGAGAAAGAAAACGGCCTGGGGTCTGAAAGACATGGCCGAATTCGATCAATACTGCTACTTCGTGGCCGGTGTGGTCGGGGAGATGCTGACGGAGCTCTTTTGTGATTACTCGCCTAAGATAGCAGAACGGAGGGAGAAACTTTTATCCCTTGCGGCGTCGTTCGGTCAAGGTCTCCAGATGACCAATATCATCAAAGACTTATGGGAAGATAGGAGCCGTGGGGTATGTTGGATGCCCCGTTCGGTTTTCGCAAAGGCAGGGTATGACCTGAAAGACCTTACCCGGATTTGCGACAGCGACTCCTTCGGAAAGGGTATCAACGAGATGATCGGGGTCGCCCGACATCACCTTAAAAACGCATTGACTTACACAACCCTGATTCCACCTGAGGAATCGGGGATCAGAAAATTCTGCCTCTGGGCGATCGGCATGGCCGTCTTCACTCTCAGAAACGTAAGCAAAAAGCTGGATTACAGAAGCGGCAAGGATGTCAAGATATCCCGCCGGACGTTGAAGTCCATCATATTTGTTTCTGATGTGGCCGGGCACAGCAATTTCCTGCTCGAAAGAATATTCGAATTGGCTACGCGCACTCTGCCCGGAGAAAAGCCCCTCAGCCATTGACAGGATCTCACGTTTCTCCCCGGATTGACCTTCATCAGGGGAACTATCGGGGCGGCGGACAAGCCCAATCTGAAAAAACTGAAGGAAGTATCGATGAAAACCAAGATAATCGCAATCATCATGTTGTGTTGCTTTTTTTTGCTGGCAGGCACGGGCAGCTCGCTCGCGCAGGAGACAACGCCTACGGAGGCGGTCAGGACGATGCTCGAGAGAGTCATGACGGTTCAGACCGACCCTCTTCTTCAGGGACAGGCACACCGCAACGAGCGTCGCATTGCGATAAAGAAGATAATAGAGCAGAATTTTTATTTTGACGGCATGTCCCGCCTGGCCCTCGGTCCGTACTGGGACAAGCTCGGCAAGACCGAGCGGGCGGAATTCGAAAGAATCTTCAAGGATCTTTTCCAAGATTCTTACACCAAGCTGGTGCTCGATTTTCTCAAGCGCGAAAAAATCGTCTACGGCCAGAAGGAGGACGGGGCGCAGGGTAACGCCGTTGTCAAAACAAGGATCCTCCGGATGAACGAGGAGATACCGGTCGATTATTCTCTGGTACTGGTCGAGGGGAAATGGCTCGTCCAAGATGTGGCGATAGACGGGGTGAGCATAATAGAGAACTACCGGCGCTCTTTTACCCGCGTCATCCAGCGTGAATCATTCAAGGAGCTCCTCCGGAAGATGCAGATTCAGCAGAAGGCGATCGAAAAGTCTTCCGGGAAAGAAAAGGCCGGACGATAACTCATCAGAACCCATGCGTAAATTCCATATAACGGCAATCATTCTCGGGGTTACCCTGCTTCTTTTCCTGGTCTGGAAAATAGGCCCCGGTGCCCTGTGGCGCGAGTTCACTGTGATGGGATGGGGGCTGCTTCCCTTCGTCCTGATCGAAGGCATCGTAAAGGTATTCCACACCGTCGCCCTGCGACATTGCCTTTCGCCGCCCTACTCAGCCTTACCGCTCGGCCGCCTGTACAAGATATACCTGGCCGGCAGCTCGATCAACTTCTTTACACCTACCGCGACGATAGGGGGGGAGGTGGTCAAAGGCGCCCTTCTCACGGCCGAACATCCCGGGTCGGGCGCGGCGACAGGCGTTATCGTCGGAAAACTCGCCTATGCATTCTCCCAATTTTTCATGGTTCTCCTGGGCCTTGTCGTCGTCCTCTGGAAAATTCCGTTGCCGGCCTCCGCTTATGCGGGGCTGATCGTGGGTAGCGTCTTGCTGGGCTCGGGGATCATCGGCTTCCTGGTCGTGCAGCGCAAGGGAAAGTTGGGCGCTATCATCCGGTGGGTTGCCGACCGCAGCCGTAGCGAGACCTTGAATCGATGGGCACAGTACATCACGAAGGTCGACGACGACCTCAGGCTCTTTTACCGGGAGAACCCTACGGGGCTTCCGGTTGCCATATCCTGGCACATGGTCGGATACCTGGTCAGCATGCTGAAAACCTGGTATTTTCTTTCGCTGTTCACACATGAGCCGTTCATGACGGCCGCGGGCATTTGGCTCCTTTCGACTTGGCTCGACCTCATGGTGTTCTTTATTCCCCTCGAGATCGGGCTTCAGGAAAGTATAAGGGTGGTGGTTTTCAGTTTTTTGGGGTTCACCATGGCGCTGGGACTCACTTACGGGATCGCATTGAGGGTCGAGCAGCTGTTCTGGGGCGTCGCGGGTCTCCTGATTTACATGGCCATCTTGCCGTCCCGGCAGGTAGTAGATGTGCTTCCCGAGGTAGTCGTCGGGGACGACCGTTAGAAGAAGAAGTATGGTGCAAAGTATCGGGGGAAATTGAAATGGCAAGGTCATACCGTTTCATCCTGTCGGCGTCCGCTCTTCTGGGGTTGGTCTGTATGATGGCGGGCGCGGCCGTAGGCCAACAACCGCCGAAGCCGGCGGTCTTGAACCTTCAACAGGTGGTGGAGAAGGCGGTCTCCTACAGCCCGGAGGTGGCAGAGGCCCAGAACGATGTGGTTTCCGCCAGGAGCGACCTGGCGCAGGCCGAGTCGGCCTACTATCCTCAGATCGAGACTATGGCAATAGCCGGCCCGGTGCGTGACGCCAAGGAACCGCTGGTCGTGGACGGCAGGATAACGGACCCTTCTCCCGGCCTGAGCTTTTCGAGCATCGGTATTTTCGGAAAACTGGACATAATCGCCACTCAGCCGCTCTACACGTTCGGCAAGATATCCAACAGGCAGGAGGCCGCCTCCCATGGGGTCAGGGCGAAGGAACATGCAATAGCCGACAGGAAAGGCCAGATCGCCCTCCGGGCGAAACAACTGTACTACGGCCTGGTGTTGGCCCGCGCCGGGTTGGACTACGCCGACGAGTCGAAGGATTTTTTCGACGAAGCCGCCCAACGCATCCGCAATCTCCTGGACGTGGGGTCGACGAATGTAAAGGAAAGTGACCTCTACCAAGTCGATTCCTATCGCGCCGAGGCAACCCGCTTCCGAGCCGAGGCGGAGAAGGGGATGAGGACCGCCTATTTCGCCCTTAAGTCGATGATGGGTATGCCCGCGGGTGTAGACTTCGAGCCGGCGGACAGGAACCTGCCGCTCAGGCAGGAAGAATTGCGCGAACTCGACCATTACGTGCGGGAGGCGAGGACCAACCGACCGGAATTCAAGCAGCTCTCCGAGGCCCTCGCAGCCCAGGAATACATGGTCAAAGGTGCCGTCAGCGACCGCTACCCCTCCTTCTTTGCGGCAGCCGTCGGGTCATTTGCGGGTGCCCCCGGGCGGGACCATCTGAGCAATCCTTACATCTCCGACGATTTCAACCATGCATACGGCGGTATCGTGGCGGGGGCCAAGTGGAGCCTGGACTTTGGGATAGCCAAGGCGAAGATCGATAAGGCCAAGGCCGAGTACAACAAACTGCTCAACACAAAGGCCTCCGCGGAAATGAACATCCCCATACAGGTGGCCAAGATTTACCAGGATAATGTAGAGGCATTGACGGCCGTGAAAACATACAAAGATGCCGCCGTAGCTACTCGAAAATGGGTCGTCACGGCCATGGCCGATTTCGACATGGGGGTTGGGACCGCCGACGACATGTTGCGCGCCATCGAGCGGTACGGCCAGAACCAGGGCAAGTACATCGAGGCCTTGTTCCGTTACAACCTCTCACTGGCCGAACTGGAAAACGCAATAGGGATGAAAACATGGTGAAGGATAAAAATCCTGTTGTCTGGGCCCTAAAAAAATTGGTCTCGGCCCAGACCTCTCATCCCTGGCTGATCCTGCTCGTTGCCTTGATCCTGTCAGGGATTTCGATTTTATACACCCTGAACAACCTGACCATACAGACGAGCCAGAAAGACCTGATCTCCCCGAAGGAACACCTTATCCAGCTCGCCTGGCAGGTCCGTGAGTTCGAGGAGCTCGATTCCTTCATCGTGGTAATCGAGGGACCCGAGCCTGGACGTTCCCTGCAGTTTCTCCAGAAACTGACCCCACTGATCGAGGCCGACAAGAAAAATTTCCGGCAGGTCTTCTACAGGATCGACCCCGATGCACTCAAATCATGGGCGCTCCTTTACCTAGACAAAAACGACATACAGAACCTCGTCACGAACCTGGAAGACAACCGCGCCTTCCTGGAGGAAACGGCAAAGTCGCCCAGCCTGGTGAATTTCTTTTCCCAGGTCAACCACGAGTTGTCGTCCAAGATAGTCAGTGAACTTTTCACCGGTTTCCTGAGTGAGACCCCCGACAGGAGACAACCCTTCGACCTGGAATTCCTGATCCGTGTCCTGAACGGGCTGAAGAGGTTCCTGGATGGTTCTTACCACTTTGTCTCTCCCTGGGACACACTGCTTTCAGGTAAGGTAGGTTGGGATATCACCCAGGAGGGCTATTTCTGGACAAAAGACAAGAAATATCTGCTCGTGTTCGTCACCCCTGTCCGGGGAAACGACCTTGCCGGAACCAGTCAGCGGTTGTCGGCCCTCCGGCAATACGTCGCCCAAACCAGACAAGAATTCCCGGAAATCAACGCGGGAGTGACCGGCCCGGAGGCCCTGAACGCCGACCAGATGGGTACAGCCTTTCAGGACATGGAACTCGCAACCCTCCTCTCTCTGTTCGGTCTGACGGTCCTTTTTATCATTTTCCGGAAGAGCATCCGCCGCCCCGTCTTTGAAATGGTGACGCTCATCATGGCCCTTTCCTGGTGTTTCGGGTTGACGACATTGCTGATCGGCCACCTGAATATACTCTCCATCACATTTGCCCCGCTGATACTGGGCCTTGGCATCGACTACGGCGCCCACTGGTTCGCCCGCTATCAGGAGGAAGAGGAGTCGGGCCTCCACTCGACGAAAAGCGAACTTCTCCGGGAGACCATGGAGAATATCGGCCCGGGCATCCTTGTAGCCGGGCTGAGTCTTGCCGTTTCGTTCCTGCCGCTCACGATGACGGGCTTCAAGGGCCTTGCCGAGCTGGGCGTCATCTGTTGCACGGGAATGGTTGTTACCAACATTGCATCTCTGACGGTCCTTCCTGCCCTGGTGATGATATTCGACAGCCCAAGGTTCGGAAGGCGTGCCACCGGTCAATCCCCGATAAACCCCATGTACCGTATGAAGCCGAAATGGACCATTGTGATTTTGGCCGTCGGTACTGCTGCCTTGATAATCTCGGTCTGGCAGACCTCCAATGTCCGATTCGACTTGAATATGCTCCACCTCCAGTCGCCCGACGTCGAATCCGTGGTATGGGAGGAGAAGCTGCTCAAGGGCTCCGAGCTTTCCAGCATCTTCGGGCAAATACTGGAGCCCTCTCTTGAGGAGGTGAGGGCGAAGACGAAGGCCCTAAAATCTCTGCCCACGGTCTCACGGGTGGAGAGCGTGGAGGATTTGCTCCCCCATGAGCAGGAGGCGAAGCTGAAAATGCTCAAAAGGGTCCGGCCTATCCTGGATGGAATTGCGTTTTCGCCGACCGCCGCCCAGACTGTCGACGTAAAGGCCTTGAAAGAAGTTCTGGGAAGGATCAGGTTCAAGATGCTCGACACCGAGGGGGTCGGGGAAAAACTGAAGAACCAGATGGTCGAGGTCAGGACCATCATCGACGAAATCCGCGAGAAGGTCGATTCGTCGGAGCGGGAGGAGGTTCAGAAGGCCTTGGTCCTGTTCGAAAAGAGCCTGATTCATGACCTGGACGACAAGCTCCAGATGGTCAGGTCCAACGTCAATGCCCGGCCCATGACCGTGAACGACCTACCTCATTCACTCCTTGAGCGCTTGGTGTCAAGCAACGGCCATTTCCTCATCCGGGTCTATCCCAAGGGCGATGTTTGGGACCCGCAGTTCCTCGGCCGCTTTGTACAAGACCTCCGGTCGGTCGCCCCCAACGCGGTGGGGGACCCGGTCACGCTTTATGTCTTCACCCGGGAATTTCAAATCAGTGTCATCAAGGCCGCCCTCCTCTCCGGCGCCTTCATGTTTGTGTTCCTCCTGTTCGTGATGCGGGAATTCAAATCCGCCTTTCTCTCGATCGCTCCGCTCTTGGTGGGGAGTGTCTGGACCTTCGGCTTGATGCCCCCGCTCGGGATCAACCTGAACCTGGCCAACAGCATATTCCTGCCGCTGATCGTCGGGGCCGGGGTCGAGTACGGAATCATCATCATCTACCGTTGGAGGCAGAAGGAAGAAGGCAAGGCGCCGAGCACCGTGCTGCCGTCCAGCACCGCCTGGGGCGTGGTGCTGGCCGGCTTGACCACGACCTTCGGTTTCGGCAGCCTTATGATCTCTTCCCACCGGGGCATTTTCAGTCTCGGCCTGCTTACTACGGTCGGCAGCCTGGCCGTGCTCGTCGCTTCCGTGGTCTTTCTCCCAGCTGTGCTCGAGGTACTGCAACTCCGGAAAGATGTCTTTATGAAGGGAGGTCCTGATCTTCAGGAGAATCGGGACTGACAAAGTTTGCCGAGGGCATTGACATTCGGAAAAAGGAAAGCTAATGAAAGTAAAAACATTCATGGGAACTGTGCATGAAGACCCTCTTGCTTAACCCCCCGTCTTTTGCGGGGTTCGACGGCGGCGCGGGCGCTCGTTATGCGGCTACGCGCGAGATCACCGCATTCTGGTACCCCACCTGGCTTGCTTATCCGGCAGGCCTGATAGAGAAGAGTCGCCTGCTCGACGCGCCCTCTCACGGGATCACCCCGGAAGAAACGACCGAAATCGGTAAAGATTATGATTTTGCCGTGATCTTCTCGAGCACCGCCGGTTTCGCCAACGACGTCCGGCTGGCGGAGATGATGAAGGCCGCCAATCCCGGGTTGATGACGGCGTTTGTCGGACCGCACGTGACCGTCCTGCCAGAGGAAAGCCTTCAGGTGGGTCGGTCGATCGATTTTGTCGTGAGGAAGGAATTCGACTATGCGGTCGCCGAATTTGCCGGGGGTAAAAAACTCGAGGACATCCCCGGCCTAAGCTTCCGAAAAAACGGGCGGGTCGTCCACAACCCGGACCGACCGCCGCTGGAAGACCTGGATGCGCTCCCCTTTGCAGTGGATGTTTACAAACGCGACCTCGACTTCCGGAGATACAACCTGCCTTTCCTCAAGTATCCCTACGTCTCGTTCTACACCTCCCGCGGTTGCCCGGCGCAGTGTACGTTCTGCCTGTGGCCGCAGACGATGACCGGGCACAGGTTGAGGACCAGGTCTGTCGACAATGTCACGGCCGAGGTAAAAAGGGCGATGGAGCTCTTCCCGGAAGCCAAGGAGATATTCTTCGACGACGATACGTTCACCTGGAGCAAAAAAAGGGTCCTCGACCTATGCCGGGCTTTCAGGCCGCTGAAATTCACATGGTCCTGCAATGCCAGGGTCGATGCCGATTACGAGGTCTTGCGGGAGATGAGGGCAGCAGGTTGCCGTCTGCTCGTCGTTGGGTTTGAATCCGGAGACCCCGTCATCCTGAAGAACATAAAAAAGGGGACGACCGTCGAGCAGGCGCGGGAGTTCATGAAAAACTGCCGCCGCCTCGGTTTTAAGGTACACGGTGATTTTCAGGTGGGGCACCCGGGAGAGACGCGGGAGAGTATCGAAAGGACCGTCCGGTTCGCCATTGATCTCGACCCCGACACCATCCAGGTATCGGTATCCCATCCCTTTCCGGGCACCAGATTCTACAACTATCTGGTGGAAAACGGGTACCTGACCTCGGCGGATATGGCTGATTCACAGGGCCATCAGCTTCCGAACATAGAGTACCCCGGCCTGGAGCGTGGGGAAATCGCCGAAGCCGTCCATGATTTCTACAGCCGTTTTTACTTCCGTCCCCGGATCATCTTCAGGATCGTGAGCGGCGCCCTCTGGGACAGCAGCGACCGCAGGAGGTTGGTGCAGGAAGGGAAAGAGTTCCTCAAGTTCCGCGCCCAGAGTAGGGAGAACATCCGCAGGCTCAAGGCCTTGCCGTAATCCCGTTTCTTAATCGTTCAATAATGACCATTATGCGCCCTGGACTTGGAATACCTTCCTTAATAAGCATCGCCTTCCTACCAGCGAAAACATACACGCCACTGGTCATTGATCCGAATGCCGTCTCGTCTTTTTTAAGCCCTGCCAAGTCATCCTGTATTCAGTGTCAGGATATGGTCCGTGCCGCATAGTAGCCGCAAAGGCCGTGGACCCCGCCGCCCGGGGGCGTCGATGACGAGCAGATGAATATATTGCGCTTAGATGTCCGGTAGGGATTGAGGGATAAGACGGGCCGTGCATAAAGCTGAAAAATGTCCTGCTTGCCGGCGTTGATGTCTCCTCCCACATAGTTCATGTTGTATGTTTCCATCGTTTTCGCCGATATAGTGTTTTTGGCCAGGATGACCTCCCGAAACCCAGGGGCGTATCGTTCGATTTTATTTTCTATCGAAGCGGCCATATCCGCGTCCGAACCGTGGGGAACATGGCAGTACCCCCAGGCAGTATGCCAGCCGTTCGGGCTCCGTGAAGAGTCGAAGAGACTCGATTGCGCCAGTACCACGTACGGCTCCGGCGGTATTTCGCCCCTGTTTACGCAATCTATGGAAGCCGCGATCTCCGCGTGCGAATTTCCCAGGTGGATTGTGCCTGCCCTTCGGCAGAGGTCGGACTTCCAGGGAATAGGCTCCCGCAAGGCCCAGTCTATTTTATAGACGCCCGGCCCGTAACGAAATCCGGCCAACCGCCGCCGGTAATGTTCAGTAAGGTCCAAACCGTGAATATCCAATAACTGCTTAGGGGCGACGTCAAAGAAATAGTACGTCGCCGCCGGCATATCTTCCAAAGAGCTGACCTGCCTGCCCGTGACGATTTCTCCGCCGCCGTCCAGGAAACAACGGGCCAAGGCATCTGACAGGTTCTGCGACCCGCCTTTTACAAAAGGCCACCCCACCGCATGGGCCAATGTCGCAAGGATGATTCCGAAAGCCGCCGTTGCGGGCTGGTGAAGAGGGATCATGGCGTGGGCGGCGAGCCCGGAAAAAAGCGCCAGAGCGCGCCGGGTTGCGAATGTCCTTTGTCCAAGACTATGTGCGGGAAAAAGGGCCTTCACCGCAAATTTGGCCAGCAAAAGCGGGTCGGCCGATAGGGGCAGTGGCCGCAACAGCGAGGATAACAGTCTTTCGTGGCGTTCGACAAAGGGCTGCAGGAGTTTTTTGTATGCTCGGCCGTCCCGAGCCAAGGCATCGGCAGTGATGTCCAGGGAGCGGTGCAGAAAAACGGCCGAACCGTCCTCAAACGGGTGGGCCAACGGTATTTCGGGGTCGATCCAGGAAAGGCCGTGGCGGTGAAGTTCCAGCGACCTAAAAAAAGCCGATGAGACTGCCAGCGGATGAACCGTGGAACAGACGTCATGAACGAAACCGGGCAACGTCAACGCCGCGGATCGGCAGCCGCCACCGATGGTTTCTTTCGCTTCCAGCAAAACAACCGACGGGAATTTTCTGCGGAGCGTTATCGCGGCAGCAAGGCCGTTCGGGCCGCTGCCCACGACGACAGCGTCATAATGTTGCTTGTGAGGACCCAATTTCTTGGCAGCTCCTAAGAGAAGATTCGTCGCAGCCAATACGGAAGCAGATATAAAGAAGACCGGATTGCACCGCAATACCAGACATTTCCCGCCTCGCGCCACCGGACATGAGGGTCGATCAGCACAGTGCGCTGTTCGACCCTGGCCTCGATGCCAAGGCGCGAGGCAAGATTGCCGAGCGTCTGATGCCAGAATTGATCCTCCCGTCGCGACGCGCCCAACCGAAAGCCAACCTCCATGATGGGGTCGGAGGCGCGGAAGATCGGGTGCACCTGGATGATCGTTCCATCGTCCGCACGGAAGCTGCTGAAGTTTATCCAGCCGTGGAGTATGTGCCCCTGGACCGTGGAGAAGCAAAAGGAGTCGTCATCGGCGTAGATCACGACTATGCCGGTTGCCATCACTATTGGCCCACCTAGACTTAGATTCAGAAGCGCCGTTGCGCCGGGGGCGATGGGACCGCCGCCGGAGGTAAACAATCTGTTGCCTTTTGGCCAGAAATTCGAGAACTCTTTACGCCAGAGGGCAATGACCGCCTGCGGCGTCATAGCTTCGTTTTTGGTCTTGATGAAATACTTCTTTTCCCAAAGGCGACCGAAGCCGTTGACGGGGCTGGTTACTTTTCTGCCGTTGACATTGACGTTCATCGCCTCCGCCGGAACGGCGCCGATAGCGACGCGTTCGACGCTTCCAGCCCAGCCGGGAACGGGAGGTCCCTTGTATGCAGGAAATGCGGGGTCCCGGGGGCGGATTCCGATTCTAAAAGGAAGTCTCTCCAATGCCTCCGATTCCGTGTCGAATATCTCCATGGCCGCATCGAGAGATGTCAGGCGAAAGACGTCCCTGAGAGGCGCGGAGAGATGGCAGGCTGCCAGCCCGATCTTTTTTTGCTCAAGAACGGCGGCATTGACAAGCAGGAGGATTGCTCCTTCTGAATCCATGTGGTCGAGAAGGCGGAAATTCCAAAGGACATTTTGATATCTTCCTTCGTTTTCGGCAAATGACCGCGCCAGGGCTTTTCCGCAGGCGCTATTCAGCGGTCCCTGCACATCCAGAATCAGGGTTTCCCGGTCGGCAAGCCTCGAGCTTATGGCCGCGTTATTGTCAGTCATAGGCTGCACCCTTTCCTTTCTTTCCCGCGTCTTTACGGAAGCCGAATCGTACACCGATTATTCTCCCCGCAGGTTAGCATAAAATCACGTCTGTTCAATACTAATTTATGTCACTGAATACGTCTACATACAACTGTGGTAGGATGTGATGCCGAGAGAGGCCGTCGAACGCAAAAACTTCGCCTGTGACGGTCGTCATCGTCCGACACCGTCAGTATCCGGCAATGTTTCTCGCCGTCGCCATTCATGTGGGCATACCAGCCGCAGGTGTCTGTTTCCAGTTGACCTTTTCAGGCGTATTGCGCTACAGGCAAATACAGATCCGGGATGATACGCCTGCGGCGGAAGGCGTCACCTATCGAAAGAAGGGGCACTGATGGATGAAAAAAGATTCGCTCCCGGCCGCGGTCGCGGCCCCACCACCGCGACGCGGCCTTCATTGGCAACCCGGCCCCGGAGGCGTCTCTCTTCCCCCCGCGGGTCAATTTCCGCCCCGGCGAGGCGTCGATGACGGCGCCTGATTTCGGGAGCTATTCGCTGGCTATGTTTTGCGGGGAGGAGCGGGTTTTCATGTCCCGCGAACCGGGCCTCAAGCCCCTGGCGGAATGGCTGGACATATTCCGGGGCAGGCACCGGAATTGCCTCCTCCACGACAGAGTCGTCGGACTGGCGGCGGCGAGGCTGATTACTTATTCAGGGCTTGTGACCGCCGTGACGGCCCGGGTGGCCTCTTGGCCGGCCCGGCGCTTCCTGGGCGGGGAGGGGATATCCCTTCACGCCGAGCAGATGGTCGACAGCATCCTCACCGAAGACCGAACAGCGGTCTGTCCGGAAGAGGTCGTCGCTCTGGAAACGCCGGACCGGGACGAGTACTTGAGGCGAATCTACCGGCTCATCAGGTATAACCCCCTCGAATACGAGCTCTGCCGGGGGCAGTGCGGCTATACGCCCTGGTGCCGGGAGTGTATGAAATCTCGGGGGCTTTTGTGATGAGGGGCGGGATGGAGCAAGGCGAAATTGCCGGTCCGGGTTGACGCGGTGTTAGATGTTTTCTTCGAAATAATCGCCGTCGACCTTTTTGACCGGATACAACGAAACGGTGGATACGCCGACATCATACTCGATCATCAGATTTGTAAGTTGTTCGCCATCAATAAGAACGATCTTGCTGCCGATCTGGGAAACATAGCTTCGCGCATCATCAGTGAATCTGGAAGTAGTGATGAAAATGCCCTTAGTTGCTCTTTGGGCCTGGAGGGCACCCGCAAACTGCATGACATCAGGGCGACCGACCGGGTTGTTATCCCATCGCTTGGCCTGAATATAGACGACGTCGAGGCCGAGTTTATCCTCTTTTATGATCCCATCCACTCCGCCATCGCCACTCCGGCCGATGGCCTTACCAGCGTCGGCACGCGAACCGCCGTAACCCATTTTGACAAGCAGTTCCACGACGACGCGTTCGAAAAAGGACGGGGATATTTTCTTGAGCCTGCCGAGCAATTCACCGGCCAATTCGTCCCGGAGGTTTTCATAGGCAGATTCCAAGGCCTCTGACGGAGTAATTGCTGAAAGGTCAGATGTCCCTTTGGGCTCGGTTGCCTTATCGCCACCTCTCGTCCCTTTGAGCCTTTGAAATTCGAGGAACTCGGGATATTGCTTGAGGAGTTTTACATTGATGGCCTCGGGTTGCTTTTTGAGGAGGTCTCTTCCCCGGTCGGTGATTCGATAAAATCCTCTGCGTGTCGCTTCAAGGAGCCCTGCCTTTTTCATGTACGTCGATGCCCACCCGACGCGGTTAACAAAGGTTGACTGTATCCCGCTTGGGAGAATTTCCTTGAGGTCTTCGTCGGAAAGGCCCAATTCCGCGGCCAAGGCTTCGACGGCCTCACTTGTCGATGTTTCAGTTCCTTTTTTCGCCGCAAACCGAAGAAGCGGCAACATCAAGCTCTGATAATCCGGGATGGCCATTCGTTTTTCTCCTTATGATTTTATCTGTCCCCAGCTGCCAATATCACCTGCTGTTACGGAGCGCCGGCGGAATAGCCGTCAAGTGGAGAGTCTTGTCCGCTCCGACCTTTATATCGTCTTTGGTTGCCATGCCACAGATCGAATAGCGGACCCGCCTTCCATCTTTCGTCACGAAATCATGTTCTCCCGCCGGTCTTCCCGTTCGTGTTGCTCTTTTCAATCTCCGGCAAGGCATCGCTGTCTTGAGTTGACTCGAGCAAATGGCGCTGATCCTCGTCATCATGAAAAAATGCCCAAGTACCCGGACACCACGCCGCGTAACATGACGTGGAAAATTCACGCCAACAATCCTTAATATTCCCGGCGTGAAGCGTTTATCTGTAGAACCGCCCCTTCCACTCGGCGCCTTCTTTCCCCCAGAAACGGATTGCCGATGTCCATGTCATGGCAAGGTAAGAAGTACCGATCAGAGGCATGGCCGCGGCAAAGGTTTTGGGCACTCCATAGAACGTGAGCGTCGGCAGATAACTCAGGGCCATGACCCCAAGAGAGGCAACGGAAACGGCCCTGGCCGTGGTCGACGGGAAAAACAAACCCGCAACAGGCAGCCAGAACGCTGTTATCATCAAGACTGTGCACAAAAGCAGCAAGAAAAAGGAGTAGCGAAGCTGTGTGAAGGCAGAGCGGGCTACCATGTTCCAAATCGCCCTCGGATGGTCGTATGGGCGTAAACTTCGCGCAGAATGCGTGATGCCGACCCAGGTGCGAAAACCATGGGCCTTGACCCGTTTGGCAAGGGCGCAATCGTCGATCAGCTTGCCCCGCAAGGCCTGGAAGCCGCCGATAGCGTCGAGCAGGCGGGTTTCCAACAGGATGCAGCCGCCGGCAGCGGCAGCCACTCCGGAGGAACTGGAATTGGAAAGACTGAAGGGGTAGAGGAGCTTGAAGAAATAGATGAAGGCCGGCATGAGTAATCGTTCCGAGAAGTTTTTCATGCGCAGGGCAGCCATAAGAGAGATAAACTGGATGCCCTCTTCGGCCATCTTTTTTCGAAGCGCAACAAGAATGCCCGGTTGCAGCTCGATATCGGCGTCGAGGAGCAAGGTCAGCGGCGTCTGGACATGGCTGAATCCTTGCTCGACAGCCCAGAGTTTGCCTGTCCAGCCTGCCGGTAGAGGTTTACCTGAGACGATCCGCAGATTCCGACCCATCGTCCGGCGGGCTATTTGAGGCGTCCCATCTGTCGATTGGTCATCCACCAGGATGATCTGGAGTCGTTTCCCCTGAGCATCCAATGCAGACAGAGTGGCGGCGATCAGTCCTGCTTCATTCCGGGCGGGGATGATGACCGTTATATCACTGAGATCTTCATCAGAAGAGGGAATGTTGGCCTCTAGAACCTCTCCTGTACCCCAGGGACGCCAGGGCAAAATAAGGATGCCGAACCAGAGCGCTGCGCTAATTAAAGCCAGATATGTCCATTCCATGCTCCTCCGGATGGTTGGGGGAAGAATTTACCCCAAGATCGCAACTTTCCGCTTGACAGACTGAAGTTTGCTGAACTCATAAAAAAACCGCCCTGTTTCAGGGTGTCCATGAGGCAGGGGGTGATTCGGCGGACATAACGCTTCGGTTAACCCGTCGATGCTTTTTCCGATCGGGTTGAACCAGTTGTTGGAATTTAGTCTGCGATATTTATAGCCCCAGCATTAATACTTCTGTATACTCTTATGCCTCCCATTTTTACGGTTCAGATGTTAGCCAGAGGCATGAGGAAAGTCAAGGTGATTCGCGGGATGATTTTTGAATGATTTCGGTATAGATAGCGCTTACGACGGGCGGGTGAAGTGAAAGAGTTTTTCTGGGTTTCTTGAGCCGTGCCTCCGGATTCATCTGAGCGGCAGGTCGCAAAAACTGATCCGCCTGATTTTCGCGGCGGCAAGCGCCCGGCGGAAGGCGGGGTCGACCAGGGCGGCAAATTCGAGGACATGCCGGCTGTGGCCCGACTCTCTGCTAAGTTCCGGGCAGTTGCGGACGGCGGGGTGGAAATACATCTCCGTCACCCCTGGGGGCAGACGATCCAAAAAGCGCAGGACCTTTTGTAGCCCCATCGAGCCGGTATCGCCCAGCCCGAAGACGAAGTCGTTCGAGTGCACACCCGCTTTCCGGATTTTTCTTCTCAACAGGCCCGCCCAGGGCAGGAGAAAAAGCCAGGAGGCCATCTTCCCGGCCGAGCAGGAAACCGACCACGACCTTGCGGGCTCGTAGGGAAGCCGGAGGGCTTTCAACCCGTATTCGGCGCCGACCTTCAGCACGAGGCCGGCGACCGTGGGATGGAGATGCATGTGTTTGTGGCAGTTGGCATGGTCGAGAGCGAGGCCGGTTTCTCTAAAGAGCTCGAATTGGGCACGGATCTCCCGTTCCAGTTGCCGGCGGGCGCCCGGGCGAAAAAAAAACCGAACCCCCGATGCGAAGAGCCGCGAGGAGAGCCTGCCGTCCCGCCCGACCAGATCAGGGATCGCAGAAGGGGGCGAAACAGGTCGGCTTCCGGTGAGTACGATGTGCAGTCCTACCTTGAGGTTCGGCAGGCGTAGCGCTCTTTCCGCTGCGTCCGTCGCTTCTTCCGCCCCGACCATCAGGCTGGCTGTACCTAACACGCCATTTACATTAGCTTCCTCGACCGCCTCGTTCACTGCCGGGGAAAAGCCGAAGTCGTCGGCGGTGATGATTAGCGCCCTCACGACTCCCTCCTCGCCAGCCTGCCGTCCCTTCTGAGCGTAAGGCAGGCATTACGCCAGACCACGGTCCTTTTCGTCAGGGCGACGGCCCAGGAAGCAAGCGCCGCCACATCCCTAACCGGAAGAAGCCACAGCGCCCTCAGTCCTTCTATATCCTTTATTTCCCACTTCAGTATCGCCGCCGCGCCGGCCAGGCGGAGGAGAACAGCCAGGCCCAAGATCGCTATCCCCGGCCAGTCCGCCAACCGGTAAGCCGCCAGAAGGACTGCGAAGGGCACGGAGCGGGTCACGACGGTGGAAAAGAAACCGACGGGGTCGGCCGCCCTCGTCTTCTGGTCCCATAAGACCTGGTAGTTCCACCATTGGGCCGCGCCCTTGACGTCCATCAGTATTTCCACCCAGTAAGGGACAAGGACCATCCGCTTTCCGTTGTCCAGGAGACGTCGGCCCATCTCGTAATCCTCAGCCAGGTATTCGGAGAGACCCTCAAGTCCTCCGATACTCGCCAGGTCTTCCCGCCTTACCGCGACCGACGACCCCAGGCAAAATTTCGCGGCCCCGGTCACGTAAGCGAAGATGACGCCGGGAACGAAGTCGGCATTGAAGGAGAGGAGACACAGTTTTTCATACCATCGACCGGCCGTGGTTGCCTTGTATGGGGTGCAGACGTAACCGATTTTCCGGTCTGCGAGGGGCGCAACGATCCTCTTCAGGTAGTCGCGGCCGAGCCGGGTGTCGCTGTCACTTATCACCAATACATCGTGCCTTGCATGGCGCAGCGCCCCGGTGAGGTTGTTGACCTTGCCGTTCAAACCCACCACGGTATTTTCGATGACCAGGTCGACCCTCTCCGGGAACTCCTGCCGAATCTTCTGCATGACCGGGATAGCGGGGTCATTCTCATCCTGGGCGGACAGGACGACCTGGTACTCGGGGTAATCCTGCGAGCAGGTGCTCCGCAGGTTCTCTTCGAGGCCCTTGTCGAGCCCGCAGATCGGCTTCAGGATAGTCACGGCTGGCCAGCCGCCGGGCGGCGCCTCGACCATCTCTGAGGCATGGGCCTGAAAACGTCGCATCGTGAGCAAACAGAGAAACCCGTAGACTGACCCTACAATGACGGGAACCAGGAGTATCCACTGGAGAAAGTCAAGCTCCATCGATGTAACCGTGTTGCCGGTACCAGTCGATGGCATCGCGGAAGGCCTCCCTGATCGGCCTCGGCCGGTAACCAAGCTCCAGCTGCGCCTTTTCCGTCGAGAAATACATTTTCTTGCGGGCGAGGCGGACGCTCGTCAGGTTGACCCAGGGCTCTTTGCCGCTGACCCTGGACCAGGCTTCCGCGATCGCGGCAACCGCCAGGACAAGGTTGTGGGGCAGGCGTATCCGGGGAGGCTTGCGGCCGGCGATCTCGGCGATCTCGGAGAGGGCCTCTTTCAAGGTCAGGTTGGCGCCGCCCAGGATGTACCGCTCGCCGACTCTGCCCCGTTCCAGTGCCAGGAGGTGGCCCTCCGCCACGTCTTCTACGTGCACGAAATTCAGGCCCGTATCCACGTAAGCGGGCATGCGCCCGGAAGCTGCGTCTATGATCATGCGCCCCGACGGCGTCGGCTTTATATCCCTCGGTCCCACCACCGTGGAAGGATTGACGATGACGACAGGGAGGCCGCGGCTCTTGACCAGTTCTCTTGTTTCGGCCTCGGCCAGGAACTTCGAACGCTTGTAGTGGCCGATCATGTCGGCAAGGGTGACGGGGGTTTCCTCATCGGCGGGACTTTCGTCTTTGTTCGAGCCCAGTACGGCGACGCTGCTCGTGTAAACTATCTTTTCCACTCCTGCGTCGGCCGCGGCGAGGACGATATTGCGGCTCCCGGTGACATTGACCTCGTACAGTTCGTCGGGGCGGGGCACCCAGAACCGGTAATCGGCGGCAACATGGAACAGTACCGAGCATCCCTTGACGGCCTTCTCCAGCGATGAACAGTCCCGCAGGTCCCCATGAACCATCTCGACCGGCAGCCCCTGGAGGTTCCGTCGGTCGCTTTGCGGCCTGACCAGAGCCCGCACTTCGTGTCCCGCGGATACCAGTTTTCTCAACACGGCCGACCCGATGAAGCCCGTCGCCCCCGTTATCAGGGTCTTCATAAATCCCGGTCCCTGCGATGTCGATGGGTTATTCTGTGAAACAAAGCATGTTTCCTTCCGCAACCGCTGCGACTTGCAATGCCTTTAGCGCTGCCCGGTAATTTTTCCCCAGCCTGATAAGACCAGCGATCTCCCCGGGCCACCAGACCAGGCGCAGCATCAGTCTGAACAGACGCACCCTTCCAAACGCATCTATGGATTCCAGGGCGCTTACAGGTACCGGAGCTTCCAAGGTGTCGGCTATTGCCCTCACCGCCAGAAAGGGAATGCCGGCCTTCACGGCCTCTCTTGCGACAGCTGCACTCTCCATATCGATCCCTGCCGCGCCCGTCTGGGCGAGAATCTTGAGCTTTTTCGGCTTGTCTGCGATGATGGAGTCGCATTCGGCCAGGTCCCCGTCATTCACGGCGATGCGGGCAGCGAGACTGCCGGAAAGTCGTTCTCTCCACGCAGTGTCGGTTGGATAAACACTGCCGTCGGCCGCTATGACGTTCCTGGGGATGATCAGACAACCCGCGTAAAGGGTAGAGTTCAGCCCGCCCGCTATCCCCCAGCTGACGAGCGCCGACACCCCTTGATCGATGAGCCTTCTGGTAGCCGAGCGGGCGTTCTCCGGACCCATTCCCGAGAGCTTTAGCAATGCGGTCCCGCGAATCAGGACTTCCCCCCGGGGATCGGCTGGCTCCTTTGACTTTGAAAGGATACGAGCCTCATCGGCCATCGCCGCGACGATACCCAGGCGCATCACAGCAGACCTTAGACCTTCTTTTTCTTCTGCATGTTCCGGTAGCGGGACAGGGCCCAATAGGGAAAATAGGCCGAATACCCGTGGTATTTCAGGTAGAACACTCTCGGGAAGCCGGGCGCCGTGAATGTATCGTCGTACCAGAGGCCGTCGTTCCCTTGGGTGCGAAGGAGGTACTCGACGCCCTTCCGGACCTCGGGGGAATCCGCATCACCGGCCGCCATCAGGCCGAGTATGGCCCATGCCGTCTGGAAGGAAGTTCCTACCGGTCCCTCGCCGGCCTTTTCCGGGAAGAAATAGGTGCTGCAACATTCGCCCCAGCTCCCGTCCGGCCTTTGTTTGCCCTTCAACCAGCGGGCTGCCCGTCGAGCTTGGAACCGAAGACCAGGGTCGTTCACGAATTCCAGGGCGGTCAGGACCGACCAGGTGCCGTATATGAAATTCGTGCCCCACCGGCCGAACCATGACCCGTCCGGTTCCTGCTCATGGCGAAGGTACTGTAGACACCTCTCCAGGACTTCTCCCCTGCGCCCCGTCATTGCCAATAGGCCCGCGCAACGGGCGCTGACATCGCTCGTCGGCGGGTCGAGGAGTGCCCCATGGTCCGCAAAGGGTATTTCGTTCAGGTAATAATGCGTGTTGTCGGAGTCGAAAGCGGCGAAGCCGCCGTTTCGTGACTGCATACCGCTGATCCATTCCGCCGCCATACGGATTGCTTCAGTGTATTCGGCATCTCCGCTGCGGAGCATCGCCCAGGCCACGACTGCGGTATCGTCGAGGTCCGGATAGTAGGCATTGTTGAACTGGAAGGCCCACCCGCCCCCCGGCATCCCCGGGTGGTTGTCCCTCCAGTCTCCGGGATGGTCGGAAAGCTGCTTGCTTCTGAGCCAGTCCAATGCGCGGCTGACAGGGCGCTTAGACGAAGGGTCGTCGTCTTCCTGTAGGACGATGCAGGCAAAGGCCGTGTCCCAAACAGGGGATACGCAGGGCTGGCAGTAAGCCGAGCCGTCTTTTCTCGAGACGAGCAGGTTTTTCAGTGCCTGTTTCGTAAGCTGCCGTGCGGGATGGTCCGCCTCATACCCCAGGCAGGCGAGGGCCTCATGGGCATTCACCATCGCCGGAAAGATCGCGCCTAGCCCGTCCGTTCCGTTGAGGCGCTCCAAGGTCCAGCGTTCGGCCTTATCCAGGGCGGCCTTTCTCATCCTGCCGGGGATCAACGGCTCAAGCCGACGGCCCATCTTATCCAGGCCGAAGAAGAGCAGGTTGAGTCGGGAACGGGCAGGGAAATAATTTTTTTCCTCTTCGGGCGGGGTTGCGAAAAGCTCGCGGACATCCACTTTCCGCGGGTTTGCCGCCTTAGGCTTGAGGCTGCACAGGATGAGCAGCGGGACCACAACCGTTCTCGACCAGTAGGAGACCTTGCTCAGGTGGAACGGGAACCAGCGAGGCAAGAGCAATAGCTCGACCGGCATGAAGGGGACGGCCCGCCAGGGGACCTGTCCGAAGAGCGCGAGGGCGATACGGGTGAACACGTTACTGCGGGCAGCTCCACCTCGGGCAAGGATGGCCTCGCGGGCCCTTCTCATGTGAGGCGCATCGGGGCTGTCGCCGGCCAGTTTCAGTGCGTAGTATGCCTTGACGGAACAACTCACGTCGAGGGCGCCGCCGGTGAAGAGGGGCCATCCGCCGTGCTCCGCCTGGTGGTCCCGCAAGTATCGAGCGATCCGGGCCTCCAGTTCATCGTCGACCTCGTCCATGTAATGCATCATCAGGATGTATTCGGCGGGAATGGTGCAGTCGGCCTCTAATTCGAAGCACCAGTAGCCCTCCGGGTGTTGGAGGGCAAGAAAGGCTTCGCGGCACTTCCGGATCGCCGTGTCGATCCGGTGTTCGAAAAGGTCTGCAGCGCTGATGTCTTTTGCTTCTCTCATCGGGCCAAAATACCTCCGTGGAATGGATAAATTTACCCTTGTGTCTCAGGTAAGAGTTTTCTTATACCATAGATTATACGCTGTCGGAAAGGAAAGTTGGGCCCTGCGACGCACTCCCTCCCAACGTCTAATCCACCGCAATCTTTACATGACCTTGCTGTTTTATGCAGGGTCACGTCATTCACGCAGTTAATTCTTTAGAATTCTTCGTGAAGCAAAAAGAACTGGCTTTTTGTCTGAACATATAGTATCAAGCGGGTATGAAGCGCTGCCCGTGTATCCCTGAAGTAGTTGAAAATGTATCATTTCACGACATTGTGGTACGTCCCATTCGTCCTGGTGAGCGAGATGGCTGGGATAGTCTCATGGCCGCGTATCATTATCTGGGGTTCCATTCTCTCGTTGGTGAAACGCTTCGCTACATAGCCGAGATCCCTCATTATTGGTTAGCCCTTCTTGGTTGGTCTACGGCGGCGTTGAAATGTCAACCTCGGGACCGGTGGATTGGATGGTCGCCGACCGTTCAATGGCAACGTCTACCACTGATTGCCAACAACTCCCGTTTTCTGATCCTGCCAGGCGTGCATGTGCCTAATCTCGCGTCGAAGATTCTGAGCCTCAACGTAAAGCGTCTTTCTGACGATTGGCATCGCATTCACGGCCACCCAGTGCTCGTGGCAGAAACCTTTGTGGACACGGCCCGTTTTACCGGTGCGTGTTACAGGGCGGCGAACTGGCAGTATCTGGGGCACACGCGAGGGTACGGAAAACATACCCGTACGTACATCTATCATGGGCAACCGAAAGCGGTTTTTGTGTTTCCTCTCCGTAAGGATGCCCTTGACCACCTCAGAAATCCAACCCCTTTCAAGAGAAAGAAGCCGACCATGCACGTTTCACAGACACAGGTAGATGATTTGATCAACATCTTGAAAACACTTCCTGATCCCCGTCACAAGCGAGGGATTCGCCACAGAAACCTCTCCCTCATTGCCTTGGCCGTGTGCGCCGTCGTGTGCGGATGCCGCAGTTATGCGGCGATCGCCCAGTGGGCAGCACAGTGTTCGCAAAAGATGCTGGAGCGTCTGTGGTGCAGGAAAAAAGAAAAGAGGTATATCCCTCCCAGCGAACCCACCCTGCGCCGGCAATTGCAAAGCATCGACGCAGACGCAGTGGATAGAGCCATTTCCTCCTGGGTGTCCCGTCTGTCCTCGGGGAATGCGATCGGCGTGGACGGGAAAACCCTCCGCGGAGCACACCGCCCTGATGGGACCCGGGTGCACCTGCTTTCTGCTTTTGTCCACCAGGAAGGCATCACGATTGCCCAAAGAGAAGTCCCTGCCAAGACGAATGAAATCCCTGAAGCAAAACCATTGTTGGCACCACTGGAGTTGAAGGGAAAAGTCGTCACCGCAGACGCTTTCCACACCCATGAGAATCTCGCCCGCTTCCTCGTTGAGGACAAACATGCCGATTACTGCTTTACCGTCAAGAACAATCAGGCAACGCTGAAAGATGCCATCGCCTACCTCGGCCTGAACGAGGATTTTCCCCCCTCATCATGAAATCCTGGACAAGGGCCATGGCCGCCTGGAAACCAGAAAAATCTGGACCTCTACCGATCTCAATGACTATGTAGATTTCCCCTATTGCGGACAGGTCGCCTGCATCGAACGCCATACGGAATACCTCAAATCAGGCAAAACGCGCTCTGAAATCGCTTACCTTATTACCAGCTTATCTCCCCAAAAGGCCACCCCGGAACAACTCCTTGCCCTCAATCGAGGACATTGGAGCATCGAAAATAAAAATCATTATGTCCGGGACGTCACCTTCGATGAAGACCGTTCCCAAATACGAACCCATACCGGCCCAAGGATTATGGCTACCCTGCGCAACCTTGCCATCAACATCTTGCGAACGGCCGGATTCACCAATATCGCCCAAGGAATCCGCTCTATGGCCGCCAAACCTTACCGTGCCCTGTCACTAATCGGTGCATAGACATCATTCCCCTCGCCATCCTCCCGCACGCATCGTAGCCGTGACGCAACGACTTCCTCTGACTATCCCCTGATGCGAACATCCCTTCCTCGCTCCGTCTCGCCTTATTCTCCCCCATCACTCAGTCCAATGTGAAAATCCACCTACCTTCCTCAAAAATACTCCCGTGACTTTGACGCGTCCCTGCTGTTTTATGGAAGAGGGTGGCGAAAGGTGTCGAGATGTGCTATAGAACAACGTTTATTCAGACCGGATTCCCTTGCGGGGAGAGAAAAGGGAGGAAAAATCATGAAGGAAAAGGTTCAAAAAGCGATCAATGATGTGAGGCCGAATCTTCAGGCCGACGGCGGAGATGTTCAGCTCGTGGACGTGAGCGATGACGGTATCGTGAAGGTGCGTCTCGTCGGGGCCTGTGCCGGCTGCCCGATGTCCCAGATGACGTTGAAAGCGGGGATCGAGAAATACCTGAAGCAGATGATCCCCGAGGTCAAGTCGGTTGTATCCGTGTAGTGAAGAGCGGTTTCAGCAGCTAAAAGATTATCGGAGGTTTTTGCAGAAATGGCTTATACGATCACAGATGAGTGTATCGCCTGCGGCAGTTGTGAAAGCGAATGTCCGGTGGAAGCGATCAGTGAGGGGGACGAAAAGTACGTAATCGATGAAAAATTGTGTACCGATTGCGGTGCCTGTGCCGATATCTGCCCCGTCGAAGCGATCATGCCCGGTCCGTAGTTTTTGAGGCCGCAAAAGATTGGGGAATCACTTCCCTCCAAAAGGTGGTTCCCCAATCTTTTTCCCCACACCGGGGCCGGTTTTTTTAGACTTCAGAAGGCGGAAAAATGGGATGTTTCATCACTTTCGAGGGGATTGAGGGCTGCGGGAAGACGACCCAGATACGGATGGCCGGAGAGTTCCTGGAAGCGAAGGGCATCCCGGTGATAGTGACGGAGGAACCCGGCGGTACCGCCCTCGGTGCCGAACTCAGGAAGCTTCTCCTGAACCGGTCGGACTTTGAGTTTTGTACCGAGTCGGAACTCTTTCTTTTCCTTTCCGACAGGGCCCAGCATGTGAAGGAGTTGATAATGCCGGCCCTGAGCCGGAATATGTGGGTCCTCTGCGACCGTTTTACCGACGCCACAGTGGCTTATCAATGCTTTGGCAGAGGCCTTGACCGGGACGTCGTCAGGGGGATGGTGGATTTTGCCGCCGCTGGTCTGAGGCCCCGTCTAACCTTTCTTTTCGACCTCCCCGTCGAAACGGGGCTGGCAAGGGCCATGGACCGGGGCTCAAAGACGGGGTACGCATCGGAGGCAGATCGTTTCGAGAGCGAGAAGGTTGAGTTTCACCGTCGGGTCAGGGAAGGCTATCTTGTCCTTGCCGGGGAGGAACCGGAAAGGTTTTTCGTGATCGATGGGCGAAAAGAAATTCCGGCCGTTCAGCGTGAGGTTTCTTCCCGTCTCACAAAGCTCATCGATGCACGAAATGACGGTTGAGGCGAGCCATGTCCTTCAAGGATCTCCGGGGGCAGGAATCGCAGATAACCCTTCTTCGGAATGCCATAGAAAAAGACCGCCTTTCCCACGCCTACCTCTTCTTCGGGATGAAGGGTGTGGGCAAGAGGACGACGGCGGAGGTTTTTGCGAAGGCCCTGAATTGCGCCGAGGGTCAGATAGACGCCTGCGACAGGTGCATCTCCTGCTTGAAAATCGAAAAGAGCAATCATCCTGACGTGATGGTTCTCAAAGCCGCGGGTCAGTTCATCCGGATACAGGAGATCCGGGAGATCCGGAACCAGATGGGGTTCAGACCGTTCGAGGGGAGAAAGAGGGTTTTTATCCTCGTCGACGCGGAGACGATGAACATCGCAGCGGCTAACGCCCTCCTGAAAACCCTGGAAGAACCGTCTCCGTCGAATATCCTGATTCTCCTGAGCTCGCGTCCCCACCGGCTTCCCGCAACGATCATATCCCGGTGCCAGAAGGTTCGCTTCCGTCCCCTCGCCCGCGAAGATGTCGCCGGTTATCTCAGAGAGAAGATGGGTCTCGGGGAGGAAGAAGCGGATTTACTGGCGGCATCGGCGGGGGGAAGTATCGGGAGGGCTGTAGAGATGCAGAGGGATTCGGAGCTCCAGGCGCGAGAGCGGCTGATCGCCGGCATTTCCCGGTGCCGTAAGGACGACCCTATGGGACTGCTTTTGATGGCCGGCGCCTTGGGTAAGGAGCGGGAAGCCATCCTTAAGAGTCTCGACATCCTGAGAAGCTGGTACCGGGATGTGTTGGTTTACAGCAAGACGGGTGGGGGAGAGAACATGATTCATCGGAACCATCTGGAGACGGTGAAGACCTTCGCAGAAAAACTCACGACAGCGGATGTTCTGAAGAATGTCACGGCCATCAACCGGGCCGTCCGCGCCGTCGAGCGTAATGCCAATAAACATTTGACATTGGAAACCCTGCTGTTTAAATTGGTGCATCCCGACGGATGAACAGACGTAGTTTGAATAGACACCGTGGGCCGGCCTCGAAGGCGCACGGGAAGAATCGCGATAGAAGATGAAGAACGTTGTCGGCGTAAGGTTCAATAAACAGGGAAAAGTATACACCTTCGATGCGACGGACCAGCCTCTGATTAAAAAGGGGGATAGGGTCATCGTCGAGACGGAGAACGGTCCGGCAGTGGGAAACGTAGTGACGGCGGTGAGGACCGTGTCCGAGGAGCGTCTGCCCACAGACCTGAAGAAGGTTATCCGCAGGGTCTCGCCGGAGGACCAGGGAATCGAAGAAAGGAACCGGCTGGTCGAGAAGGAGGCCAAGGCATTCTGCCTTGAACGCATCCGGGAGAGAAACCTGCCGATGAAACTGGTGGAAGTGGAGTGTCTATTCGACAGGTCGAAGATCGTATTCTATTTCACGGCAGACAACCGGGTTGATTTCCGGGAGCTCGTGAAGGACCTTGTCCAGCGGTTCAAGACCCGGATAGAGCTGCGGCAGATCGGGGTCAGGAACGAGGCGAGGATCTTCGGCGGGGTGGGCATATGTGGTAGAGAGCTCTGTTGCGTCGGATTCCTGCAAAACCTGGACACTGTGTCGGTAAAGATGGCGAAGGAGCAGAATATGCTCCTCAACCCCGAAAAGATATCGGGTCTTTGCGGCAGGCTCATGTGCTGTCTTGCTTTCGAGCATGAAGCTTACGTCAGCATGAAAAAGTCGGTCCCGAAGGTGGGCAAGAGCATCGACACGCCTGCCGGACGCGGTGAGGTCGTCAGACACAACATCGTCAAGGGGACCGTTTCAGTGAAGGTCGAAGACGGCAAGGAAGTCGAGGTCAAGGTCGAGGACTTACAGAAGGGGGATTCGTCGCGGCATCCGCTCTAAGAGAAAGGTATGGCCATGGAAGAAAAGATCTTTTACGTCACGACACCTATTTATTACGTCAACGCCTCTCCCCATATCGGTCACGCATACACGACGATCGTTGCCGATGTCATGGCCAGATTTTACCGCCTCTCGGGCTACAGGACGTTTTTTATGACGGGGACGGATGAACACGGCGACAAGATAGCAGAAGCGGCCAGAAAGGCAAACACCACCCCCAAGTCCTACGCGGACATGGTCAGCGCCCAGTTCCGGGAACTCTGGCCGCAGCTGGCGATCACCAACGATTACTTCATCAGGACGACCGACGAGAACCACGTGAAGACGGTCCAGTTGATCCTGAAAAAAGTCTACGACGCCGGCGACATCTATTTCGGCAAGTATGAGGGTTATTACTGCGTCGGATGTGAGCGGTTCTACATGGAGACTGAGCTCGTCGACGGCAAGTGCCCCGACCACCAAGTGGAACCGGAATTCCGTCAGGAAAACAACTACTTTTTCCGGATGAGTCGCTACCAGGACTGGTTAATCGACTACATCAAGGGCAAGCCCGATTTCATCCGGCCCGAGCGTTACCGCAATGAGGTACTTGCCTTCCTGCGGGAACCCCTGGAGGATCTCTGCATCTCCCGGCCCAAATCGAGGCTCGAATGGGGCATCACGCTCCCCTTCGACGATGACTACGTGACTTATGTCTGGTTCGACGCCCTGATCAACTACATCTCCGGGATCGGCTACCCCTACGGGGAAAATTTCAAGACCTTCTGGCCCTGGGCGGAGCACCTGATCGCCAAGGACATCGTCAAGCCCCACGGCATCTACTGGCCCACCATGCTCAAGGCCGCCGGGATCGAGCCCTTCAGACACCTGAACGTCCACGGTTACTGGAACGTCGAACAGAGCAAGATGTCGAAGAGCCTCGGTAACGTCGTAAGGCCCCTCGACCTCAAGGATAAATACGGCCTTGACGCCTTCCGTTACTTCCTGCTCCGCGACATGGTCTTCGGCCTGGACTCGACCTTCAGTGAAGAAAGCCTGGTTGCGCGGATAAATTCCGACCTGGCAAACGACCTCGGCAATCTGGTCAGCCGGGTGACGGCGATGGCGGTCAAGTATTGCAGGGAAGGGAAAGTGCCCAGGCCTGGCGCTCCGGCCCCGGAGGACGAGGGTCTCATATCGAGGGGCGAGGGCCTCTTCCCGCAGGTGGAGGCCGCCTTCCGAGAGCTTGCGTTCCACAAGGCGCTCATCGAGATATGGGGTTTCATAAACCTTACAAACAAGTACATCGTGGAACGGGAACCATGGAACCTCGCCAAGGACAAGGCCGCCGGAGAAAGACTGGAGACGGTCATCTACAATCTCCTCGAGTCCCTGAGGGTCGTTGCGGTCCTCGTCTCGCCTTTCATGCCCGATGCGGCGGAAAAGATATTCGCTCAAGTCGGCGTTCGCGACGGGGCGCTCAAGAACCATGAAAGCATCAAAAAATGGGGTGGTCTGCCCGCGGGAGGCACATTGGCGAGGGCTGAGGCGCTGTTTCCCCGCGTAGAATCCGTCATGGAGGAAAAAGTGGAAGAGAAAAAAGAAGCGACGGCCCCGGTCAAGCCGGAGATCAGCTACGAAGAATTCCAGAAGGTCGACCTGCGGGTGGCGAAGGTGGTCGAGGCGGAGCGGGTGCCGAAGTCGACCAAACTTATCAAGATGAAAATCGACATGGGAGAGGAGCGGACGATCGTCGCGGGTATCGGTGCCGATTACAAGCCGGAAGACTTGGTCGGGAAGTTGATCGCCGTGGTTGCGAACCTCAAACCGGCAAAGCTCATGGGTGTCGAGTCCCGGGGTATGCTCCTCGCCACGGACGCCGAAAGCGGCCTCACCCTCCTCACCTTCGACGGGAAGGCGAAGCCCGGAGCGCAGATAAGGTAGAAAAGGAGCTCACAATTTCCTGTGGCTTCTTCTTACTCCCCCTCATCGTACCGATCCGCCGCGGCGGGAGGGACGGCTCTTCTCTCAGAACCGGGTGTTTTCTCGCCCTTCAGCGCAGCGGGGACGGCCACGGGGACATCGGGGGCCGTGACGTACTTGCTCACCTGATCCTGGGTGTTGAGGACGTTCAGTTTCTCGAAGAGGAAGGCGAACTTTGTCTCCAGCTCTCTCCCGATTTCACGGAGTAGATACGGCGGGAGATTCCACATCTCTTCCTTGAAGGGACCGAAGGCCTTCTTGCGGGTCTTGTAGATGAATTGTTCTTCCGTGTCCTTCGGGCTGCGTTCCTCCGCGAGCTTCGTTCTTAGGTAATCGTAGATTTTATTCCGCAGCGCTTCGGGGAAGGATGGGCTGTCGAAGATGATATTCTGAAATCCCGTCGCCAGGTGGATCTCCGCCGTCCCCGTCTTCGGGAACTTGTCGAACGCCTCGTCGGGGAGGGTGGATGCACCGTGCTGGACGGCCCCGGCCAGCCCGAATCTTTCCCTTGCCACCCGTGATAAGCGTTCCAGGGTGTCGAAGTCTATCTTCACCCGGGCGATCGTGCCGTCGGGCAGGACGACGCCGCCGTGGGACGTGCCGGTCTGGACGCTGATCTTGCTGATCCCCTCGAGGCCCTTTCCTTTCTTGGCGAGCTCTTCGAGATAGCCCTCCATGAAGGCCTCCAGCTCTTCGACGGTGCTGTTCTTTCCCCCGACCTCTCCTATCTCACCGCCCACCGAAACCGTGATCCCGTCCGGCTCCCGTTGCCGGATCAGGGCCGTCATGTCTGCGGCGATACAGAAGTTGTTGCGCTGCTGTTCTAAGATGGTGGGCTTGCTCAAGTCCACTACGGTCGACGAGTCGATGTCGATGTTGTAGAAACCGGCCTCGATTGCCTCCTCGACCAGGGCGCTTACGGCGCCCAGTTCCTTCTCCGGCTCTACGGCGAACCTTTTGGCGCTCACCTGAAAGTGGTCTCCCTGAAGGAAAAGGGGCCCCCTGTATCCTGTTTTGACGGCGGCGCCGGTGATGACGGCGGCATACTCAGACGGCCGCTGCTCTGTGTAACCGATCTCGGACCGGGCGATCTCGAAGATGAAAGGACCCACCTTGCCCTTCAGGGCGACACGGAACACCGCCTGGGCCGATTCATAAGTCAGGCCGCGCAGGTTCATCGCGGGGACGGTGAATCCCGAGACCTCGCCTTTCCCCATGGCACGGTAAAGGTTGTGGATGGAGGCCGGTATGATGCCGAGTGTCGATGCCGTCCGACGGATAAGCCAGCGTGCGGCATCCCTGACGTCAACCGAAGGGCTGAAAACGGCGGAATAAACAAGGTCGTCGATCAGGGTCTGCCGTAGTTTGTCTCCGTCGGAAATTTTCACCCGGTTGTCGTCGATTTCCAGAATGCCCCGGACGCCGTCGTTCAATTGCTCTAAGCTATCGTAGATCATCGGAACCGCCCCTTGGAGGTATTGTTTGAGTTCCTTTTTTGTCTATCTCTTACTCTTACTCTTAGCCCTTTTCCAGGAATTCCTTCGCCTTTTCCACCTCGTAGTGGCTCCCCGTGTAGATGGGAGACCTATGGTCGAGGTTTTCCGGCCGGATGGAGAGGATATCCCTGAGCCCGTCCGTGGCCTTCCCGCCGGCCTGCTCGATGATGAAGGCCATAGGTTGGAGTTCGAAGATCAGGCGCAGCTTCCCCTGCGGGGCGTTCCGCAGGGCAGGGTAGCAGAAGATACCGCCTCTCTTGATGAGGATCTGGTTGAGGTCGGGGACGAATCCACCGCTGTACCGCAATTTGTAGCCTTCTTTCTCGAGAAATTCCACATACTTGAGATGAGCCGGTGTCCAATCCCTTCTTAAACCCCCGAGGCTGTATATAGACCCCCTCTCTTCCAGTACGATGTTTTCCTCGGAAAGGACGTATTCTCCCTCCCGGTTCAAGACGAACTCATGGGTACCTTTGCCCGCCGAATAGACCATCGTAATCAAGGGGCCGTATGTTATGTACATGGCCGCCACGAGGGTCTGTCTGCCGCTTGTCAGGATTGAGCCGTCGTGTATCCCGATGATCGTTCCGATGGACAGGTTCGTATCCACCAGAGAAGAACCGTCAAGGGGGTCGGCGGTTATGTAGTACTTGCCGTGGTTCTCGGAAATAGGGATGACGGAGTCCCGCTCTTCGGAGGCGTATTCGCGGACGAAGCCGGAAAACCGCATCTGGGCGAGCAGTATCTCATCCGCGCTCCTGTCCAGCGCAAGCTGCTCTTCTCCGTAAATGTTCCGGAAACCCGCCAGTTTGCGGTTCGACTCGTGAATCTTGGCCGAGATGTACTTCCCCGTGACGGCGATCTGCCAGATGAGTCTGCGCAACTCCGTCTCAACGCCGGCCATCCACATGTGCCGCCTCAGGTCTACCGCAAGCTGGGTCGCATCGGATATGTTGTCCATGGTCATCATCCTCATGTAAGAGTTTGCGATTTTTTTAACAATTAACAAAAATCTTTACAAGCAAAATGTACTGTTCTTTTTCCAAGAGAACAGTGTGATTTGAATCGGCATGGATTTTTTCGTTGACAACCCCTCCATAGGGGCGTACAAAAATAACAATCGCGTCTAATTTTAATCGAATAACCAATCAACTTACAACGTAAGAAAGGAGAGGTGGCGTCATGAGTAGACGGTGGTTTGGTGTTGTGTTGTTTCTTGTTGCTGCAACCCTGGCGGTGGGCTGCGCAGCCCAGAAGGGTGTTGCCGTCAAGGCACAGGATCTCAACCCAAAGATTTCGGGGCAACAGCTGATCCCGAAAGTCGAGAATTTTCTTGTCATCTTAGATGGAACGGCATCTATGGCCGATCCTTACAAGGGAACAACGTCGAAGTCTTCGTTCGCCAAAGGGCTCGCTTCCCTGATGAACCAGACGATTCCCGACATTCCGCTCAATGCCGGCCTCAGAACTTTCGGCGATGTTTCACCATGGTCATTCCAGAAGACCGCCCTTTACTACGGGATGACCCGCTACACTAAACCGGCGTTGGAGGAAGCCATAGACAAGGTGGGGACGCGCGGAGACAGTCCGCTGGAAGTAGCCATCGCCGCGGCAAGCGATGACTTGAAGTCGGTAAAGGGCAGGAGTGCCCTCATCATCTTCAGCGACGGGGAAGACATGACCAACGCCCCGGTGCAGGCCGCGAGAAAGATGAAATCTCTCTATGGAGACCGGCTCTGTATTTACACTGTTCTTACCGGTAACAGTCCTGTGGGCAGAAAACTCCTCGAGAACGTAGCCGCCGAGGGCAAATGCGGATTCTTTGTTACTGGGGAAAGCATCGCCTCGAGTGAAGGGATGGCAGATTTTGTGGAAAAGGTGTTCCTGACCAGGAAACCGCGTGCGGCAGCACCGGCACCCGTTGTTGCACCTCCTCCTGCCCCGGCAGTTGAGGAAGAGAAAGCGGCTAAGGCACCCGCGGAGGCCGCCACGGTCAAGGCCCCGGAGAGGATTGCTTTGGTCATCCACTTCGACACGGGCAAGGCAGTGGTTAAATCGAAGTACTGCAGTGAGATCGAAAGGGCTGCCGAGTTTCTCAAGAAAAACCCCGATGCTACTGCCTTGATCGAAGGCCATACGGACAGCGTGGGGACAGAAGCGTTCAACATGGAGCTCTCCCAGCGCCGTGCCGAGGCCGTAGCAAACATCCTCGTACAGAAGTATGGGATCGATAAATCGCGCATCAAGACCGCTTGGTATGGTTTCAAGAAACCCGTTGCCGACAATAAGACGGCCGACGGACGGCAGAAAAACCGCAGGGTGGAAGCCATTTTCGAAACGAAATGATTCGGCGACCCGCTAAGAAGTGATTCAGACAATTCCGCCTTCCCCGTGCGTGGGAAGGCGGAACTTATCGTTGACGTCCTCGTAAAAAGTCCAAAAACGTCATGCCGGACTCGATCCGGCATCCAGAACATATTGAAAAAACTGGATTCCGTGTCAAGCACGGAATGACGAAAGAGGTATTTCCGACTTTTTACGAACTCATCATCGGTGCCCCTCATCTCCTGTGAAGGTAAGAGGGGCTTTTTTATTGCACCGCTTATTTCAGTTTGAATTCAACGCGGCTGTTTTTCACTTTTTCCTTCGTTGGGGGAGAAAGGGACCGGGGTTGCGTGATGAAAAGCCGGTCCGGAGTGACCACTGCCGACTTAAGAATAGAACCTTTTACCTCTTCTGCACGGCGGGAAGCGAGCAGCCTTAAGTCGTCGTCGGTAACAACAATGTGGGCGATGATCAGCTTTTCCATCTCTTGCCGCGGCAGGCTTTTGGCGAGACCGATGATGTTTCGCGGTTTGGGAAATCTCTCGGCCTTGTATGCCAGCGTGAGGTATTTCTCGTATTCCTGCGGTTGGATCTCCACCTTATCCAGCGGAACGGCCGGCTCTCCTTTCCGGATCATGTCGTTCAATTTTTGGGCCTTTATCTTCCGGTTGAATGCGGTTTGTTTAAGGGCGTTCTTGTCCTGTTCCACATCCACGTAACCCTCGATATCCATCTTGATATGGGGCCTTTCATAGAGGGCTTTGACCAGCGACCCTATTTTCTGCTGCCCGGCTTTATCGACGACGTCGCTGCCGTAGTCGAATTCGAGATAGCTCAATTCTTCCCCGCCGCCGAGGAGCGATGCGAGCAACGTAAACGGCGCCGTGACTGCCTTGGTAATAAGATTGACAATGACCTGCCAGATGATCGGCCAGATACTGAACTGAGGATCATCGAGACTCCCGGAAAGGGGAATGTCGAGGTTGATCTGTCCGTTTCTGTCCGTCAGGAGCGCAACAGCCAAGGTTACCGGCGCTTTGATGGCATCGGGGCTCTCCACCCTATCCCCGAAGGTAAGCTGGTCGATGAAAACTTTATTCTGAGCGGTGAGCTTGCGGTTTTCAATCAGATATGACGCATCAAAGGTCAGTTTTCCTTTCAGGATCGGATGCCCGACATACCGGCTGGAATAAGGCGTGACCGGGCTTAGCTCGATGTCCTTGAAACGGAGTTTCAAGTCGGCATATAAGTCCTTGATGAGGGGGTTGACCAGGCCAGTGATCTCGATCGGCGAACCGTATCCGAGGTTTCCCCTGAGGTCGACCGCCGCCCTGGAAATCTCTTCGGAGGAAAGACCGGTGATGCTTCCGCCGATATTGAGCATCCTGACGGAATAATTCGGCTTGATGAAGCGGTCCGTGAAATCGATGGTCCCTCCCTGGAGCGTTACTTTTCCGATTTTTATGTTCCGGACCGCTTCTTCCGGTTTCTCCACTTTTGCGGTCTTTTCAGAGGATCCCTCCTGAGCGCTTTCTTTCCCGGCCGCTTTTCCCTCTTCCTTTCCTTTCACGTCGAAGATCTGCCGGATGTTCATGGTGCCGTCGGGGTTTATGATCATCCTGGCGTAAAAATCGGTAAGCGAAACACCTTTGACGTTGACATAAAAGGGATTTACGCCTGCATCGACCCGGTCAAAATAAAGCTGCTTCCAGTTGACGAAATCGTTGGAAAAGGATTTGTCGATGGTGGCGAGGTCGGAGACGTATATTTTCCCGGTATATTTCATCCGGGGTTTTTCTTTGCCCTCCACGGCCACGACGAACCGGCCGGCCGTCGACAGGGCTCCTCGATTCACGTGGATTTTCACTTTATCTGTGAAGTAGGGCTGAAAAGTCCGGATGCCCAGGTTTTTCACATCTACGGTAAGATTCGCGCGAAGGGGATCGACAGTCAGGGGGCCGTTGACCGAGATTTTCCCACTTTTGGCCACGGTGAGCGACAGTTCGATATTGCCCCCCTCAGCCCCTTTTTCATTGGATAGATTCACCATTTTGAGATTAAGAGGCGAGATGCGGATGTTCGCAGGCTCATCCGTCGTCTCATCGACTAAGGTCAGGCTTGCAGCTTCAACCGTGACTTCGTCGATCCTGGCCTTGAAGTTGCTGCTCTTTTCCGACCCGGACGGCGGGCCTTCCTTTCTTCCGGGTTTTGTTTTTTTGTCCCGGGTCAGCAAATTCAGGAGATTGATAGCGCCCTCTTTGTTTTTCTTGATGACGACCTCCGGCGACTGAATCGAGACCTTCGCGAGATGGATGTCCGGAATCAGGGGATCGGCGGACGCGAGGGCGATGTTCAAGGCCGGAAGACGCAGGACCTTCCCCTTTTGCATGTCATCCAAGGCGACGTTATTCAGCGATAGAGCGCCGGCCAATTTGATCGAGGGAGGCTCTTCCTTGGGGAAGACGAACCTGATGTTCATCTTGAGGTCGAGGCTCGCCGAGGCGAGCTTGCAGTTCAGTTTCATCGGGAGGTAATTCAGGTAGTAAGGGATGTCGATGTCCCGGATATCCAAATCGAAGCTCGTCTCTCTGGATGCGAGAAACGGTTTTGTCTTACCCGCCAACTCGCATGGGTCGCCGTTGATCACTGCCGAGAATCGAGGTTCAACGTAGTGGTTTACGTAGTGGCGGATGTTGGAGATGAAAGGAACGGAAATGTTCATCTTGCGGACAGTGTGGCGGGTCTTCATCGGACCGTCGTCAAAGTCCACACTTCCGTCGATGATCCGGATGTTGTTGATGGAAAAAAGAAACGGCTTTTCGCCATCCTTTTTTTCTTCCTCTTTCGGGATCAGGTCCGAAAAGTTGTAGGTCCCGGATTCGCTGCGGGAAAGGTTGACGTACGGACGGGTGAGACGGATTTCTTCGAGGATCAAGGCTCCTTTGACCAGAGAATAGATGCCCTCGGCATTGACGTACAATTCCTCGAAAGAAAAGAACGGCGACGATCGATCACGTTCTTTGATGACAACTCCCTTTATAGTGGCAGAAAGGACGCACGGATTGACGGTGATTTTCTCGATCGCAACTTCCCGGTGCAGTGCCGTGGAGAGTTTTTCGCTGAGGACGGACTTAAGGATGGGGGGTAGAACGAAAAATCCGGCGATGCCGACAAGGGCGACCAGGACGGCGAATGCGACAAAGGCTTTTAGTAATCGGCTCATGATGAACCCCTCATCCGAATAATCCAGACATCCAACGGGAAATAACACCATGTTTATTGAGCCAATAAAGCAGGAAGAGCAAGATGACCAGTATGGCGGTGATTGTCGGCCATTTTTTCTTCTTGTCGGCGAAAGGATCTTCGAGGGAGCGAACGGCGCCGTCCGGCAGCGCGGCAATTTTCGTCAGCGAATTGCCGAATGTCACGTTGATCCGCGCTCTGGCATTCACCGCCCAACCGTTGGCGTCCAGAAGAGGGCCAAGGGTGCGCTGCCTCAATTTCAACCAGGCGATGATGACAGAAGGCGTTGAAATGACGAGTATTGCTCCGGCGATGACCAGCGGCATCTGCCACCACGCCAGCTTGAAAAAGCCGGTGAAGATGGATACGATGGCCGACCCGATAAAACCGGCAGCCAGGCCGATGGCGGCAAAAATGCCGGCAAACTTGGCGACATCAAACGGCGGCGGCGCTGCCTTTCCCGCCGCAATCGCCTGAGCATCGACCGCTGTGCCGGCGGCCGCCCTCTCTATGATTGCCCTGTCGCGGGCCGCCGCGAGTTTGCTAACCTGCCTACCGATCATCCTCGCAAATTGCTTATAAGGGCTCCAGAAGGCCTGGCGGATACTGATGGGGTTATCGATTATCTTAACAATGGTCGCGTCCCAATCCTGGCCTTTTCGGTCGTAAAAGACTCCGTTTCGTCCGGCCATGAGATAATCGGAATCGCCTCCCGTAAAGGCCGCGGCAACCGTCATCTTTTCGGTTCCGTTCCTTCTTCTGCAGTCGCAATAAGCCAGAAACATACGGCTCAGCGAGGCAAGGGTTGAATGTTTATCGACATCCTCTACCCGCACGCACAGCTCACAGCTTCGGCCGTCCATATAAAGAGACCCGGCCTGGAAGATCGCCTTTCTTTTGCGGGTGTAGAAATCGCCAAAGGAAACGAAATTATTCAAAAGCGTGAATAGGTCGCGGTAGTACCGGGCCAGCTTTTCGACCGACGTGATGTGGTCGAACTCCGCTTCGAGGGCCTTGTCCGCGGCAATCAGACCGCCGATCAGCTCCTTTGCGTTGCCGTTCAGGATTTCGCGCACCCGGTCAAGTCCAAGTTTTTCGACGGCGGTGCCGGCTTTCCTCGACAGCCAGTCTTTATAAGGGTTGAATTTTTCCTTTATGTGTTCCCATTCCTCTTCGGTGAGCGTAGCCTTATCTCCGAGGAGAGGTTTCACAACCTGCGCATAGAACGCCGATATGGCGGGTATCCAGGCCGGATTGACGCCCTCTTTCAGGGGCAATGCCTTCCGGGGTTCAATCCGTGCAAGAGGGAGTCCGGATATTTCTTCCAGGGTTTGAGAAAGGTTCTTGGCCGTGCAGGCAGGATGATCCCCTTCCCGGCAGTCGAGAACCTTTAGCGCCCCCGTGTCGAATGCCGCCAAACGACAACGGGTGAAAAAGTCGTCCACCTTCTCCTGGACCGCCATGAATGCCGCTGCCGCTGAAATCGGGTCATCGCTCAATGGAAATATGACGTCAGCGTTCGATTCCGCTTCTCTCCACCACTCAGAGTAAGCCAGGGCATCCGTGAAGAATTGGTCCAGCTTGGACTTTGAAATGCCAGGTTTTCCGCTGCGGTCATCTTCAGGGCCGACACAATCGATGATGTCAGATATGATTCCTTGTAGGGCGGCGTCATCGGCGGCGTCGGCGGGAATGATTCCGTCTCCATTGAACCGCGCCCGGGTCATGATTTCCTGCACATCCGCCATATCATCGACAGCTATCTCCGTTGCGTCTTCCTTCCCAAGGCTCGCCAGGATATATCTTGCCGAAGACAGAATCTGACTCCCTTCAACGGACTCATCGTTGATGGAAGAAAGGGGCAGGTTAGGAGATCTTTTAATCAATTCATCGGGGTTCTTAAGCAGAGATACCGTCCATTTCACCGCCTCGATGATTTCGGGCACACGGATGCGTCCGTCTCCGTCGCTATCGATCAGCTCAAGGGTTTTACCGTCTAATTCCACACCGCCTGTCGGGCAGCTGAGGGCAACCCACAATTTCTGGTCGAGTCGGTCCAGGGACATCAGGTCTGCGCCGTCGTCAAGACGGACCTGATCGAAACCGCCGGCCCTGAAAAAAGTCCAGCGGTGTTTTGAATTTTTGGAATGAGCGGGGGAAAGACCGGTTGTCATATGATTCGACTCCTTTCGGACCCGGATAATGACGACGACGCATCAGTTTGGCGAGGGATAAGGATACAGCGATCCTTTCATACCATATGTTAACCTAAAATTGACGTCCTCGCAAAAAGCCCAAAAACGTCATGCCGGACTCGATCCGGCATCCAGAACATATTGAAATAACTGGATTCCGTGTCAAGCACGGAATGACGAAAGAGGTATTTCCGACTTTTTACGAACTCATGAAAATTCTTTCGTTTGCAGTTTTGATTTCCTGTTCCCCTAAAACAGGGTGTAGATGAACGGTGCGACGGCGGAACCGCTGGCCATGATCAATATCCCCATGAGGAGCAATATCATGATCATCGGCAGAAGCCACCACTTCTTCCGTTCCTTAAGAAATCCCCATAAATCCTTGATGATTTCCATGTGTGCAGTTCTTCCCCTGTTTATTCGGCTACGGGACGTGAATTTTTCAATGTCTATCCCGTAGCTTTAGCTTATCACGTCAAAGGCGATGATCGCCTGTCGTATAGCAATGCGCCGTCGGTGGCGCAAGAAAAAAGAAAGACGACATCGGCCGCTCTTCTTCGATGGATTACGACGTGACTTATCGTTTCAACAATTACGGCCTCCTCAGCCCCGATTTTAATCTCGCGATTGTCCATGATGCTGTGCTCCTCGGCGATTCTTCTTTTTCTGCATCTCTCATCCCTATCTCAGGCCCGCGGCGATGATCGCGGCGCCGATCGCACCGTTGACCTGGGCGAAGGGCGACACCTCGATGGGAACCCCGAGTTTTTTCTCAAGGGCCTTCACGACGCCGGCATTCTTCGCTACGCCCCCCGTCATCACCACCGGTGGCACTATCCCTACGCGGTTCGCCAGGGCGGAGACCCTCGCGGCGATGGATTCGTGGATGCCGGCGATGATGTTAAAGCGACTCTCTCCCTTCGCGATGAGGGAGATGACCTCTGATTCGGCGAAGACGGTGCAGAGGCTGCTGATGCCGGCAGGTCTCTCGGCCTTGAGCGACATCTCGCCGAAACCGTCGAGGTCTGCTTCCAGAGCGTTCGCCATGACTTCCAGGAAGCGGCCCGTCCCGGCGGCGCACTTGTCGTTCATGGCGAAGTTCTTGACCTTCCCGTTTTCGTCAAGGACGATGGCCTTGCTGTCCTGACCGCCGATGTCGATGACGGTACGGATGAGGGGATTCAGGAAGTGTGCGCCCGTGCCGTGACAGATTATTTCCGTCACGGCTTTGTCCACGAACTTCACGCTGTTCCGCCCGTAGCCGGTGGAGACGATACGGCGGACGGCGGGGGCCTCCATCCCGAGCTCGCCCAGGAGTTCCTCGAAGACCCTCTTCCCGGCGGCTTCGGAGTTATAGCCGGTGAAGATCACCCGCGAGCCGAGAAGCTTCCCGTCGGCCAGGACGGCCGCCTTAGTCGAAATGGACCCGATGTCTATACCCGCAGTCAGCATCATCACTCCCAGCTTTCGGCGTTCGGCCGTCAGCTCTTTCTCTGCTTTATGACCTCCATGAACGCGTCGATGCGGGTGGCGACCTGGCTTTCCGAGAAGCTCCGCTCGTCCACCATATCCGCCTCGATCATCAGCGACGGGATTCCCCGCTCTTTCTCCACGATCCGCTGGATGTCGTACTGGCCGAGCGAGTAAGGCTTGCAGCTCCGGTTGGAGTGCATCACGATTCCGTCCACTTGGTACTTGTCGACCATCCCGACCACGATGCGGGACATCTCGTCTACACCGATGTTGAGGTAGATGCGGGTGTAGGCCTCCGCCATCGAATCGAAGAAGTTGTTCTCGTCGATGTATTTCATGGTGCCGCACCAGGCGGACGTGTACGTGTCCGCGACGAGACAGGCGTCGTGGGCGGCAAACTTCTGCGAGAGCCAGCGCGTGCGGGGCCAGATGGGGATGTTATCCCAGAGGAGCCGGTATTTTTCGTTGGGGACGGCCCCGATCCCCTTCACCACCCGGTCTTTCATCTTCGCCAGGAGCTGCGCGTAGTACTCAACGACCACCGGGGTTCCCCTCAGCGTGACGATGAGCGCGAGATGGTAGAAGGCGTCGAAGGCGCTCATGGGCGCCGGTCTGTTGGCGGTCGTGTCCAGGACGGCCTGCCAGAGCCGCTGACCCTCCAAAGAGAGTTTTCCCACTTCCTTCATGCGGTCGTGGTCCATCTTTTTCCTGCAGACCTTTTCCAGAAAGTTAATGTACTCGTCGAGCTGCTTACGGACGTAACGTTTGGCCTCCTCCGCGAATCCGACGTGGCAGAAGGGCGTGTCCAGGATGAAGAGGGGAACGTCGAAGTAGCGGGCCTGCACCTCGTACCACTTGAGGACGGTCCCGCAGATGTTGTTGCAGCATACTAGCATATCCGGGCGGGGCAGCCCGCCGATCGGCCCGCCGTTTACCGTGGCGCAGGCGATGTCCGACCGGGCGTAAGAACAGAGGTCCGGTGAGTAACCCATGGATTCCGCCGTCTCGCAGAGACCCACACCCATCTTGCTTGCGCCGATCATGGCGCCGTGGTTTTCCGGGTAGACGGGGATCACGTCCATGGCTATGAGGGGCTCGACGGGGCCGCCGCTCGTTATCCAGGCAACCTTCCGTCCGCCCACGCCCGCGCTCTTGGCCTCCATGTAGTAGACCGTCATGATCTCCTTCATCTTCTTCTGCTTCTTGAGATGAAGGATCAGCTTCTTGACCTTCGCTAGAAGGTACAGCAAAACCTGGGGCATGTCACCTCTATGTAAAGATGGGCCGAAAATTATATCATGTGCACGAAAGTCTCGAACCTTGTCATCAGTTGTACCTCCGAGGGCAACCGGTCTTCCACCTCGAGCACCATGCTCGGGATTCCCGCCTCGTCCAGCGCCTTTTTCAAGTAAGGATAATCGAAGGCGTGGGGGTCACAGAACTTGAGAAAGAAAAAGACGACACCCGCCGCCCTCTTCTCCTTCACGATCTCCACGAGGCGCTCCGCCCGCGAGTAGAGGCCCGAATGCTTCGCCGGGCAGACGGGTCGCGCAAGGTAGTGTCCGGCAAGGTCTGCGATCGCGCTCCCGCTGCCTTCCATAAGGCCTTCGAAGTACCGTGAACCGGTGCAAAGGTCGTCCCAAACGACGACCCCGCCGGCTTCTTCGATAACGCGGTAGACGTCGGGGTGATTGCAGATGCCGCCTGCAAGGACGAGGCGCTTGCCCTCTTCCCCTTCACCGGTACCTCTTCTTTTCTCCAGTTCCCGGATCACACCGGGAAGGACCCGGACGACGCGGTCGCGGTCCATGATCATCGAGGCCTTGACGACGGCGTAGAGGTCTGCGCCGCTCACGACGCCGGGGTTCTCGCTTTTGAGCTCGTAGAGGCGCTTCAGCGACCCCCGGATGTCATTGAAGGTACGGACTGCTTTTTTCAGGTCGTCCTCGCTGATGGACGCGCCCAGTTTGATTTCCAGGTCGCTTCTGAATTTCTCGAGGACATCTGTCATGTATGTCTTCGCGCTTTCAGTGTTGAGCTTCACGGGCAGGACGACGTCGAGATGGAAATGCCCGTGCATGTTGACCCGCCACACGTCGGAGAGCCTCTGGATGGAATCGCAGGTGTGGGGGAAAACGACGCCGTCGAGGAAATCGAAGCGGCCCGCGAGCGCCCCTTCCAGGGCGCCCCGCACCAGCGAGCAGCAGTAGGACTGGAAATGGGCGTCGGCGAGGTGGATGCCGTCGCCCGTGCCGAAAAGACGGAAGGGGTGCGCCCCCGCCGCGTAGATCATTTCTTCCGGCGTATAGGAACAGAAGTACCCCACGACCTTCCGGCCGCTTTCCTCCTTCAGCCTCTTCCCGTATGCAGCAGGATCCTTCAGGGCATCGTGGAACTCAGTCAACATCTTCCCGCATATTTCCCTTCCGCCTTTAACCTTGCGATCTCCTCCTGCTCCAGGACGTTGAAAGCGACCTTCCCCACGAGGGTCTTCGGCAGGACTTCGCGGAATTCGATCTCCCGCGGACAACTCCACTTGATGAGGTGCTCGGAACAGTGAGCGATCAGCTCCTTCTCCATTTCCGGTCCCGCTTTTGCCGGGTCCTTCAGGGCGACGAAGCCCTTCACGCGCTGCACCTGCGCTTCGTCGGGCACGCCGATGACGCAGGCCTCGCTTACGGCGGGGTGGCTGTACAGGACGTCTTCCACCTGCGCCGGATAGACGTTCATTCCCGAGGACTTGATCATCCGCTTAAGCCTCAGCTTGAAGTAGAAGAAGCCGTCTTCGTCCATGGTGCCGATGTCGCCCGTATGGAGCCAAACCTTTCCGTCGGGGTGCGTCTTCAGTGCCTGGGCCGTCTCTTCCGGGTTGTCCAGGTACCCGAGCATCACGGCTGGCCCGTGGAGACAGATCTCGCCTTCCTCTCCGACCGGCGCTTCCTCCGTCGTGCCGAGCTTCACGACCTTCGCCGACATGTCGGGGAAGGGGACTCCGATGCCTCCTTCCCGGTATTCGTCGAAGGGCGTGACCATGATGGCCGTCACCGCCTCCGTGAGCCCGTATCCCTCCAAGAGCCGGCACGTCCCGCCCCGCTGCTTCACGACGGATTCAAAACGTTCCTTGACAGTCCTCGGGAGGGTATCGGCACCGCTGAAGGTTGCCTTGAGGCAACTGAGGTCGGCCTTCTGGAGTTCCGGGTTGCGGCTCAGGGCATCGAACAGTGTGGGGACCCCGATCACGAAGGTCGGCCGCTTCTGGCGGATGAGTTTCGCCACCGTCCCCGGCGTGAACTGGGGAACAAGGATGCTCTTCGCACCGCCCATGAAGCAGGCGTTGACGCAGACGCCGAGTCCGAAGCCGTGGAAGATGGGGAGGATGGCGAGGATCGCGTCCTTTTCCGACAGCCTTCCCACAGCCGAGACCTGCATCCCCTCGCTGATGAAGTTCATGTTGGAAAGCATGATGCCTTTAGGCACTCCCGTCGTTCCCCCGCTGTACAGGATGACGGCCATCTCGTCGGTGTGCATGTCCGCCCTCGGCGCCGGTGGGTGCGCTGTTTTCATTAGATCGCTCCACCACCGGACCGCGGGATCGTCCGGCACCTTCGGGATCTTCCGTCCCTTCGTGAGCATGAAACCGATTTTTTTCAGGCCCGTCAGGTAGTCGGAGATGCGCGTGAGGATCAGCGTCTCCAGGCCGGTCTTTTCTCGGAGCCCGGCGAACTTTCCGTAGAAGGCGTCGAGGGTGAGGGCGAAGCGGCTCCGGCTGGAGTTAAGGTAGAACTCGACCTCCTTCGGCGTCGAAAGGGGGTGGATCATGGCCGCCACAGCCCCGAGCTTGTTGGCCGCGTAAAAGCAGATGATCCCTTGGGGCGTCGTGGGCATCGATATGGCGATCCGGTCTCCCTTTTTCATGCCGAGGGACGCGAGGGCGTCGGCGCACCGGTCGATCTCGTTTCCGAACTGTCGGTAGGAGGCCGTATAACCGAGAAAATCGTAGGCGACGGCCCCTGGCAGACGTTCCACCGTCTTCATGACCGCCTCGTACATTGTGACCCGCGGGTAGTCGATGGACTCGGGGATGTCGCCGTAGAATTTCAGCCAGGGCTTCTTCTCGTACATGGACCGGAGGTCTCCCTTTCGGGTATCGGCGTCCGCCGCACAGAACGGTGCAGGAGATCGATGCAGGACTTGTCGATTCTCAAGCAAAAGGGCGTTTGTATGCCCCTAAGCGGCGAACTCTAAAATCTTTGCGATCACGTCTTCCGTGTAACTCTTTAATCCCCATTTTTTCGCCAGGGAAACGGCGTTCTCGGCTATTTTCTTGATCTCCCCTTTATCGATGTTGACTTCATTCAACCGGACCGGTGCACCGATCGCGTGAAAGTATTCCTCTATTGCCGCAATCGCCTCTTTGGCGCCGGCTTTGTCGAATACCTCCTTGCCGAAATGTGCCAGGCGGTCGGATAGAGTTGATTCATTGTACTTGAGCCACGCCGGGAACACTATCGACAGGCTCGCCCCGTGGTCGACGTTGTACAATGCCGACAGGGAATGGCCCATCATGTGGTTGGGGAATCCATACTCGCCGATGCCGGCGGTGGTCAGTCCGTTGAGGGCAAGCGTCGCCGACCACATAAAATTAGCCCTTGCATCATAATCCGTGGGGTTTTCCAATATTTTCTTGGTGGAAGCGATCATGGCTTTCACCAGCGTTTCGACAAACCCGTCCTGTATGGGGGTGTTCGGGTATTTTCCCGTGAAGTAGCCCTCCAACAGATGCACGATGGCATCCACGCTGCCGTTTGCCACCTGCCTCTTCGGTACGGTGTAGGTGTTTGTCGGGTCTAATATGGATGTCTTAGGGAACAGGCTCTCGCCTTGGATGTTGAACTTTTGTTTCGTGGTCTCGTTTGTTATCACCGCCCCCGAATTCATTTCCGAGGCCGTTGCCGACAGCGTAAGTACCACATAAATCGGAAGGGCTTTTGTGATTCTGGCTTTATCTACGAAGAAATCCCACACATCGCCGTCGTAGTAAAACCCCGCGGCGACCGCCTTTGCCGTATCGATCACGCTTCCGCCTCCCACGGCCAATATGCAATCAACTTGCTCTTTCCTTGCGAGGTCGATCGCTTCATGGACAAAACTGAGCACGGGGTTCGGTTTGACACCGCTTTTTTCGACGAACGTAATGCCGTGGTTCTTCAAAGAATCTACTACCTTATCGTAAATACCGTTTTGCTTTATACTGGAGGACCCATACAGGAAGAGGCATTTCTGGCCTTTTAAGTACCTGCCGATGTCCGATGTCTTACCTTCACCGAATACGATCCGCGTGGGATTGTAAAATACAAACTGTTTCATACAGCCGGCTCCTTTCTCAAATTTAAAAAATCTTTTATCATATCATCATCTGCGGGTTGTCCCGGTCTCGCCGCGTGAATTCGAGCATCCAGCGGGGGTAGATCCGCGGCGGCTCGCTCACGGCATCGAGTGCGGCGATTTCTTCTGCAGTGAGTTCCCATTCCACAGTCTTCAGATTGTCCAAAAGCTGCTCCGGTTTGGTGGCCCCGATGATTACGGAACTTACCGCCGGTTTTCTCAATAGATAGTTGAGCGAGACCTGGGCAGGACTCACGCCTCTTGCATGGGCAATGCGCTCGACTTCACCGAGGATGGCATAGGCGCGGTCTTCGTCGAACTGGAGGAAGTTCTGCTCTTCCTTGCTACGCCTGGCGTCCCTTGGTCCCTTGCCGCCCCGCGGATACTTGCCGGTGAGGAACCCGGCTGTCAGAGGCGACCACGGCGTGACACCCAACCCTTGATCCTGGCACAGCGGCACAAGCTCGATTTCCACATCCCGTGCTATCAGCGAGTAGTACGCCTGGAGCGACACGAACTTCTCCCAGTTGTGCTTTTCCGAGACGGCAAGCGCCTTCATCAACTGCCAGGCAAAGTAGTTCGAACAGCCGAGGTATCGCACCTTGCCTTGATGAACCAGATCATTCAGGGCCGAAAGTGTCTCTTCGAGCGGAGTCAAGAAATCAAAACTGTGCACGATGTAAAGGTCGATGTAATCGGTACCCAGTCTCTTCAAGCTGTTTTCGCAACCTTGGATGATGTGGCGCCGGCTGAGCCCCACGTCGTTGATCTCCGGGCTCATGCGGCCGCGGACCTTGGTGGCGATCACCACCTTGTCGCGTTTGCCCTTTATAGCTTTTCCTAAGATTTCCTCCGACTGTCCGTAGGAGTAAACATCGGCCGTGTCGAAGAAGTTGACGCCGGCATCGAAGGCGATGTCGACGAGCCGCTGGGCAGAAGCCTGGTCGAGCCCGCCGATCTTCTCCCAATAACCCTGTCCGCCGAAGCTCATGGTTCCCAGACACAGCTCAGATACCAGGAGACCGGACTTGCCCAACTGACGGTAGTGCATCGCAGAACCATTCATGAGCTGATCCTCCTTTTCTTAAGATTATCTGATGGTACCATCTTTTTCGTTCCAATCGAGTGCGACGATCCTTTGTCCGTTCACTACCGCTGCCTCATCTGAAGCACGGTAGACAGTTGATCAATACATACCGCCGTCAGCGGCAAGCACCTGACCGGTGACGTAATCGGAATCAGGGCTTGCAAAATAGACAAAGGTGCCGACTAGCCGCTCGGCCTTCGGCAGATTCTGAAGCCTCTTTCCTTCGGCAGCGCCGAAACGGTCGGCGTAAAAGTCCGAAAGGGCGTCGGTCATGCGTGTTTCGGCGACAGGGACAATGGCATTGACCTGGATGTTATAGGGTGCGAGTTCGTGGGCTACATTCTTCGTGAATGCGACGATACCACCCTTGGCTGAGGCGTAATCGACCACCCCAAAGAACCCTCTGAAAGCCGCAGGAGCGGCGAGATTTATGACCTTTCCGCTTGATTTCGGCATCATAAAACGCTTGGTAGCCGTCCAGGTGTGGTAGTAGGTGCCGAACAGATGGGTCCGGACAGTCTTCTCAAACTGTTCCGGATTAAGTTCCCAGAAAGGTGTGGGCTTGATGATGCCGGCATTGTTGACAAGGATGTCAAGCGTCCCGTAGGTCCGCTCGACGCCATCCATCAACTTTTCGACGTCGTTTAAGTTCGTGGCATCGTAAAGTCCGCCTTCTCCCTTCACCCCCAGCGAACGAACCTCCTCGAGCGTCGCCTCCAAGCCTTGGCGATCATCTTTAGCAGTCAAAAAGAGGTTCGCCCCTTCTTTGGCAAACCCGATGGCTACCGCACGGCCGATGCCTTTACTTGCGCCTGTTATCAAAGCCGTTTTCCCTTTGAGACGCATAACCCCTCCCGTTTTTCCCGCAAATCAGGTCTTGCCGTCGCGCTCTACGCAGTAAGCGTTCCGCTGGGCCGTGGGGGTTATGAGGATGTTCTGGATGTTCACGTGCGGCGGGGCATTGATGATGAAGAAAACGGCTTCAGCCGCGTCTGCGGCGGAAAGGGGAGTGTAACCCTCGTAGACCTTGGCGGCGGCTTCCCGGTCGCCGTGGAAGCGCACTTCGGAAAATTCCGTGCGGACGGCGCCGGGGGAGACCATCGAGACCCGGATACCTGTCCCCGCGAGGTCGATGTTCATGCCCTCGGAGAGGGCTCGAACGGCGAATTTGGTCGCGTTGTAAACGTTGCCCTTAGGATAGACCTGATAACCGGCGAGACTGCCTACGTTGACGATGTGCCCCCCTCCGGCGGCGATCATCAGGGGGATAACGAGTCGGGAAACGTTGAGGAGCCCCTTGATGTTCGTATCGATCATCCGGTCCCAATCGTTCCAGTCGCCGTTTTGAAAACGATTCAACCCCGCGGCAAGCCCCGCGTTGTTGATGAGGATGTCGGGTATCAGCTTTCTTTCAGCTATTTCGGAGACAAAGCTTTGCACCGCCTCACGGTCGCGGACGTCGACGGGGAAGGCATCTACCTGTCCGTGGTACTGCTCGACCAGCTCGGCCTGCAATTCACGGAGGCGGTCTATGCGCCGGGCGCACAGTACGAGTTCCGCCCCGGCGGCGGCGAACCGTGCCGCGCAGGCCTCGCCGATGCCGGCGCTGGCCCCGGTTATCAGTATCCTTTTACCCTGGAGGCGATTTTCCATCTTCATTCCTAATGCTCAGATGCCCATCTTTTCGGGGGGACGACGTTCCGGGACGTAGACGTGATCGATGAGGCCCTCGTTCCACGCATGGGATACGTAGAGATTACAGTAGCAACTCCCGTATTCCTTGACGTCCGCTTCCCGGTATGCGCAGGGGCAGACGATGTCTTGGTCCTGCGCCCGGTTTCCCGACGCCAGCCGGCAGGGACAGGACATGTAGCCGTACCGTTCCTTGTTAATGAGGAGACCGTTCAGGATTCCCAACACCCAGTCCTCGTCGCGGTTGAAGAAGAAACCCTTTGGTTCCTGGGTCTTTTTGAGCGTCTCGTAAAGTTGCTCGGCGTCCATCACAGTCCTAAAGCCTCCCGGATAGCCTTTTCATCGAAGCCGATGACGACCTTATCCCCGATTAGGATCGTAGGGAAGGTGCGACTGGGATTGTACTTGACGACCTCGTCGAGGATTTGTTGCCTCTCCTTGCCGCTCAGAAGGTCCACGTCAGTATAGTCGTAAGGAACGCCGTTGTCGGTGAGAAATTTCTTCGTCGCCTTGCAGTGGCTGCACGTACTCAGGGAAAACAACTTTACCGGTGCAGACATGATTTGTTACCTCCGAAGCGGATGATTATGGCGCAATCGGGTAAAATGTGCCTGTTTTTACTATCTATGATTTTGAATTTATAGTACAATTTCCAAAGCTTTTCAACGGAAATCGCCTCGGTTTTCATCGCTGCTGCTGTCAACACCTCTGTATAGAACTTTCCCATTCGGCAAGTTTGAGCGACCGTTCCAGCCTGTGGGTTCGTGACTCAGACACCCGGGCGTCGAGCAATGCTGGAACAATAATTGCAAGTATTTTAAACTTGGAAAAGCTTAGTAGTCGGCCTTGCCGCACAATTCAAAATCATTGAGGATGCCATGAAAGGGAAAACACCGTCCAAGCCCGAGCAGTACGGTCGACCTGTCCAACGGCCGGCCATCGTCCATTCCGACAGCGATGACAAACAAAAGAACATCTTGAATTGCCTCAGCGACGGAGCGTATTGTCTGGACCGCGAAGGACGTTTTACCTTTGTTAACGAGGTACTCGTGGAGTGGTCTGGAGTCCCCGCGGAGGAATTTTATCGGCTCCATTATCTCGACATGCTTCTTCCTGAAGACCACGAAAAAGCCAGGGCAGACTTCAAGCGGGTGATGGCAGGGGAAGAGGGGATTCCTTACGAAGCGGTTTATGTGGATGCAAAAGGTGAGAAGAGGGCCGTGGAGTTACACGCAAACCCCGTTCATAGGGAAGGAATGGTCGTCGGCCTATTGGGCATCGCCCGTGACGTCACCGCGCGCAAGCAGGCGGAGGATGCATTGCGGGAAAGCGAAGAGCGATACCGGACCATACTCGATAATATACTGGAGGGCTATCACGAGGTGGACCTTGCAGGACGTTTCCAATCGTGCAACGAATCGTTCCTAAAGATGTTGGGGTACAGTCGCGAAGAACTGATCGGTACGAGCTACAAGAAATATACCGTCGATGAAGAGAACGCGAACAAGATTTTTCAGGCCTACAACCGGCTGTACCGGACGGGCGAGCCCGTCGAGGGGCTCGAGTGCTGCATGCGGAGAAAGGACGGGGAAAGAAGGATTTTGGAGGCTTCTGCTTTATTGATCAGAAAAGGCAATGCCGACCCTACAGGTTTCAGGGCGATCGTCCGGGATATTACCGAGCGCAAGCGGATGGAGGAAGCCCTCCGGGAGAGCGAGGAGAGGTACCGTACCATCCTCGATGAAATGGAAGAAGGTTACCATGAAGTGGACCTTGCCGGTAATTTTACTTTTTTCAACGAGGCATTTCTGAGAATCTTTGGTTACAGCGGGGAGGAAATGTTGGGCACGAATTACAGTGTTTACGCAGCGGATGAGGAGATTGCAAAAAGAGTCTACCGTGCCTACAACGAGATGTACAAGACGGGGGCTCCCCTCAAAAGATATGAATGGGATGTCATCAGGAAAGACGGGGCAAGACGGACGCATGAATTTTGCGCTTCGTTGTTGAGAGATTCGGATGGTCGTCCCACCGGCTTCCGGGGTATCTTCCGCGACGTCACCGAGCACAGAAGGGCAGTGAAGGCGCTAAAGGAGAACGAGGAGAAATACCGGAGCATTCTTGAGAGCATGAACGATGGCTATTTTGAGGCCGACTTGTGGGGCAACATGACCTTCTTCAACCCCATACTGCCCAAGTTCCTGGGATATACCCGGGAAGAGATGGCGGGGATGAATCACCGGGTGTACTTGGACGCGGAAAATGCAGAGGTCGTAGAAAGAAACTGCCTGCGCCTCCTCCGGGGGGATATACCTTCTATAACCGTCAGTCACGAGGTCGTGAAAAAGGATGGAGTGAGGGCGCATGTTGAGACGCTGTTTTCTCTGCTGAAAAACAGCGACGGCAAAGTCATCGGGTTTCGCGGGATCAACCGAGACATCACTGAGCGCAAGCGGCTCGAAGCCCAGCTCCGACAGGCGCAGAAGATGGAGGCGATCGGGACGTTGGCGGGAGGAATCGCCCATGATTTCAACAATCTCCTTTCGGGGATTATCGGCCACGCGGCCCTCATGAAGATGGAGCCGGGCGTGACAAAAAGTCAAGAAAGACGGCTGAAATCGATCGAAGAACTGGTTCAGAGCGCCGCCAACCTCACGAGCCAGCTCCTGGGTTTTGCCCGCCTGGGGCGTTATGAGGTCGGGACCTTGGACATCAATGAGATACTGAAAAAAACTTCTACGATGTTCGGCAGAACCCGCAAGGAGATCATGATTCACAGAGAGTTAGCCCAAGGCCTTATGCTCGTCGAGGCTGACCGGACGCAGATGGAGCAGGTCTTCATGAATCTCTTTGTCAATGCCTGGCAGGCGATGCCCGGAGGGGGCGATCTCCACATAAAGACATGCAGGACGGTGGTCGGCGACGATGAGACGGAAGAAACCTTCATGAAACCGGGGGACTACGTTAAGGTATCCGTGACCGACAGCGGGGAGGGGATGGATGAAGCGACGAAGAACCGGATTTTCGAGCCCTTCTTCACCACCAAGGAAATGGGACGGGGGACGGGGCTTGGGTTGGCGATGGTCTACGGGATCGTGAAAGGCCACAAGGGGTACATCAATGTTTACAGTGAGAAAGGCCATGGGACAACCTTCAATGTCTATCTCCCCGCATCGGAAAAAGAGCCGGTAAGAGAAGAGCCAAAACCGCGGCAGGAGTGGCTCACTGGCAGTGAGACGATCCTTGTCGTCGACGACGAGGATCAGATTCTTGAGGTCATGGAAGAAGTTTTGAAGACCATGGGTTACACGGTCTTTGCGGCCCGAAGTGGCAAGGAGGCCGTCAGGATGTTTAGAAAAGAGAAGGGTAAAGTCGACCTCGTCATCCTCGACATGATCATGCCGGGAATAGGTGGTGGCGAAACCTTCAATCGACTGAAAGGCGTCGATCCCGGTGTCAAGGTGATTTTATCGAGTGGATACAGTATCGACGGTGCGGCGAGGGAGATCATGGGGAGGGGTTGTAAGGCCTTCATCCAAAAACCCTTTAGCGTGGCAGAACTTTCTCGGAAGGTTCGGGAGGTATTGGATGGCCGTGACGGTGCCTGAGTAAAAGCAGAATTCCTCGCTCGATCCCACCACCATCTACACCTCAGCCCAAACGCATCGACCAAGATGTTTACAACAGCGGCTGACACAGGGTGAGTATGGCGAATCCATCAATGACGTAAAGCATCCAATGCACGTCCTTGGCTTTACCGAGCGCCAGCTTTATCAGGGTGTAGATCAAAAAGCTCCAGACCACCCCTTGGGTGATGCTGAATGTCAGCGGGATGAGGATCAATGCCAGGAAGGCGGGGATGGCTTCCTCCATGTCTTTCCAATCGATCAGAATCAGAGGCTGGGCCATGAAGACGCCCACCAGAACGAGCACCGGTGCCGTGGCCACATCGGGCACGAAGGCCAATAAGGGTGACAGGAACATAAATGGTAAGAACAGTAGACCGGTCACTATCGCGGTGAGACCGGTGCGCCCACCTTCTTCAATCCCGGCCGCCGATTCTACATACACTGTTCCCGAGGATGTCCCGAACAATCCCGAAATGGTGGTAGAAGCTGCATCCACCAGGAGGGCCTTGCCTATTTCCAAGGGCGTGCCGTCCTCCTCCGTTAGGCCGGATACCTGGGATATACCCACAAACGAGGCAATGGAGTCGAATAAGTCCACAAAAAACAAAGAGAAGACCGGCATGATCATGCCTGTGGTCAGCGCACCGGTGATGTCGAGCTTGAAAAACACATCCAGACTGGGCCAGGAGAAGATGCGCTCAGGCAGGGTCACGATAGGTTTGGCAACCCATCCCGCTTGGGATACAACCAAGGCCATGAACGAGACGATGATCGCCCCCAATATCAGGGCGCCGGGTATCCTTTTGAGCATCATAGCCGAGGTAATCACAAGGCCGATAACGAACAGGGTTATGATGGCATTCAGCGGCCCGAAGGTTATCAAGGTAACCGGACTGGCTACGATGAAGCCTACGCTTCGAAGCCCGATCAAGGCAAGAAAGAGCCCGATGCCTGCGGCCAGCCCAAGGCGGAGGGCCGGCGGAATGGCCTTGACGATCGTCGTTCGGGTGCCGGTCAGGGACAGCAGGACAAACAAGATGCCGGATAGGAACACAGCGCCCAGGGCGGTCTGCCAGGGTACGCCTTGGCCGAGAACCAGGGAGAAGGTAAAAAAAGCGTTGATTCCCATGCCCGGAGCCAGGCTGTAAGGTAGATTTGCGTAAAGGCCCATAGCTATAGAACTTAGAGCAGAGACAAGCACCGTGGCGAAAAGGACACCGGCGAAGGGCATGCCCGCCTTGGACAGGATTCCGGAGTTTACCACTATGACGTACGCCATCATCAAAAAGGTAGTTATGCCGGCCCGGATCTCGATGGCAGCTGTAGTATTTCGTTCCCCAAATTTAAAGAAATCCTGAATCCGTGGCATTGAATGTGCTTACTGCTTCAAATCGTTAAGAATCGACCTCTGGCTTCTTG
>CAZRAC010000006.1:30600-54619 GCA_964597995.1 uncultured Syntrophaceae bacterium | reverse complement strand
TACCTCAGGAAAATATCCGGCTTATCGGGCTTAATCTGCTGGTCGTTTTTTTGTTTGCCTATGTTCTTCAGGGCTTTGCCATAATCAACTATTTTTTTACCAGGAAGAGGATCCCGGTTTTTCTACGTTGGGTCGTTTATACCTTGATTTTTGTGCAGAATGTTTTTCTTCTGGTCGTTGCAGTCATCGGTTTTGCCGACATCTGGGTCGATTTCCGGAAGATAAACCCGCCTGCGGCAGACTCGGTAAGTCAGGAATAATCTCGTCAGACAAGGAGTTGTTTCCATGAAGGTGATTCTCAGGCAGGACGTTGAGTCCCTCGGGAAGATGGGAGACGTGATTCGTGTAGCCGAAGGATACGCGAGAAATTATCTTATTCCCAAGGGGATAGCGGTTGAGGCGAATGAAAAAAACATCCGTGCCCTCGAACATGAAAAGAAGGAGATGGAGCAACGCGCCGGGAAGAGGCGTAAGAAAGCGGAAGCCTTGCTCGAAACCCTGAGCGGCATTACCTGCGTCATTTCCCGGAAGACGGGAAAAGAGGACAAGCTTTTCGGCGCGGTAACTGCGAAGGATGTAGAGAAGTCACTTCGCGACCAGGGCCTGGATATTGACCGCAAGAGTATCGTCTTTCAGGAGCCGATAAAAAGCCTGGGAGAATTTCCGGTGAAGGTCAAACTCTACCCCGGGGTTACGGCGGAGATCACGGTCAAGGTGGTCAAGGAAGAGGATTGACCCCATGAAGGATGTGGAGTCCTTTCTTCACAAAGTACCACCCCAGAACCTCGAAGCCGAGCAGTCGGTCCTCGGGGGGATACTGCTTGACAACCAGGCCCTGAACAGCGTGATGGAGATTTTGCGGGTAGAGGACTTCTACAGCGAGGCTCACCGCAAGATTTTTGCCGCCATCCTGGATATTTCGGAAAAGAGCCGACCTAGCGACCTCGTCACCCTTAACGATTACCTGCGGGACAAGAAGCAGATCGACGCGGTGGGAGGTGCCGTTTATCTGGCATCGCTTGTGGACACCGTCCCGTCCGCGGCCAACATTGTCCATTACTCGAAAATCGTGAAGGAAAAGGCCATCCTGAGGAATCTAATCGGGACGGCGACGGACATCCTGACAAAAAGCTACAACGCAGGGTCCGACGTGGACGGCCTCCTCGACGAGGCGGAGCACGCAATCTTCGAGATTTCCGAAAATAAGATCAAGCCGAGTTTTTCTCCCCTGAAGGATTTGATCAAAGACAGTTTCAGGACGATCGAGCGTCTGTACGAAAAAAAGGAGCTTATCACAGGCGTTCCCACGGGGTTCGAGAAGCTCGACGAGATGACTTCGGGGTTGCAGAGGTCGGACCTGATAATCATCGCGGGCCGGCCGAGCATGGGTAAGACCGCCTTTGCCCTGAACATCGCCCAGCGTGCCGCGATCGAATCGGGCATTCCCGTGGCTATTTTCTCCCTCGAAATGTCTAAAGAACAGTTGGCCTTCCGTATGTTGTCCTCGGAGGCAATGGTGGATTCTCAGAGGCTCCGAAGGGGGTATCCCGGGGAGACGGACTGGCCGAAACTGACGACTGCCGCCGGACGCCTTGCGGAGGCGCCCATCTACATCGACGACACAGCTGCGATATCCGTGCTCGAGATGAAGGCCAAGGCGAGGCGCCTGAAGGCCGAGTCGGGGCTCGGCCTCTTGATCGTCGATTATCTGCAACTCATGCGGGCGGGGGGATCCAGGGATTCCAGGGAACAGGAGATCTCGGAGATCAGCCGTTCCCTCAAGGCGCTGGCTAAGGAACTGAACATCCCGGTGGTGGCGCTTTCGCAGCTCAACCGGCAGGTAGAGCAGAGGACGAACAGACGGCCCCAGATGGCCGACCTGAGGGAATCGGGCGCCATCGAGCAGGATGCCGACGTGATCATGTTCCTTTACCGGGATGAAGTATACAACCGCACGGAAGAGAATACGGGTCTGGCGGAAGTGAACATCGGAAAACAGAGAAACGGGCCTACCGGAACCGTCAAACTGGTCTTTCTGGAAAAGTTTACCCGCTTTGAAAACCCCTCCCGGGAGTATGACCCCTATTAGGCAGAGAGAAGGGCAACCGGCTCTTTCCGGTTGTATGCGATGGCGGTGCGCATTTTTTTTAACGCCTGGGCTTCGATCTGACGGGCCCTTTCCCTGGTGATGTTGAACCGATTGCCGATGTCCTGTAGGGTTACAGGGTTCTCCGCCATGATCCTATGCTGGATGATGTAACGTTCCCTTTCTGTCAGTTTTTCCAGCGCCCCGGCGATGTTTCTTTTCACCAGCGCCGTTTCTTCCTTCCTGATGAGCGCCGTTTCCTGGTCCTCTCCTTCATACTTCAGGTGGTCGATGTAAGTCAGTTCACCGTCCTCCGTCAGGGTGGCATCGAGGGAGAGGTCGCGGTTGCTGAGGCGAAGGTCCATTTCCTCTATCTCTGATTCTTTGACGTGCAGGGACTCGGCGATTTCCCCGAATTCCGGGTTTTTCTCGGAAAGGTGCCGGAGCCTCTTCTTTGCTTGGTTTAATTTGAAAAACAGCTTTCTCTGGGCTTGTGTCGTGCCGATCTTGACGATACTCCATGATTTTATGATGTAATTCTGGATATACGCCCTGATCCACCATACTGCATAAGATATAAGCCGGTATCCCTTGTAGGGGTTGAATTTTTTTACGGCGTGCATCAGCCCGATGTTCCCTTCCTGGATCAGGTCGATGAGTTTGAACCCGTAATTCCGGTATTCGTGGGCGATCTTTACTACGAAACGCAGGTTCGAAGTTACGAGCTTCTCCACTGCAGCCAGGTCATTATATTTCTTGTACCGGACTGCAAGGTCAAATTCCTCAGCGGCGTTGAGGATCGGAAAACGGTTGATCTGTCCTATGTAAAGTTCAAGGGCGCTCGACTCGGCGGGTAGACTCATGAATCCTCCATGGTTTAGTGATTAATCAGTATAATATTTTTAACATGTTAGTCAAGGGTTGTTAAAGAATCTGAAGGGTAAATGCCGGCGATGGAAGGCATATTCGGGCTTTCTGCGCCAGGCTTCTGTCCCGGTCCGAAACAGCCGTATAGCCACGCATACCGCACAGGGTCGCTGATGCCGTTCGGGTCGGATAAAAACCTTTTGCCTTCTCGAGGTAATTGGTTTAGAAAGAAAAGACCTTGAAAGAATTGAGACTTATGCCAAAAAAGATCATCGTCTTGTTCATCGTATCGGTCGTCCTTGCCTTATTATCTTCAGGTGTCACCCCGGCCGAGGAAGATTCAGGTACGGCGGTCACCATGCAGGTGAGTCCCGAGGTTATGGACCTGGGCGTTCTTGCTACTTCGGGCGAGGTCAAGGGAATCTATTTTATGCACTGCCCCTCTTCGAAGACCCTCGCCTGGTCGACAGACGGGCCCGAGGGTTGGATTGCGGTCGGTGACGGCAAAAGACTCGCGAGCCGGATGACCGATTCCCTCGGTCGTCTTGAAGTTGGATTAAGATTCGTTGGGGGCGAAACCGCCGATGAGATGGGCAGGTACCTCTGCCGGATTACACTCAAATCGGAAGGTGAGACTCTTACCCTTGAGAAGGCACTACCCTTAGGACAGCACAGCGAAAAAATCAACGTCCATTATGAGGGCGGTTCAAGGACGCTTTTTCTCAAGTTCGAAACGGCCCTCAGTGAGCCGGGCCCGAAACTTTCTGTAGAACCTTTCGGCCTCGACTTTGGGACGATAGAGGGGAGCCGTACAACCCTGAAAAAATTGCGCGTCCGGAATGTCGGCAAGGGAACGCTCACCTGGAAGACGGGGATAGGTGGTGCGTCGGAAGGCCGCACCGGGAAAGGACTTTACGTGTCGTTCCTGAATGAAAACAGACGAGAAGGCGAGGCCTATGCCGTCCCTGGGGAGCTGGAAACCGTTCTCCAATTGAACGGTAAATGGTTCACAGATAGGGGATATCCCGCCATCAAGGGGGAAGAAGGGACGATGACCTTCTTTTTTTCCGGTACAGGAATCGCGATCGTCGTTCATCCTGAAAAGGGAGAAGGCACTTTGAAGGCTTTTGTCGATGACCTCGCTCCTGTTGAGATAGATGGAGACCCGGAAGAAGGAAGGACGGCAGCGGTTGTTGCAGAAAACCTCTCTGAGGGTCGCCATATTCTCAAGGTCATGAGCGAGAGGGCGTTCGTCATGGTCGAAGGTGTAAGAATTTTCGGCGGTGAGGTCCTCACAGGTGTCCCTGGATGGCTTAGGGTCTTTCCGTCCACCGGGACGACGACGAGCGAGACCGATTACGTCACTGTCTCCGTCGACACGGAAAACCTGAAAGCGGGTCTTTACGGCGACGTGGTGGTCGTCAGGTCGAACGGCGGTGACACCGCCGTGGATGTTTCGCTCAGGGTGACACGGAATATCGCCACAAAATTCATCGATGTTTACCGCTATGTCAAAGGAAACGATTATCTGTACACAGGGCACCCGGAAGCGGAAGACGCCGATTTCCTTAAGGGATACAGGAGACAAGGGTTAGCCTTTAGACTGTTCTGGGCAGATACTCCGGGTACGAAGAAGTTCTACCGATGGTATAATAAGGCAAAAGGGGATCACTACTACACGACCGACCCGGACGGGGACGGAAAAAGCCGTCAGGGTTATGTCCTTGAAGGGTCTATCGGAAACATAGGTACTTCTAAGATTCTCGGGAAGCGGGAACTTTACCGCTGGCAAAACCCCTCGACAGGCTGTCATTTCTACACGACCGATTTGAGGGGTGAGGGGATGGCAAAAAAAGGGTACCGATTCGACGGTATCGCCGGGTACGTAAGATGATTGCTGCAGTGTCGCGTTATACCCCGGCTGATTTTGCTTTCAGGCTTGACAAATAATTAGAAAGAGTTTATTAAAACGCTCCTTTTGTTTATTGAGTAGCGTCTGTAGAGATTGTGCGCCTGTAGCTCAGCTGGATAGAGCAACGGACTTCTAATCCGTAGGTCCCGGGTTCGAATCCCTGCAGGCGTACCATAAAAAATCGTGGTGGGTGTAGCTCAACTGGTCAGAGTGTCGGGTTGTGGCCCCGAAGGTTGAGGGTTCGAGTCCCTTCACTCACCCCGGATAAAGTGGGCGACATGCCCTGAACGATATAAGCGCCCGTAGCTCAGCTGGATAGAGTGGCAGACTTCGAATCTGTTGGTCGTAGGTTCGAATCCTACCGGGCGTACCAGCCATCGAAGCTGAGGAACAGTATCAGCCTGGGCCGCTAGCTCAGTCGGTAGAGCAGTTGACTCTTAATCAATTGGCGCGGGGTTCGAGTCCCCGGCGGCCCACCAGTAATTTAAACTGCCCGACCGGTCATTAGGACTGGAAGGGCAGGGATACCAGTAGCCTTCATGAAATAACTAAGAAGGCCTATTTTTAACTGACTTTCAAAGAGAAATTGTTCACAAGCTGAAGAAAAGTTTCTCGAGGATCGACTTATCCTTCTTCTTTTCCTCCACCACTTCTTTTTCTTCGTCTGCCTTTCCCTCAGGAGCTGCTGCCGATTCGGACGGTTGCCCCGCCGTTTGCTCGGCTGTTTTTCGTCTTCTCCGGCGCGGCCGTCTTCGCGCGGGTTTCTTCTTAGTCGGTTCCTCCGCCTCAGCCGCCACCGCCTGACCCTCTTCCCCTTCCGGAACGGCTTCTTTTACGGTTTCTTCCTCAGGGGGTGAGGCCGTATGCTCTTCCGGTTGAACCACCTCAGGCTGAAGCTCCTTCTCCGCTTCCGGTTTCCGCACCTTTTCGAACTTCGACTCTCCCCAGTGCATGTCGGCACTTCCCGAAACGTGGATGTTTGTTTCGTAAGTTTTCTCGATGTTTGTCAATTCGGCGCGCTTTTGGTTGAGGAGGTAATCGGAGACTTCCCAGGGCAGGGTGACTTTGATCGACGCCGTATCCCCTCGTACGACCTCGGCTTTGATCTTACGGTAGATGCCGAGAGCGATGTATTCCAGCGACGGCCTGAGGCCGGATCCTTTGCATTGCGGGCAGGTGGTGTAGCTGATATCCTGGATCGCCGACTGTTTCTTCTGGCGGGAAAGCTCCATGATGCCGAACTTTGAAATGCGGGACATTTGGATCCTTGCCCGGTCGAGGCTGAGGGCCTTCTTGAAGGCCTTCTCTACCTCGGAGATGTGTTTTCGTTCTCTCATGTCGATGAAATCGACCACGATGAGACCGCCGAGGTCGCGCAGCCTGAGTTGTCGCGCGATGACTTCGACCGCTTCTAGGTTCGTCCTGAAGGCCGTCTCTTCGACGTCTTTCCTGTTTGAACCCCTTCCCGAATTTACGTCGATCGTTATCATGGCTTCTGTGGGAGTGATCACTATCGACCCGCCCGATTTCAGGGTCACCCGTTCCTGGTATATTTCGTCGGTCTGTTTTTCAAGCTGGTATTTCTCGAAAAGGGGTGTGTGCTCCTTGTAGAGCTTGATCATCTTGACGTTCCGGGGCTGGACGATCTTGCAGTAATCGCGCACCTTCTTGAATGTGTCGGGGTCATCGATCAGTATCTCGCTTATGTCCGGCGTGAAGTAATCCCGAAGCGACCTTACACCGAAATCACTTTCCTGGTAGATGAGCGCCGGGGCCGAGACCTGGGCGGCTTTCTTCGTTATTTCCTTCCAGAGGCGGTGGAGGTGTTGGTAGTCCCGCAGGAGTTCTTGTTTCTTCCTGCTCTGACCGGCCGTGCGGACGATAAAGCCCGCCTTTTCGTCCTTTTTGAGGACTTGGTCTACGAATTCCTTGAGCTTTTTGCGCTCGGCCTCGTCTTCGATTTTCCTTGAGACACCGGCTCCTTCACGGTTCGGCAGGTACACCAGGTACCGGCCGGGGAGGGAGATGTAGGTCGTAAGCATCGCCCCTTTGCGGTCTTTTTCTTCGCGCACTACCTGGACGAGCAACTCCTGGCCAGATTTGAGGCCATGCCTCTTGTGGCCCTCACCATCCGCCCCTTCGCTCTTGTAATAGTCAGGACTGACATCGTGCAGAGGGAGAAAGCCGTTCTTCTTCCCGCCGTAATCCACGAAGGCCGCCTGAAGCCCCCGTTCCACTTTCTGGACAATGCCTTTGTAGATGTTGCCGGTTATGGGTTCGTGCTCGGCCATCTGGAGGTTGAATTCGACCAGCTTGCCGTTTTCGACGATCGCCATACGCTGTTCTTCCCGGTCGATCGCGTTGATCAACATGATTTTCTTCATAACGATTCCTTGTCTATTTACTGGAAAAGGCTTACATCCCCTTTGCCGACCCTGATGATCTCAGGAATATCATTCACGAGACTCACCACGCTCGACTTTTCTGTGGCGAGGATGCCGCCGTCGATCACGAGATCCACGGCGCGGCCGTATTTTTTTTCTATTTCCGCCGGGTCGCTCAGGATTTCATCCCCCGTTGTCACACTGGTGCTGATGATGGGATGCCCCAGCTCCCTGACGATGGACAAACATATTTCGTTGTCAGGAACCCTGATGCCCACGGTTTTTCTTTTTGTCAGGAGGATTTTAGGGACGAGACGCGTTGCCTCCAGGATGAAGGTATACGGTCCCGGAAGCATCCGCCGCATGGTCTTATAGGCATAGTTCGAAACTATGGCGTAATTGCTGATATCCTTGAGGTCCGCGCAGATGAAGCTAAAAGGCTGCTTCATACTCCGTCGCTTGATTTCGTAAATCTTCTCGATCCCCCTTTTGTTGAAGAGGTCACATCCCAGGCCGTAGACCGTATCCGTCGGATAGACGATGATGCCGCCGTCTCTCAGGATATCTACGGTCTTTCTGATGAGCCTCGTCTGGGGGTTATCGCTGTTTATTGCGAGCAGCATGATAACCTGCTTCCTGAAAACTGATTTAATTTATCAGAATCAGGCGGGTTTAGCAAGAACGGGATATTGTACTGAGCATAAAAGAATCTAACCCTGGTTTATGTACTTAACTATCAGGTCGCCCACTTCGCGCGTGCCGTAGCCCATCTTCCCCGCGTCGAGGCTCTTGATGTCGTTCTTGACAGCCTTTTTGACGGCCTCGAGAAGGATGTCCGCCGCCTTTTCTTCTCGAAGATGTTCGAGCATCATCTGGACGGCGCAGATCGCCGCCAGTGGATTGATCTTGTTCAAACCGGTGTATTTCGGTGCAGACCCGCCGATGGGTTCGAACATCGATACACCCTCGGGGTTTATGTTGCCGCCGGCGGCGATCCCCAGACCGCCCTGGATCATGGCGCCTAGGTCTGTGATGATGTCACCGAACATGTTGTCCGTGACTATGACGTCGAAAAATTCCGGGTTCTTCACCATCCACATACAGATGGCGTCCACATGAGCGTAATCTTTCCGGATGTCCGGGTATTCCCGGCCCACTTCGTGGAAGGCGCGCTCCCAGAGGTCCCAGGCGTATGTAAGGACGTTGGTCTTACCGCAGAGGGTGAGCTTCTTCCTCCGGTTCCGCCTGCGGCAAAAATCGAAGGCAAAGCGGATGCATCTCTCGACGCCCTTCCGGGTGTTCACAGATTCCTGGACGGCGACTTCATCGGCCGTGTAACGCCTCAGGAAACCGCCGCTTCCTGCGTAAAGGCCCTCCGTGTTTTCACGAACGACGACGAAGTCGATATCCTCTGGACCTTTATCTTTCAGCGGTGTATCGACCCCCGGGTACAGAACGACAGGCCTGAGGTTGATATACAGGTCGAGAGCAAAACGAAGCTTGAGGAGAATGCCCGTCTCCAGCACTCCTGATTTGACGTCGGGATGGCCGATGGCCCCGAGCAGAATTGCGTCTTTTGCCCTTAGTTCCTCGAGGGTTTCGTCGGGTACGAGTTCCCCGCAATTCAGGTAGCGCTCACCGCCGAGGTCATAGTGGGCAAGGTCAAATTTCAGGCCTGTCTTTTTTGAAACGGCGTCGAGGGCCTTGAGTGCCTCGGCAACGACCTCCGGGCCCGTCCCGTCGCCGGGAATGACAGCAACTTTGTAGGTTTTCATCTCAGTCTCTCTCTTTCTTTCATTCATTTGATTACATTCATATCTTCATCAGTTGGGATTCTTGATCAGTTGAACCCTCGACCACTTTTCCTTCATCATCTTGCAAGCTTTTGTATCTTCCTGATATGGGGGATCAACCCCCCGTCTTCTATGAGCCTGTGCATGAATTCGGGTATCGGGCGTGCCGGGAATGTTTTTTTCTTGTCGAGGCTCTCGACCCTGCCGTTCGTGAGGTCGACGACAACCTTCTCGCCCGCAGCGATGCCGTCCCACGCCTCTTCGGATTCTACGAGGGGGAGCCCGATGTTGAAGGCGTTCCGATAAAAGATGCGGGCGAAGCTCTTCGCGACCACGACGCCGACCCCGGCCGCCTTGATGGCAAGGGGTGCATGCTCCCGCGAGGAACCACAGCCGAAGTTTTTCCCCGCAACGATCACGTCGCCGGGGGCCACAGCCGAAGCGAATTCCGGCGCGATGTCGATGAAGCAGGTCTTCGCGAGCACGTCAGGGTCGGAAACGTTGATATAGCGCGCCGGGATTATCAGGTCTGTATCGACGTCGTCTCCGAATTTCCACACTCTTCCCTCGATTCTCATTATGCACTCCTACCTTCATACTGACGTCCTCGTAAAAAGTCCAAAAACGTCATGCCGGACTCGATCCGGCATCCAGAACATATTGAAAAAACTGGATTCCGTGTCAAGCACGGAATGACGAAAGAGGTATTTCCGACTTTTTACGAACTCTTCATGCTTGCTTCACAGGTCGTCCGGTCCACCGATACGGCCTAGGACGGCAGATGCCGCCGCTACGAAGGGGTTCGCCAGATACACTTCGCTCTTTGGATGCCCCATCCTACCGATAAAATTCCGGTTCGTGGTCGATAAGGCCCTCTCTCCTTCGGCGAGGATACCCATGTGTCCGCCGAGACAGGGGCCGCAGCAGGGCGGCCCGATCACGGCGCCTGCGTCGAGGAGGATGTCGACGATACCTTCTTCTATGGCCTTTCGGTAGATTGCGGGCGTGCTAGGAATTACGACGAGTCTCAGGCCCTTCGCGGCCTTTCTTCCTTTCAGGATGCTCGCCGCATCACGGAGGTCTTCGATCTGCCCGTTCGTACAGGAACCGATGAACACCTGGTCGAGGTTGATATGTCCGGCATCGGAAAGGGGACGAACGTTCGCCGGTGACGGGGGAAAGGCTACCTGAGGCTCCAGCTCGTCCGTCTCTATAGTCAATATCCTTTCGTATCTTGCGTCGAGGTCGCTCTTAAATACCCGCGATTCCTGGCGGGCCCTCCCCCGAAGCCAGGCGAGGGTTATCTCATCGGGTTCGATGATGCCGCTCTTCGCGCCCGCCTCGACGGCCATGTTCGCCATGGTGAAGCGTTGGTACATGGGCAAGCTCTTTATGGTGTCTCCGGCATATTCGAGGGCCGAATAGGTTGCGCCGTCGACGCCGAGGATTCCGATAGTCTTCAGTACGAGGTCCTTTCCTCCCACCCACGGTCTGAGCCCGCCTTTATAATTCACGCGGATCGTGGGTGGCACTTTCAGCCATGTTTCCCCAGTTGCCATGACGGCGGCGAGGTCGGTGCTGCCCACTCCCGTCGAGAAAGCACCCAGCGCTCCATAGGTGCAGGTATGGCTGTCGGCGCCGATGACGACCTGTCCGGGAACGATGAAGCCCTTTTCAGGTAAGAGGACATGACCGATCCCTGCGTCACCGGACTCAAAAAAGTTTTCGAGTCCCTGCTCGCGGGCGAATTCCCTGATAACCTTGGCCTGTCCCGCAGAGGCGATGTCTTTTGCGGGCACAAAATGGTCGGCGACGAGGACGACTTTCTCCCGGTCGAATACCCCGTTTGCTCCCGTCTCGCGGAACATCTTGACGGCGATCGGACCCGTCACGTCATGGGCGAAAGCCAGGTCCACTTTTGACTGGATCATATCGCCCGGCGATACGTTCTCCAGCCCCGCGTGCAGGGCCAGGATTTTTTCCGTTATGGTCATGGCCATGATAAACCCCAGAGAGTTCAAAGTAGACCTTTGAAGAACGGCGCCTCATGTCATTCCGACGAAAGTCGGAATCCAGAACCGCTTGAAAACACTGGATCCCGTGTCAAACACGGAATGACGGAAAGGCGATTTAATTACAAATTCAAAGGTCTCCAAAGATCGAGATTACTTTTCCGTCCCGAGAGCTCTTTTTTTAATTCTTTTTCACCACTTTTTCAACTTTGAACTTAAGATTAGGAACGGGTTTTTTGCTCAGCTTGTACTCGATACTATCGACGAGGGCGAGCCAGCTCGCCTCGATGACGCTTTCGGAAACGCCGATCGTGCTCCAGACATCCTCCTCGTCTCTGGACTCGATGAAAACCCGCACCTTGGAGGCCGTACCCTCGCTTCCTTCTATGATGTTGACCTTGAAGTCCGTCAGGTGCATTTCGCTCAGATGGGGATAGAACTTCGTCAGGGCTTTCCGTAGGGCGTTGTCGAGCGCATTGATGGGGCCGTTACCCTCGGCGGCCGTGATCTCCTCTTCAGTCCTTACGGAGACCTTGATCAGCGCCTGGGAGACCGACGGCTTGTCCCCCGTCTTCTCGTCGATGGCACGATAGCACTCCAGGGTGAAAGGCGCCTCGAATTCACCGGTCGTCTTCTTGATCAGAAGTGAGAGAGACCCGTCGGCGGCCTCGAAGGTATAGCCTTCATGTTCGAGTTCCTTTAGTTTTTCGACGACCTTCCTGCTTTTTGCGTCGTCCTCATCAAGAGAAAGCCCGAGCTCCTTCGCCTTGTATTCGATGCTGCTCTTCCCCGAATAGTCGGAGACCAGGACGCGGCGTTGATTTCCTACCCATTCGGGCTCGATATGCTCGTAGGCCAGGGGATTCTTCAGGACAGCGTGAACATGGATGCCCCCTTTATGGGCGAAGGCGCTTCTTCCGACGAAGGGCCTGGAATTGAGCGGTGGGACGTTTGCGATCTCGCTCACATAAAGAGAGAGATGTGTCAGTTGTTTCATGGATTCTTCGGGTATGCACCGCTTGTTCATCTTGAGCTGGAGGTTGGCGATGATCTGGATGAGGTCGGCGTTACCGCAGCGCTCGCCGTATCCGTTGATGGTTCCCTGGACCATCTTGACGCCCTCTTCGACGGCGGCGATCGAATTGGCCACTGCAAGTCCGCCGTCATTGTGGGCATGGATTCCCATACGTTCGGGAGAAACGACCCGTGTGACGTCGCCGACGACCCGGGAAACGTCAGACGGCAGTGTCCCGCCGTTGGTGTCGCACAGAACGATCATGTCGGCGCCTCCGTCGAGAGCGGCCTGGAGTGTCTGGAGGGCGTATTTTCTGTTGTGCCTGTAACCGTCGAAAAAGTGCTCGGCGTCGTATATGACTTCTTTACCCCTGGATTTGAGGAATTCGACGGTCTCGCGGATCATTGCAAGGTTTTCTTTGAGCGATACCCTCAGCACTTCCTTTACGTGAAGGTCCCAGCTCTTGCCGAAGATGGTAACGGCGGGCGTTTCGGCTTCGACCAGGGCCCGGACATTCGGGCACTCACCGGCTGTTGTGTGCGCCCGTCTTGTGCTTCCGAAGGCCGCCGGACGGGTGTTTTTGAATTTAATCTGCCGTGCCATCTCGAAGAACCGTACATCCTTGGGATTGGAACCGGGCCAGCCGCCTTCGATATAATGGACGCCGAATTCATCCAGCCGCCTCGCGATACGAATCTTTTCTTCTGCGGAGAAGCTGACCTGCTCCCCCTGTGCCCCGTCCCTCAATGTGGTGTCATAAATAACGACATCCCATTCTTTCATGATAGACCTCTTAGTTCCGAGTTCTGAGCAATCGATCGTCCCCGGTGGTAGACCGCCATGTCCGGGCACGCCTTAACCTATCTGCCGCAATAAAAAATCCGTTATCAGGTCGACCTGATAACGGATTATGAAGTCTCTCTTGTGATTACATCAGTCCATCATCAGGTCTCGATGGGCACCCTGAATTATGATGCCGATAATGATGATGGCGATGTCTCTCAACACAGATTGCACGCCCCAACTTCCAAAGTGGAAAGGACTATAAAACTTGGAGTTTCTTTTGTCAATAAAAAAATCATTCGGTCTTTGCAGCGATGAAAGGCCAAAGGAGGTCACAGGGGATGCCCATGCGCAGCCAGGCACTGCGCTCGTCCATCACTCCATTTATGATGTCCCGTAAGGTACGGGTCTCTCCGCTTGCACTGCAGACCTCGCAATCCCATGACAACTCATCGATATCCGCGGGAAGAGCCTCCCCTATCTCACGGACAAAGAACTCCTTCGCCTCTTCAAGTAATTCGGCGCAAATGATGTACTTGTTCATTCTAAAGGCTTTCATGGTCGGCTCCTACTGGATGTATGATCGGCCTCCGACAAATCTATCGGCAAAATAGCGCTGCGATAGGGAGGCAAGGCATATCTTCTTTCCCCGTGCTGGGGCGTGGATGAACTTACCGTCTCCCACGTAGACTCCGACGTGGGAGACCTTCTTGACGCCCGAGGTGGTGAAGAAAACAAGGTCACCTTGGCGCAAGTTGTCTTTGTCGACGGGTGTGCCCGATTCATACTGCTCTTTGGACGACCGGGGCAAGTCGAGCCCGTTGTAACGGTAAACCGCCATGGTCAGACCACTGCAGTCGAACCCTTCGTCTGCGGAAGAACCGCCCCAGAGGTATGAAACGCCGACAAAGCTTTCTGCCGTCCTGACGATCTCCTTCCGGAGATAGGAACCGCCGCGCTGAGCAACTTGTGCGGCGGCGTAGTCTTCCGGCTTGACGATGAAGAACTCGTCGATGACCCCCGACTCCTGTAAGGATAGCGCCCGCGCTCGAGCCTGTTTTTCCGTCGGGAAATTACCGAAACGCACCTTGTAGAGCCCGGACCGGTGGACGAAGTAGTAAGCGTCGACGCCGTCTTGCTTCAGGGAGCGAACGAATTTAGCCGCATTCACCTCCGAAGAGAAAGCGCCGGCCTGAATGGTGTAACCCATCCTCGGGAGGGGTTTCGCCTTCACGGGTTTGTGAGGTTTTGAGGGAATGCGGGCTCGCGGCGCACAGCCTGCGATCAGGGCAAAGATCAGCAGGAAGATGAGCGCGGGCGAGGCAAACCATTTTGATATGGAGTACCTGTTCATGTCGGCGAAGCTATCATCCAGCCGGACGATGGTCTTCATTTACCTTTTCACGAAACGATAAATCAAGGATAAAATCAGCCTTTCCTTTTTCTTGACAGGATCGATGATTCTCCAGTAGGTTGACCGCTGAGCGATGAAAGGATGCAGAACGCCGCCGGCAGTATAAGTTCCAGTGCCGGGCGTCAGAGCAGGAAAAGACAGCCGTGTCTGTACGCTAAGCGGAGAGAGGATGCGCGCTGTGTCCTGAAGTTCGGGAGGGATCGATGAGATTTGCTGTAAGGCCGCCTCGGATGCCGAGAGTACCGAGAGGAAAGGGAATGGTTGCTTTTGTAGTTCTTCTCGGACTCGTCATCTTTTTCTGGCGGATTTCAGGAGTAATCGCCGATTGGTACTGGTTTCAGGAGGTCGGTTATGAAAATGTCTTCATGATCACCCTCTGGGCGCAGACGGCGGCGGCACTCCTTTTCGGCCTGGCTTTCTTCGTAATTTTCTATGCTAACCTATATATCGCCCTGCGCCTGTCCTCGAGGATACATCTGGTCCGTGAAGATGTCATCCATATCCCGCCGGTCCAGATCGCCAACCGGCCGCTCAACATACTGATTCTTACCGCCTCCCTGTTCTTCAGCGCCTTGGCCGCCCTCAGCGGGGCCGATCAATGGGAAAATATCCTCAGATTCCTGAATGGATCGCCGTTCGGTGTCCGGGACCCCATTTTTCAGAAGGACATCGGTTTCTATGTCTTCAAACTGCCCTTTTTGAATCATCTCTATGGCTGGGTGATGATGGTCCTGATCGTGACGTCGGTCGCCGTCGGGCTCCTCTACTTTATCAGGCGGGCCTTTCTCTTCATGCCTCCCCGGACTTGGCAGGTGGCACCCCAAGCCAGGGCGCATCTCGCTGTGCTTGCGGCCCTTCTTTTCTTCACTGGTATTTTCGGGAGCTGGCTTTCGCTGAACGAACTCCTCTTCGTCAAAAGGGGCGTGGTCTTCGGCCCGGGATACACGGACGTGACAACGCAGCTCTGGGTTATCAAGGGAGTGATGGCGCTCTCCTTTTTGTGCGGTGCGGCCTTTCTGGGGTTCGCCTTTCGCCTGAGCTGGAGATTCCCGGCCGCGGCGGTGCTGCTCCTGGTCGCCCTCGTCATCGTCGGACGGGGCGTCTATCCCGCACTCGTGCAAAAATTCAAGGTGGTTCCGAATGAAATCGTCCTTGAAAGGCCGTACCTGGAGCGGAATATCCAGTTTACGCGCTTGGCCTACCGACTGGACGACATAGAGGATCAGGAATTCCCCGCACAGGAGAGCTTAAACAGGGAGGATTTGAGGCGCAACGACCTCACGATCAAGAATATCCGCCTTTGGGACCATGCGCCTCTGCTACAGACTTACGGCCAGCTTCAGGAGATCCGGACTTATTACAAGTTTGTGGACGTGGACAACGACCGCTACCGGATAGGCGGCGAGTATCGCCAGGTAATGCTTTCGCCCCGGGAGCTTTCGTATCAGGCGCTGCCTTCGAGGTCGTGGATCAACGAACACATCATTTACACCCATGGCTACGGAGCCGTCATGGGGCCGGTAAACCGCATCACCAGAGAGGGGTTGCCGGAATTCTTCATCAAAGACATCCCGCCGGTGTCCCTGACGGACATCAAGGTGACCCGCCCGGAAATCTACTACGGTGAGATAGGGAACGAATATGTTTTCGTAAAAACCAAACGGCCGGAATTCGATTACCCGGTCGGGGAGAAGAATGTCTATTCCCGGTACGAGGGCAGGGGAGGGGTCCCGCTCTCCTTCCTGAAGAAGCTGATTTTCGTCGCGCGCTTCGGATCTTTGACGATTCTGCTTTCCGACGACATCACCGACGAGAGCCGAGTGATGTACTACCGCCGGGTGAAGGACAGGGTGTCGAAGATCGCCCCCTTCGCCACACTCGACGGTGACCCATACCTGGTCATCTCGCCGGAAGGGCGCCTGCTGTGGTTCCTCGACGGCTACACGACGACCGGCCGATTCCCCTATTCGGAGCCTACGCCGGGGCTCGGCAATTACATCCGCAATTCCCTCAAGGCCATCGTCGACGCTTACGACGGAACGGTGCAGCTTTACGTGAGCGACGAGACGGACCCTATAATCCGGACGTACAGGAATATCTTCCCGGGTGTGTTCAAGAAGCTGGAAGAGATGCCCGCCGAATTGCGCGCCCACGTCCGGTATCCCCCCGGCATGTTATCCGTCCAGGCGCGTATGTACAAGGCCTATCACATGCAAGACCCGCAGGTGTTCTACAACAAGGAAGACCTCTGGGCGGTTCCCCTGAAGCACGGGAGCAACCAGGAGATGGAACCTTATTACACGATCATGAAGCTTCCGGGAGAAAAGAAAGAAGAGTTCATCCTGCTTTTGCCTTTCACGCCGAGCAGGAAGGACAACATGTCGGCCTGGATGGCGGCCCGCTGCGATATGCCGAATTACGGCAAGGTCATCGTCTATAATTTTCCGAAGCAGAAGCTCGTCTACGGGCCGAGGCAGATAGAGGCCCGCATCGACCAGGATACGGAAATCTCCAAACAACTTTCGCTCTGGAGCCAGAGGGGCTCGCAGGTCATCCGCGGGAGCCTCCTGGCAATACCGATCGAGAAGTCCATTCTCTATGTTGAACCCCTTTACCTTGCGGCGGAGAAAGGGCAGCTCCCGGAATTGAAGCGCGTGATCGTTGCCTTCGGCAACGCTATCGCCATGGAGGAAAACCTGGAATTGTCGCTCCAGCGTATCTTCGGCGGCGAAATCCCGCGCGAGAAGGGTCTCGAGCGGGTCGCCGCAGGACCGGCGGAGCGGGAGAAGACGGACAGACAACTAGCCCTCGAGGCCCTTTCCCATTACCGCAAGGCACAGGAATACCTGAGACAGGGCAACTGGGGCGCTTACGGCGAAGAGTTGCGTCGGATGGACGATATCCTCAAGTCGATCGAGAGCAGGAGGTAGTACGTTCAGAGAATCCCTTTCCTCTTCAGGAGAGGTAAGGGATTAACGAGCAGGCGCTTGAGGCCCATGGCCCTATTGGTAAACCCGTAGGCAAGGCCCATCAGTTGGGTAAAATAGAAGACGGGTAAGTCGTACCTCACGCCGCGGGTTGATTCGACCTCCCATTGCCGTGTGTCGAGGTTGACCTGACACATGGGACAGGCGACGGCGAGGGCCTCGGCGCCGGCCTGGCGAGCCGCTTCGAGGACCTGGCCTCCGAGGTCTACGACGATACTTGTTTCCGAGGCGGCGAAGGCCCCGCCGCAGCATTCGGCCTTGTGCGACCAATCAACCGTTTCGGCGCCGAGGGCCTGAAGAATGCGGTCCATGGACCGGGGTTGTTCTGGGTCGTCGAATCGCGCCACCGCCCTGGGGCGCGTGACGAGGCACCCGTAATAGGCCGCAAGGCGGAGGCCTCCGAGCGGCTTAATAACAGAAGATGCGATTTTCTCCGTACCGGCGGCTTCGGTCAAAAGTTGGAGAAGATGCATCACTTCCGGCGCGCCGCTTTCTTTTTTCGCTTCCATGGCCGCACCTTTCAACCGGATGGAACAGCCGGGGCAGGGCGTGGTCACCGTGGCGAGGTTCATCCTCCCGACGATGGCGAGATTCCTGGCACTCAAGCCCCGCGTCAGCTCGTGGTCGAGACTATGGGCGGCGGTGGCGCCGCAGCAGTTCCAGTCCGGGACCTCCTGGAGACCGAAGCCGAGACGGTCGCAGACGAGGCGGGCCGAACGGTCGTATTCGCGGGCCACGCCTTCGAGGGAACATCCCGGGTAATAGGCGACTATCATCCCCGTTTTACGCTCCTTCTTTTCCACGAAGCAAAAAGAACCCTTACCTCATCCATCTTTTTCACCTTACCGGCCGTCAGGGGAAGCTTGCCCTTGAGGAACATCCGGATACCCAGCGTCAGGTCTTTCAGGTACTGCCTGGTCAGGATGTTGAACCTGAGCATCAGAGGTGCCTCCGAAACGCGACCCCTCCTTTCGACACAAGAGCACATAAGCTCGTAGAAAAGCGCCACCGCGGGGCGGGAAGGCCGATAACCCTCCCGGTGCGCCTTCTCCCGCAGGTAATCCATGATCCGCGGGATGTCGACGCCGGAGGGACAGCGGTCGACGCAAAGCTGGCAGGACAGGCAGACCCAGAGTGCATCCATGGTCAGCAGGGTTTCTTCCGCGCCGAGCCGGATGAGTTGGATGACTTTGCGCGGCGTGAAATCGAAGATGTGGGCGTTGGAACAGCCACCCGAGCATTTTCCACACTCCATGCAGGTCTCGATATCGATGCCGAGCGTCTTCTGGATCTCGGTCTGGAGCGGGCTTTCTACCTCGTCGAGCCGCATGGGGATGTAAAAATCGGTGTCCATACCTTGCTTTCCTAAATCATCGACGTCCAAAGGTTTGACTATCCGTTATCGTTAAAAAGGGTGATCACCTCGGCGGCCGCCGCGGCGCCTTGGCTCAGGGCGCTTTCGGTGTCCACTGCGAAGCCGCAGCCGCCGGCAAAGAAGACCCGGTCCGCGCATTTTGCGTGAGACCGCGGGTCGTGGTCGATGAAACCGTATTCGTCTATGGAGGCGCCGAACATCTTTGCGAGGGCCGCAGTCTCCGGGTGGGGAACGACCGCAGCGGCAAGGACGACGACATCGGCGGCGAACTCCACAGGGATGCCTATCAGTGTATCCTCGGCCCTGACGAGTAGCCTGCCGCCCTCGGGCAGGACCTTGGCCGGACGTCCCCGGACGTAACGTACATGTTTTTTCTCGATGACTTCACGGAGGAATTCTTCGTAGCCCTTCCCGGCGGCGCGGCAGTCTATGTAAAAGACATAGACCTTCGCCTCGGGGAAGAGGTCTTTCACGACGCCGGCCTGCTTGGCCGAGTACATGCAGCAGATCTTTGAGCAGTAAGGGTAGCCTTTGGAGCGGTCGCGGGACCCGACGCACTGGATGAGGGCGACGGCCTGCGGGGCCTTTCCCAGGCCGCGGCTCCATTCCCTGAGTCTTTCTTCGAACTCCAGCGAGTTCAAGACACCCGGGTATATCCTGTGGCCGTATTCTCCGTAGGCCGAGAGGTCCATCAGTCTGAACCCCGTCGCCAGGACGACGGCCTGGACGTCGAGTGTCCGGGCGTCACCGGTTGCGGTGTTCTTCAGTGTTACGTTGAAGCCGTTGTCCGTGCCCGCGGCAGACTCGACGGTTGTCTCCAGGGAAATCTCTATCTGCTTGTTTTTTTTGAGATCATTTACCATCCAGCCGATCCTGTCGGAGGGGTTTTCCCAGCGAGGGAAGCTGCTGAAGAGTTTTAACGGTATCCCGCCCGGTTCGCTTTCTTTCTCGACGAGAACGGCGCGGTAGCCGCCGCGGGCGATTTTCAAAGCCGCTTCGATGCCGGCGGGACCTCCGCCAATTACCAGCGCCGTATGCTCTTTTCCCGTCATAGCTTCGTTCATCTTTCCATCGCCTTCATTCAGAGATACCGAGTTTTGCCAGGACGTCATCGAGGGGAACCGTGTTTGCCTCGAACCCGAGCTTCGCCGCCGGGACGCCGAGCGCCAGGGCGATGAGCTGGGCGAGGTCGACTACCGGAATCCGGAAGTCTTCGCCGTAACGCTCACGCAGGTTCGGCTGCTCCCTGTCGAGGGCCACGTTACAGCCCGGACAAACGGTCGTGATCAATTCCACTCCGGAGTCGCGCGCGTTCCTGAGTTTTTTGAAGAGATGGGGTTGCACAACCTCCTCCCGGTGCGTGAAGCCCCTTCCCACGGCATATCCGCAGCATAGTTGCCTTTCTTTGTAAAATACGGGGGTTCCACCGAGGGCTTCAACGATTTCCTCGTGGAAAGTGGGGTATCCTCCGTCGTCCAGGATGTCGTATTTTCGCGCCAGATAATGGCATCCGTAATGGACCCCTACCCGAAGGCCGTTCAGGGGACGAACGACTTTTGCGGCCAGCCTGTCCTTCAAGCGGTACCACATTTCCTGGACGTGGAAGATGCTTGTCTTCCCGGCGTAATGATAACCCCACCGGGCGATCAGTTCGTTCGCCCCTTCGAGGTATTCCTGGTTATGAAGCAGGATGTGGGACAGTTCTTTCAGGTAACCGTAGCAGCCGTTGCAAAAGACGTAGGTGTCGAGGCCTTTTCTCTCGACGAGGGCCAGGTTCCGGGCCGTGACGGCCAGGGAAACTTCGGGCGTGTGGGCGGAGCAGGTAAGCAGGTACCCGGAGCAGCATGTCTGGTCCGGGTCCGTGAGCGGTTCGATACCCAGGCATCTCAAAGTCTCTGTGACGGCGCTTTCTGTCCCCGGGTATTCGAGGCTTCCCGTACAGCTCCGGAACAGAAAAACCGAACCGGGGATTTCCCGTATTTTTTCTTCGGGCTCAACCACCCTTTTTCTTTGCATCCGTGATTCGACCTTGTAGGTAGGTTAAGGTAACCGGTCGCTCTTCTTCCTCCTTTATGGCTTCCATCCACGCCTTGGCACCCGTTGCCTCGAAGAGTTCGCGGTATTCTTGCCTTGCCTTTTCGGATATGTCGGGCCACGGCTTGAGCCCGATGCGACCTCTTAGCTTCATGATTCGTTCACGGCCTCTGGCGCCGCCGGGGGTGAAGGTCAAACCGTCCTCCAGTGCCCTCATGGCGAAACGCCGGAAAGGCAGGAAATACTTAACACCGTAACTGTTTTCAAGGGCTTCGTACCGGAGCTGCATCATAAGCAGGGGAAAGGGGATGTCCATGGGGCAGAGGGTATAGCAGTTGGCACACCATAGACAGCGCCAGATTTCCTCGCTCCTCAGCCATCGGTCTTTATTCCCGGCCAGGATGTCCCGAATGACTTGTCGGGGGTTGTATGAGGGCGAAAGGTTCGCGACAGGACACACCCCGGTACACTTGCCGCACTGGAGGCAGCTTTCGAGGTTTTCGACAAGGTGGTAGCGGTCCACCAGCCTGTCAAGGTTATCGACACGGTCGGCGTCGCGTTCCCTCATCAGTCGGCCTCTTCACGGACTGATTTCTTCTGTTTCCTTTCTGCGCGCCAGATTATGACGGCAAAGACAACGAGCAAGAAGATAGGAAAGACGCCGAAGACGACGTTCGTTATACCGAAAGGCTTAGAGGTGAGGAAAAAGAGGGAGACAAGCAATAATCCAAAAATGACAAAATAGGGCGCATAGTTACTCGAAGGAGCGCTCATTACGTGACCCCCGCTTTTCTCTTCCCCAGTTTTATGGCGCAGAATTCACCGCACATCGTGCAGCCTTCCTCTTCGGCGCTCTTGCTGGTCTCGAGGTATGCCCGGGTCTTTTCCGGGTCGAGAGAGACGTCGACCTGACCCTGCCAGTTGAAATCCTTCCTGTGTTTCGCCATCTGCCGGTCCTTTTCCGCCGCTCCCGGTAGACCCTTGGCGATGTCGGCGATGTGGGCGGCGAGCCTTGTGGCGATGATACCTTCTCGGACGTCGTCGAGTGTCGGCAGCCTGAGGTGTTCCGAGGGCGTCACATAACAGAGAAAATCCGCCCCCGCCGCTCCGGCCAGTGCACCGCCGATGGCGGAGGTGATATGGTCGTACCCGGGGGCGATGTCCGTCGGCAGAGGCCCAAGGACGTAAAAGGGCGCCCCTTTGCAAAGCGATTTCTGGAGTCGGATATTGGCCTCGATGTCCCCGAGGGGGACATGACCGGGACCTTCGATCATGACCTGGATGCCTTTCTCTCTCGCCCTCCGGGCCAATTCGCCCAGGGTAATCAGTTCCTGTACCTGCCCCCTGTCCGTTGCGTCGGCCAGGCAGCCCGGCCGGAGCCCGTCTCCCAGGCTCAAGACCATATCATATCTGCCTGCGATTTCAAGCAGCCTGTCGAAGTGTTCGTAAAGGGGATTCTCCCTGTCGTTACAGGCCATCCAGTTCGCCGTGATGGAACCGCCGCGGCTCACAATGCCCAGGAGACGACCCTGTTCCTCCATCGCGGCGACGCTCTTCCTCGTGACGCCGCAATGGACGGTAATGAAATCGACCCCGTCCTCACCGTTTTCCTCGATGGACTGGAAGAGGTCGTCAGCCGTCATCTCGGATATAGCCCTTCCTTCGTTGAGCATCTTCGCCGCTGCCTGATAGATGGGAACTGTCCCGACGGCGAGGGGCGCGGCCTCGATAATCGCCCTGCGGATACCGCGGATGTCGCCTCCCGTCGATAGGTCCATGATAGTGTCGGCCCCGGCGGAAACGGAGACGCGGACCTTTTCCAGCTCCTGCGCCAGGTCGGCGTGGTCTCTCGAGGTGCCGATATTGGCGTTTACCTTCGTCCGCAGTCCCTTGCCGATAGCGAGAGGGGAGATGTTCTTACGGACGGCGTTACGGACGACGACGATACTGCCGTCTTCGACACCGTTGCGAATGAACTCGGGATTCACCCCTTCACTGTCGGCGCAGATTCTCATTTCTTCGCTAACGACGCCTTTTCGTGCAAATTCGAGCTGTGTCATCTTATGGCAACCGGTTTTTTGTGATGATAGATTTACTGTATTACGCAAAGCTCTCCGTCTTGAGGATAAGCTCGGCGACCTTTTTGCCGGATAGCAGCATACCGCCGAAGATGGGCCCCATCCTCGGGCCGCCGAAGGCGGCGTTTGCCGCCATGCCCGCTACGTATACTCCGGGGCATATCTCCCGCGTGTTTTCGATTGTTAGTCGCTCGGCCTTGTCGGCCCACAGGGAGCGCTCTCCCAGCCGCTTTCCCGTTTCAGTGTTGAGTCTCACGTCGGCCTTTCGCTCGATGACCTCCAAGACTTCCGTGTCGTGGCCGGTGGAGTCGACGACGCACCGGGTGGAGATGGCAAGGGGGTCTACGTGCAGCCCCGTCATCTCCACGGGTGACCAGGTGATGACGAGGCCGGTGATGCGTCCGTCGCGAATCACAACGTCCTCCACGGTTATGCAGTTGAAGATGCGCGCGCCCGCCTTGACGGCCTTCGAGCAGATGGTGGTGACCGCCTCGATCGCGTCCGCCGTGTAGTAGCCCGGTACGTACTCACGGGTCCTTACGTCAAAGATGTCCAGGACCTTCTTCCCTTCCTCCTGCACCACGATCTCATTGAACATCATCCCCCCGCCCCACATACCCCCGCCGATGGAAAGCTTCCGCTCGAAGATCGCGACCTTCTTTCCCGCCCCGGCAAGGAAGTAGGAAGCGACGAGTCCGGCTGGGCCGCCGCCGACGACGGCCACATCGACCTCCGTGTATTCCAGGAGTTTCTGCGAAAAGCGTTCGATGATGGCCTTCGTGATAATGACTTCATTCAACTCCATGCGCGTTCTCCTCCTTACTAATCAGCGCTCCTTCAATTTTCTTGATATACGGATTACTTTTTCCACTACGTCGTCCGGTGACCTCCCGAGGACTCGGATCATCGGCTCCTTTCCCACATCTCCTCTGTCGAAGATTATGTCGGGCATCCCGGCGCCCCTCGCAAGAACAGTGTCTGTTCCCCATTCGAGAGACGAACCTTCCCGGAGCTTGACTTCCGGTGGTTCACAGGACCGGTCGAAACTTTCTACATGGAAGCCGAGCAACCTGCAGGCGTCAATGGCCTCTGTGGAAAAACGGATGTTCATGGCGGAGCGGTACGTCCCGTCATACTTCATGGCCGTCAGGATTATCTTTGCGATATGGCTCGAGGCGCCGAAGGCCGGGGCCTCCACCGGCCGCACACCGGTGCCGACCCTTATGATCCTTCCCGGGAACGCCGCCACATCCTCTTTTCCGAAAGCCCGGGGCAAGGC
>CAZRAC010000006.1:0-30590 GCA_964597995.1 uncultured Syntrophaceae bacterium | reverse complement strand
CCGACAGGGCGAAGGGAAGGGCATAACCGAAGTTGGACTGGACCTCGGGGATGATGTTCCCGCATCCCTCCTTCTCCAGGCGAGCGACGGCGTCCCGGAGGGCCGTGAAGCAGCGCCAGCGATCGCTCTCCCTGAGCAAATGGGCCATGGGGTTCGTGGGCCCTTGGCCTCCACCGAGGCGGAGCGAGTGTCGGATGGCGAGCGTCAGGAATTTCTTCGCGTTATAGATGGCATCGTAGACGGAAAGGCCCTGTGCCAGGCCGGCAGCGATCGCCGAGGCATAGGTACAGCCCGTGCCGTGGGTGTCGCTGGTCTTGATCCGCTCGGACGAAAAAACATGAAAATCGCGACCGTCGAAGAGGACGTCCGTCGCCTGCCCCGTGAGATGACCGCCTTTGACAAGGACATGCCGGACACCGAGGGCATTTATCTTCCGCGCCGCTTCCTTCATCTGCGCTTCCGAAGAGATTGCAAGGCCGGACAGATCTTCGGCTTCCGGGATGTTGGGGGTCAGAACGAGGGCGAGGGGCAAGAGCTCGCGGATGAGGGTCTCCCGGGCCTCCGGTGCAAGGAGGGGCGCCCCGCTCTTGGCGACCATGACCGGGTCGACCACCACTTTAACTATGCCGTATTCCTTGAGTTTGTCGGCGACCGTCTTGATGATCTCCGAATTTGCCAGCATCCCGGTTTTGACGGCGTCGACGCCGATGTCGTCGACTACGGAGTCGAACTGCGCCGCGACGAAATCCGCCGGGACTTCGTGGATACCCTGGACGCTCAGCGTGTTCTGGGCCGTGAGCGCCGTGATGACGCTCATCCCATACGCCCCGAGGGCGCTAATCGTCTTTAAATCCGTCTGAATCCCCGCGCCGCCGCTGGAATCGGAACCGGCCACGGTCAAGACTCTCTTCAATTCCATGATCACCACCTTCAACAAAAAAAGGCATACCCACGATGGAATATGCCCTATAGATTCAGCTCAATTTCTGCTTCCTACGCTGGCATTATCCAGGTCAGGTTCAAAGGGTATTCTCTCAGCCTTTCGGCACCCCCGCTTTTATCTTTTGTCTACACCCTTCTATGTGTAAAAGCAAGACGAAATAAGAGGCTATTGCGAACCGGCCCCGACAAAGACAAAGGGCTTCGACCTCTTGAATTTGCCGGAAACGTCGCCGACGAGATTAGGCCCGCGGAGGAGGTTCAGCTTCCTGACCGGTGCGCCGGGTTTGAAGTTAAGGCGATCGAGACGCACCCAGAAGATGCTCAGGCCTGTCGTGGATTCGAAGTAATAAACCCGGTTCGTCAGGTCCGCCACCGTCCGCCACCTCGTCGGAGAGATGTTCGGGCGTCCTTCGGCATCCTGCTTTACGATAAAAGGGGCTGAGACGTTCCTTATGACGCTTAAGATAAAGGCCACGTTTTCACGGCAGTCGGCCGGTTTGGGGAGGTTGGAGACGTAATAAGCCGCACGCACAAAACGGTCCGCAGCCTCGCCCGACCCCGGCAGGTCCCTGTCGCCCCCGAAGCCTTTATACCGGCCCAGGTTGGCGAGTTGTTTGTCGAAAGTCGGAGAGTTCGTCATGACGGTGTACTTTCGGTCATGGTAGATTATTGGTTTGCCGCCGAGGTATTCGATGATGGCCGAATCGCCTGAGGCATCGGCCAGGGAAAGGTGAACGGTCACTTTCAAGTCTGTTTCAGGAAATGAGGCTTCTATGAGCTGGAAGGACTCGGACCTCGTGAATTCGACGGCCTCGGCGACGGTGGCGAAGTTATCCAGCATGTACTGCGCCCAGAGGCTGAGCGGGAGGCCGGGGACTGATTCATCCCGCTTTCCGTAGTCGGCTTCGTCCAGCCAGAGGACGTTTGCCGTGAGACCCTTCTCGTTGATCCCGTCGGCCGTGCCCATGTCGTAAGCGGTTGCGATAACGCTGCCGTACTTTGCGGACCACCTGAGTTTGTTTTTGCCCGGGGCGCCCTCCCTCGCGATTCCGCGGGGAAGGAGCCAGAGGTTGGTTTTGATATCCTCGAACCAGTCCATGGTGCGTCCGACTACGACGGCCTTACCGCTGTTTGACCAGAGGACGCGGGAACAGGCCGAAGCCGGGTCACAGACCAAAAGGATTGCAATGGTTGCGGCGATGACGGCGCCGAAAAAACTGCAGAAAATTCTTTTCATCGGAGAGTCCGCTCCTTGAATGATTTCTTAAGAGACACACCCGGACGTAAGGGCGATTCCCCTTACGTTCTCAGGCGTCCTTAATGGGAATGGAGAGTAGCATAGAGAAGAAAGAAGTCAAGGAAACTATGCCTGATTGACACGTTTCAATCCACGCGCCCACGCGGGGCGCGACATGAGGGTACCAGTATTCTCACCCACGCACAGCGGGCTTCAATGGGGCCACGTCTTTTCAGACGTGGGAATTATCATTGATATGGTTCCCGTCTTGGTCGGCTACGGTGCTTCAATGGGGCCACGTCTTTTCAGACGTGGGAATAAGGGGATGGTTACCGGGAAAAGGCCCGAGGGCGTGCGCTTCAATGGGGCCACGTCTTTTCAGACGTGGGAATGAAATACCGGTGCCAGAAGGATGATTGTCCCCAGAGGGCTTCAATGGGGCCACGTCTTTTCAGACGTGGGAATAATGGTATCTGGAGCTTAAATGATTACGAACGTCCGCAGCTTCAATGGGGCCACGTCTTTTCAGACGTGGGAATAATGCTAAGATGAAAGAAAAGAGATTCGTTTATACCTTGCTTCAATGGGGCCACGTCTTTTCAGACGTGGGAATGAAACAGACGTCGAATTTCCGTCCGGCCATAAAATGCTTCAATGGGGCCACGTCTTTTCAGACGTGGGAATTTAATAGCGGCTGGGTTACTCGTGGTCCTAAGTGCGCCGCTTCAATGGGGCCACGTCTTTTCAGACGTGGGAATATAAAAGAGGAAATTGGCCGACGGAGAAGCACCACAGCTTCAATGGGGCCACGTCTTTTCAGACGTGGGAATCTCATAGGCGACGGGGTACAAGACATGATCACCGCCAGCTTCAATGGGGCCACGTCTTTTCAGACGTGGGAATAGTAACCGCTGTGGATTTTGTAGTTCGAAATTCTTGATGCTTCAATGGGGCCACGTCTTTTCAGACGTGGGAATTCAGGGTGGGAATGATGAGGGGCATCAGGGGAGAAGCTTCAATGGGGCCACGTCTTTTCAGACGTGGGAATGGAATACTTCAACCTGCCCATAAAAGATATCGTCGTGCTTCAATGGGGCCACGTCTTTTCAGACGTGGGAATCTATCATCCTCCAAGAGGATCGACGCCCCACGGATGGGCTTCAATGGGGCCACGTCTTTTCAGACGTGGGAATCTCGTGAGAATCGCCGTTCAGGAGGCCGCCAAGCAGCTTCAATGGGGCCACGTCTTTTCAGACGTGGGAATATGAGGTCTTCATCGGCGACACTGGCCCGACAACCAAGCTTCAATGGGGCCACGTCTTTTCAGACGTGGGAATACAAAGGGATTTGGTTAGCCCTTTTTTATATTGTCTCGCTTCAATGGGGCCACGTCTTTTCAGACGTGGGAATCGCATCCGGGATAACGACTCCCGGAAAGGCGTCTTGCTTCAATGGGGCCACGTCTTTTCAGACGTGGGAATGTCCCAAAAAATCACTCTACGGAGGCCTTCAATGGCCGGCTTCAATGGGGCCACGTCTTTTCAGACGTGGGAATAGGGTACAGTGACGACCTCGGGCACGGGATTCTCATGGCTTCAATGGGGCCACGTCTTTTCAGACGTGGGAATCCCAAGCGTTCACACGACATCGGTCACGGACGAATCGCTTCAATGGGGCCACGTCTTTTCAGACGTGGGAATTGCGCCTGTTTTATCAAGGTGAAATCATTGCGGTTCTGAAGACAAAATCGAGCGCGCATCTCTTTCTCTCCGCCTTTGCTGTTGTTTGTAGATAAAAACGCCTTGAAATGCATAGCCTGTCTCACTCGAGCAGGTCTTGGGTGCCCAACCGCACCTAACTGCTCGCGATTACAACCCATAATACCCATTATCTGTTTTCAAAGAACCTTATATCACCACAGGGCCGCGCTCAACAACCTTATATGTACGCCCTACAGCATGAATGCTGATGTCTCTTTCACCGCCTAACGGCCCAAGAGGGAAAAAAAGGACCTGATCTTCGTCATGTTTCAAGACCGCATGAAGCTTTTCTATAAGCTGGATTTTTTCGAAGTCCGACAGTTCGCATCTGAAGACAGAATATTGAATGCGGTCTCCATAACCGTTCATGATGCGAAATACAGAGCGAAGTCGCCTGTCATTGCAAATGTCATACGTCACAATATACAAGAGGCGCATCTGTTGCCTACTCCATACGATGCTTCATCGCGTTCGGAATGAGGGATATTCTGTTATTTCGCCGGTGATATATCGACCGAGGAGCCGTGCTTGAACTTCGAGCACCCTTCGGTAACTTACCCGATAACCGAAAACTGGGTGGGTGATCAGGGTTTCAAGCCGGCGCTCATAGGCACTGATGAATTTTTTTCTGGCATCCGAGGTCAGTGCGACTGCCCGTCCCCTTTTTGTGAAATCATTTTGCACCAGAACTCTGTTATTTATAGTCCACAGAACAACCGAGTCTGCTATGATTGGCCGAAATTCTTCCATGAGGTCTAGGGCAAGGGACGGGCGACCGTAACGCAAGGCATGATAGAAACCGAGAAACGGATCGAGCCCCACGGCATGCAATATAATTGTCAAATCTTTTACCAGCATGGCGTATGCATAAGATAATAGAGCGTTTACCGGGTCGGGCGGAGGCCTTCTGTTCCTGCCTTTGAGATCGAAGCCCATCGCCTCGCCGGTGTTGTTTTTGAGCATTCCCTCAAAAACAGAAAAATACGTTCGGGCGGCCATGCCCTCGATGCCGAGCAGCGTTCCGGTTTCCTTTGCGTTTCGAGCAGCCACGGAATACCTCTTTAATTCTGCCGAGACTTTGTCCGGTAAATCCATGTGATTGCGCATCAGTAAGGTCCGACAATTGTCTATTTTTGCGGATATCATTTCTTTCGCAATATTCAAGCACTTTTCCTGATTCCGTGCAGTCGAATATTGGGCGATCCTGAGCTCTACATTTTTGTGCATCATCCCGCTCAGATTGCCGTAATACCAGCCGCCCGTCGTAAAGAGAGTGAGTGGGATTCCCCGAACGCACATTTCCTGTAAGGCCTGTGTAGATACCTGCACATTTCCGAATATGGCAACATGCGACGTCTCAAAAATGCGAGATTCGCCGAGTTTCTCGTTTTTCAGTCGTATCTCAAAAATTTCGCCGTTCTTTGTTATGCGCGACCCCTGCTGTTGAACATATAGAGGCATTGCGTCACCCCGCGCCGGTAAAATTCGTCGCATGTTCTCAGCGTTCGCCTTTGACCTTCCCGCAAGCATGTTGGTTTCATCGGGCAGGCATATACCGGCAAGCGAACAACGTACGCATCTGGGGCTGTCTTCAAGGGGCGGAGGTATCACCCCTTTTTCGGCCATGGACTTCAGACTGGAAACAACTTTCCTTGTTTTGGACACAAGGTCACAATCGAATGTCACGGGCACTTTGGTTTTTGATTCCACGTAATAAACCATGCCGGTATCGCACGTATAGCCGTTGGCCTGGAGCACAAGACCCTGGGCGCAGAGTTGTACTTTGTCGGCGTCCCAGGCGCGGTCGGGGATATCGGGAACTGAACCGCGCTTGTAATCCACCGGTATAACAGATGCGTTGTTACCCTCTACCAAATCGATTCGGGCAATCAGATGGTCGGTAGGCGAAGACAGCATTACAGACCGCGCATGGACGATCTGATCTGTGCCGATTTCATCGGGCAGGTTACCTTCCTCCTCATTCACGCGACGATGTCGGAAGCGTCCCTCTGCAACCTCATAGTTTTCGGCAAAATCACCCTGCACCCACTCGATATAGGCCAATCGCGGACAGTAGACATACTCATTCACCATTCGGGCAGGGACAAGATCAGGTGTATTGTTCGTCTCGTTCAACATAGGCATCATCCATGTTCAAAACATTTAGGTTTCTCAGTGAGAAAAACAGATCTTGCTCACGGAAAAGCGTAAGTCTAATCTTCCGGAACAAAGAGCCCCATTCCGAAGTGAGATGAATGTCCTAAACATATAGGGCCGCGAACAGGTTCGGCAAAGGTTATCCGGAAGGCACCCGCGGCCCTTCTGCCGCCGTCATCCGTGGGTTTCTGGCGGAATCGCTTGAATTGTATGGGCCTCAGTCTGTGGGCACCCATGCGATGTTCCTCGTTGAGAAACTCCACTGTCTCAGGCGCAGGTAAATCAGGTCCAATCTTCTGGATTCGAATTATCTCTTCGAGTAACACATGTTTTGCGAATGCCTTTTGATTGTCGGCACCGAGAATTTCAGGGGGATCTTTCTTTTTACCACGCGCCTTCTGATGACGGGTGGCGATAAAAGGAGTTGCAGATATCCAGACCCGTGAAGGACCGAAGACTTTTGGAGCTTGAATTATTCCCTTTTGACCGATGCCCAACAATAACAGATGTAATGCCTCGTCGCCGATAAGTTTGAGACTGCGCATCATATTCAGAGTATTTACTTCCTGTGGACTGAAGCCCATTTCAGCCACGATAGTCAAGTGATCTATCCGACCGTCATCATCTTCATCAGTAGGAAGATAGTAAGCATGCTTATGACCCTTGAGAGGCTGACCGTTCCTATCTTTTCCCGAAAAAACGTCAGAATGAGGCAATTCAGTGTTTTCTGCCTTATTGCCGTCGTATGGATGTTCTTCAATACGGCGGTAGATCCCCATGGCTGTCCTCCGCGCAAGTTCGGCAATACCAAGAGTATTTTCGACAGGAGGAAGGACGACACCGTCAACGGCAAACCGCGCCACTGTAAGCCTTGGCATTTTCTTCATTCTCTTTATTGGCAAGGTTGCTGTCTTGAAGCAATCTTTCGGGCGCATGTATGTGATCCAGCGGGAACCGGGTGGGTCAGACCACCTCTCAACGTGAAGATCGAGTGTCTCCATGCATAGATGCCAATCAGGGTCGCATCGGGATATCACTTCTTCCTGTTTTCTTTTGCCCCTGCCTTCACTCTTTTTCAGTTTCGGCGTGTGATCGTTCAGGAAGGCTTTATCGGGGTCGGCACACAAAATGCGCACAGTGTCCATCTCTTCTTTTTTCGAGAATATGCCGCTGCTTGTGCTCTCGGGGCAACAGTTTACCCTTTTTTTCGCATCTTGGGCCTCGTCAGTCTTTAGTATCCTTGCCTGCGTCCATGACTCAGCCCGCCCGAGGAAACTGAGAACCCCGGCGATTCTGTCCAGGGCTTTTTTTTCAGCATCATTCAGATTGACATCCGGCCAGATGGCTATAACCTCATCTTTTTTATCTAGGGCAACGAAGGCGTCGAAGACAAGTGTGCGATCATCCGGGCCTTTCTTGAACCACGGCATGAAATGTCTTGTATGTCCTGTTGATGCCGGTGGGAGAAGGAACAATGGTGGGGTGGCAAGTTTTTTGAGCATACTCTCCGTGACCGAACTGCTGCATGATTGGTCGCAGCTCAGTTTTCGCTTCCACGATGCAACCAGGGCGCGGAGTATCCGCCACGGTGAAGGCGGCCATTCCGGTGCGCCTTCGTTCACGTGGCGACCCCAGGGAGTTGAGTGGAAGCGGCCGGAGGGGAACCGCAATGCTAATGCGATCATTTGAAGACCTCCTTTTTACTCCTCCGTTTCCGAAGGTTCTTTTGAATCTTTCTTCTTTTTTTCCTTCGCTGGTTTCCAGGATACTTCAGTCACCGGAGGGGATGCAAACAGGTGCTCATCGGTGCACCTCTTGATTAAGTTCTGACATTCGACGAGCAACGACCGCTCATCCGGCACAATGAATCCATTGGGGTGCGTAACGGAGATGTCATTTATCATCTCGAGGTCGCAGGCGGTCCTAAGCCTAAGACCGACGGACAGAATACGACGGATCTTGAAAAGTCCGAGAGCGATCAGCAGGTTTGTTGCGCTTTCACCAAGGCCGTAGCCTCGGAGCAATGCCAGATCGAAATTGAAGTATGCCTTGATTTCTTCTGCGGTAAATTCTGTGCGGGCAAATGGCACATTTCCGAAACCGGATTTGGTATCCCCACTGGGATCGACCCTATCGATCTTTACGCCGCCGCTTTCGGCTACCTTGATATTATGAGCTTCTATGAATCCGGTCAGAAGTCTTGTCATCCTCAGACGCCCACCTGCCAGTTCTTTCTTGGCAAGGAAAACACCATGAAGCACTGCATTTGGATCATATTTCAGTACCAGTTTGGCGAGATCGGAAATCTTGACCGGTCCGATTTCCATCCTTGCGGCGCCGGCTTTCAACAGGTCAAAGACTTTTTTATCTTCACCCTCAAGGATGTAAGGCGAATTGATACGATGAGACTCCAGGATCGAGTTGGTCAGCTTTCTCCCATCAGGGAGTTTTACAAAGATATAAGGAAGGCCACGAAGCCCATCTATCAAATCATCAGTCGCGTCGTCCCAACAGGCCAGCTCCATTCTGTTCGCCACTGATTGAGCCGATTCTACGAGTAACATCTCAGTCCCATCCGGTGCCGTGTAGCGGGCTGCACCGAGGTCTGGGAAACCTGTTGGCTGAAAACGAAGACCTTGTATAGGTTTGAGATTTGCCTCCATGAGAAGGCGGGGGGCGTTTTTTACTCTATCGAAATCTATCACCATGGTATCCATCCTTTCTTCCGCCATTATGCGGCATTGTGATTTTTCTCAGGTCTCAAGGCCATTTGTCTCAATTCGTTTAACCCGCGGTGAGAAATAGGGAACAACAGTGCGGCCCCGAGACGAATCGGATCAACACCTGTTGCCTGCCAATCGGTAACGAAAAGATGTTTTTCTCCCTTACGGTATGCCAATGGAGTTATGCTGCTGGCCCTGAGGCGGCGAGCGGTGATTGAGCACGCTTCTCCTATCCGCCCTGCTCTCAGGAGAGCGGTTATCGCCGACTCAGGCCGGATAACTGTTACCGAATCATCTATCTTTAAACCCTTAGGAAGAAAAAGAAGTTTTAGGAGGGCATAGGAACTGGGTATTGGAACAGATTCCTGCTCCTCCAGGCGGTTCCTTTCCTCATGGAAGGTAAAGGGTTTGACCTTGGGTAGCTTCCAGTGGTCAATGAGTATCATGCCCCAAAGCAGTTCCTCGATCTTGTGATCATCCACATCCCCTGCTATGTATTTGGCGATTGCCCCAATTGATGTTTTGTATGATGACATCAAAGGCAGGTTTTCACAACGGAGCCTTGCGGCATCCATCATGCGGCGTTCAAGGACCGCCAGCAGATTGGTGGAAAGGCTGGAATTGTTCCAGACATGACAGAATTCTTGTTTTTTCCATTTCCCGTAGGATACGGGCTCAATATTAGCCCTTATAGGTTCCAACTTGCTTTCAGGGTCGTATATTCCCGCCAGCGACAAGGCAAGTCCGAATTCAGGTGACTTGTCGTTTGCTGCTCGCAACCATTCGCGTGAAAGACCTGCAAGAGGCCTTATATTTTTGTCTTCTCTGTACTTATTGCCTTTTGCCAACTCATGTTCGGCATTTCCGAAGGCACGGAGGATTTCCGAGAACCGATCAGCGCCGCCGTGCTTGCAGAAAGCGAAGATTGAGGACTCAATGCGCCTCAAGGCAGTAATGAAACGTGGAGGTGCATTATCACCAGAAGCTGCCCGCCGGAACCTATCAAGCCATTCATCCGCCTCTCTCAGAAGGTCTACATCCGGCCTTGATCTCACATCGAAATGACCAAGTGACACTGAGGTATTATATTTATCTCCGCCTATTCTGCCCTTAACAAGCCCAATTCGCTGGAACGCACTTATTCCACGGTCGATTCCGAGGCTTGCGACGGCCCTGGCGAAATCGATACCACAGCTTGATTGCCTTCTCCCAATGGATGACCTCCCTTCTGAAAAAAGCGTCCTAATCTCGTGAATGTCTGTGTATTTATCCCATAAAGGCATCCATATCTCACGACCGGTAGTTTCCTTGTCAGAAGACGAGTCCATAAAAGTAGGTGTCAGCCTCGTTTGAAAGGGAAAAGACAATGACCCGGACGATGAAATCCCTTCACGCCTGGAAATACAGCCTGCCAGTGTAACGGTGCCTTCTATGCAGAGAATGAAGGACCAAGGATTGCCTAAAGAGATTCGTTCAAAACCTTGCCCTGCGTTGGTGCCTCCAACTGCACCTCCATCGTAAAGAGCCGATGTCCTTTCAGGAACCAGCCCACGAAATGGCGTGCCGTAGAGTGCATTTTTCAACCATTCGGAACTGACCTGATTTTGGGCGGTGCGTTGATCGTTAAAATCAGGTAAGGCTTCCCACAGGTTCTGCATAAAATTGTCTGAGAAGTGAGTATTCCCGTCACTTCCACCTCCGCTCCCAAGAAGGGCATTGAAACTGGTTTTTTCAGTTGATATTACTGCGCAAGTATCAATCCACATCACAACAGATTCACCGCATTTTGAACGCAAAGTAGATATATACGTCGATTTAAGCTTGTCCTTCATCTTGTCTTTGGTTGTAATACCGCAAATCTGCAATACATCTAACGCGCATTTGATTGCGTCCCGATAATCTGAAAGTCGTTTGCTTGTTGATGCCAAGAAGGCTTCAATGACAGCAGTGGCCGTAGGCGTTTTTGTATACGGGCCGCTATCGCTTTTGATATTGACACCGAAGTAGTCTCCTCCGCTCCAAGGGACTATGATCGGTGTGGGCTTATATTCGCTCTTGAAAAAATCAAGAAGCGTCTCCTTATTGAGGCGTGATTTAAGCACGAATTCGCCGTTTTCCCAGCATCCTTTAGCTCTTCTATCTTTCTGTTCTCCCACGAGGCGGAATACCCCAAGCGCCTTGAGATAACCCATGAGCGGTTCGGGTGTGCAGCCTGAGAGTCTGATTTTTTGAGTGTCAGTCATTCTCATGCCTCCTTACCCATTTCGGTTATGCTCGCTCGCCAGTCTGCGATGCGCACGAGTGCCTCAAGAAAGGCGAGTCTGAACGGACCGTAGGAAGGGTTGTCACGCAAGGAAAGCATGCGCGAAAGCCAGCTCGGTCCTGTGAACTCATCCTCTCCTAGTTCCATAAAGGACAGATTGATTGTAGTTTCCGGCATCATAATCCCACTGCCGAGGTCGGCTTCTTTTAGTATGTCTCCATCCCATATCCCGCGAGCGAAACGGAGGCTCGCGCCTTCGGGCACCATTTCATCGGGCAGCGAGCGGATGGAAAGCCTGACCTTACCGTGATGGGAAGCTGCGAGATAGGCCGATAGGTCGCTGTGACCATTGAGAAGCATGGCGATCGCCGACGCCAACTCATGTCGGAAGTGGCGCCTTTTGTAATTGAGCTTCCCACCTGCTGATTTTGCCCAAAGATTTGAATCGTCGGACGCGGGTCTTGGAAGAGCATTTTGGAATATTGAATGCGCCTTGCCTGCGTCATGCCAGCGCGCGGCTGTCAATAGTGCATCGCGACCCCAGTCTTCCAGGTCAAATTTCTCGATCAGGTCGGCTGTTTCAGCCACGACCTTCTCAGTATGCTGAGCTATGGTTTGCCACTGATTGCTGAAAACTAACGCATCGCTATCATTTGAATCCTCCATGTTACCTTGGGAAATGGTGACAGGTTCAGTACGGCCTTTCTTCCCCGTCCAGCCCATGTCTGGTTCATAACCGCCGTTATCGGCTCTGAGCATAAGGATGAGCCCGGGGTATATATTTGCTGATTTTATCCATCTTTTATCGAGATAGTCCCAGCGCAGGCAATCTTTATTGAATTTTTTGATATCGGCTATGGGGACGCTGCACAACTCTTCTCGACAGGGACCAGGTTCATCATCTGACGGTCCTTTATCGTCGAAATCTCGCCAGAATACCTGCACATCTTTTTCATGCACTTCTCGTACAAACCGTGAGATGTCTATATCCGCCCCCGCAAGGTCCGGCGTGGTATCGAAAAGCTCCACGATGTCTTTCCCCCTGATTACACTTGTAAAGTGCACATTCTCATTCACGGCGGGTAGATTCCAGGGACCCGCATCAGACAAACCTATCAATAATGATTCTGCCTTTCTGAGGTCTTCCGGTGAATAAGGCGCAGTCTTTTTGGGGTCATCCGGATACTGCGGCTCAATCCATATTATCTGGGAGTCTTCAGTCGCGTTGAACTCCCCTTTGCGGTTGCATCGCCCGAATCTCTGTATGAGGGATGCCCATGGTGCTAGATCACACACCATGAGTCTGCATGAAACATCGACTCCGGCTTCCACGGCCTGCGTACAGATGCCGATTGTTCCTGTTCTATTCGGTGGGGCCAATAGTCGCTCAAGTGCGGCTTTCCGATCCGGCGGCCGGAATCTTGAGTGTAACAGGACAACTTCCGCTTCCAACCTCTTTTTCTTGAGTTCTGAGTATATAACCTGTGCTCGCTTCACGGTGTTCACTATCATCAATGACAATGTACCGACTTTATGAAGCCGAACAAGCAAATCTGCCTCAGCTTTGCCGTCATCCGAAATTTTGAAGTCAGCTTTCTGCAGCTTTTTGATCGCCCTGAACCGTAACTGTAAAACTTCTTGCGCCTTGTCTTCTTCGGTTATCTCGAGCTTTCCAGGTGCGTCACTGTTCAATTCAAAATCCACGGTTTCCAGCCAGTCAGAACAGATTGTTGCACTCATCCAGATAGATTGAACGCCCTTGGCTGTGCCGAGCTTCCTGCGGAACGCCTGGAGCTGGGTGGTCGTTGCGAGGCCGTTCCCCATGAGCTGTACTTCATCCATTACCCACAGACAGTCGTTGTTGAGTAGGCCGAACTGGACCGGCCAGCGGTAACGGCTCATGGCATAGCCTCTATTGAGGGCGCGGGAGAGCAGCATATCTTGCGTTCCAATAATAATGGTGTCACGCTCGGGATAGATGTCCCAATCGCGGTCAGTATCACCACCCAGGAGAATATGCACCCGTATCTTATCGGGATTATCTTCCCCTCTCCATGGGTCGTATTCCTTGAGTATGCGTTTGTCGTCTATTTCATCAAAGTTGGCCGTTCCTCCCAGTAGGTCAAGATTGTTGAGCCATTCAACCGCGTAATTCCTGGTTTGCTCAACGAGCACACGCATGGGTAGGCAGTAGACGAGGCGTCTCGGAGTGATATCGCGGATATCTTCCGATGCAAACCGCTTACGCCACAGCCAACTTAATATTGCCGCCGCCGTCTTGCCCATCCCTGTGGGAATCTCAAGAAGCGAAAGATGATCCGCTCTTTCAGCCAACTTTTTCTGGTAAGGAAATGGTTTGTTTCCTATTGCCTTTGTGAATATTTCATCGAAATTCATCTCTCTTCACCTTTACCCAAGTAAACTTTCCGGTGATTTTGTTGCGGCTTTGGGTCTCTTCCGGTTCTCCCGATAATCTCAATGATAGTTAGTGGGCATTTTAAATGGCGCCTTGAGGCGCCTGAATGCGTGCCGTCGGCCCCGCTGATTCAGGATGTTACTCGTTCAAATTTACAATGACGTTATCTTCTATCACATCCGGTCCCCCAAATGGTGTCCTACCGGTAAATTTCCCCCATTTTTTTGATTTCTTGTCTAATTTCTTCTCGGAGACGTTCAGGAGACAGGACTTCAACCCGGGAGCCGAATTTTAGTATTTCACGTTTAACTTCTCGGAAATCGGCCACGGGGAAAATTAAACAGAGGGTATTTTCATCCTCCCATTGCGTCTTCTGCTTAGGGTGCCAGACCTGCTCCGCCACCCAACCGGCCACTTCGGGTGAGAAACGCAAACATATATCGACAGTCTCGTTGCTGTATATAATCCCGAAGTTTTTTCTTATGTAGTTTTTGATCGAGCTTTCGGCTGCGCGATGGGTTATTTTAAGCGGGGAAAGAGCTATGGACCGGATTCGGGAGAGGACAAAATCGCGAATCTCGTTCTTTAAAGCGCAATAGGCGATGATATGCCATGTACCCATGTATTGCAGCAAGTGGAGGGGCAGAATATCCCGGCTTGTAACGTTTCCCGTATGGGGCGACCGGTAATCTATCCTGATCGTGTTTCCGTAAAGCAGGGCTTCAAGGGTTTTCTGAAAAATTTTCTCGTTTGTCCTTGAATATTCGATATTCTTGACCGATACTTTTTCGCACAGGTCGGCGATGGATACATACCCAGGTCCAGAAAATCTTGAGATAACCTTGTTGATGAAAGATTTCAGAGAATTCTTGAGATGGTTGTCGGGAATCGATGAGGCAAGTCGGTAGGAGACAAGTAGCGAGGAAAGTTCTGTTTCGTTCAGCCAAAAACCGGGAAGCTCGTAAGCATCTATGTCGTATGCGAAGCCCCTCCGCTCCGGTACGTAGTAAAGCGGCGCCCCCAACCTGTCCCGCATGAAAGCGATGTCGCGCTGGGCCGTTTTTCGCGATATCTCGAATTTTTCCGCAAGACTCCGGGTGTTCGGGTATTTCCTTTCCCTGACCTTGGTGTGGAACCAGAGGAAGCGCTCGTAGATGACCTTGGATGACATAAGGCCTCCAGGATGAATGCTACAACATGAACGGCGTTACGAAAATCAAGAAGAACGGCCGGAAGGGATATTTGTGAAATGAGTTAACGCTGTTACGATATGTTTTGTCAAGAAAATTGTTGGAGAATTGATGGAAGTTGGCGCGCAAGAGACGAAGTCATGCAATCTCTATCGGCAGGCCGAAAATGTCCTTCGCGTTCTGTGAAGTGACCTTTCCGACTTCCTCCGGTGTGATTCCCTTGACCTCTGCTATCTTGCGGGCGGTGAAGACTACGTAGGCGGGTTCGTTCCGTTTTCCCCGGTAGGGGTGGGGTGTGAGGTAGGGGGCGTCAGTTTCGATCAGGAGCCGGTTCAGGGGGACGCCTTTGACGACATCACGCATTTTCTCGGACTTGGGGAACGTGACGGGGCCGGGGATAGAGATGTAGAACCCGAGGTCGATACACTCCATAGCCATCGTCCTGTCGCCGGAGAAGCAGTGAACGACGCCCCTTTTTTTGCCCTTCCAGCCTTTCAGCATCTCGAGCGTTTCGCGATGGGCTTCGCGGTCGTGGATCACGACGGGGAGGTCCAGTTCTTCCGCCAGTTCGAGCTGTTCGCCGAATCTCTTTATCTGAACGTCTTTAGGGGAGAGGTTTCGGAAGAAGTCGAGGCCGATTTCCCCGTAGGCCACGACTTTATCCGCCGATGCGAGGCTTCGGATCGTGTCATAGGTCTCAGGATCAATGCTTTTCACTTCGTGGGGGTGGATGCCGACGACGGCGAAGACGTTTTCATGCTGCTTCGCGATCGCGAGAGCCTTCCGGCAGTCCTCCAGCGTCGTTCCGACGGTTACGATGTATTCTACCCCAGCTTCCAGCGCCCGTTTCACCACTTTTGCGCGGTCCCGGTCGAACTCCTTCATTTCCAGGTGCGCATGAGAATCGATGTACATGATGCTTCAATCCTTTATTCAGAAATCGCCTTATCCTCTCAGCCTCGGGTCGAGTGAATCACGTATCCCTTCTCCCAGGAGGTTATAGCCGAGTACGGTCAAGAGGATGGCTAATCCCGGGAAAAAGGAGAGCCACCAGGCGATGTCGATGTTGTCCTTCCCCGCGGTCAGGATGTTCCCCCAGCTCGGTGTCGGCGGTTGCACCCCGATGCCGAGAAAGCTCAGAGCGGATTCGGTCAGTATCGCGCCAGCGACCCCGAAGGTGGCGGCGACGAGGACGGAGGCCATGGCGTTCGGGAGGATGTGGATGAAGATGATCCTCATGTCGCCTGCGCCGATGGCCCGGGCGGCCTGCACGAAGTCCCGCTCCTTCAGGCTGATGAAATCGGCCCGAACCAGCCTGGTGATGCCCATCCACCCCGTGAGGCCGATGATTGCCATGATATTCCAAATAGAGGGCTCGAGGAAGGCGATGACCGCGAGGATCAGGAAGAAGGTGGGGAAACAGAGCATTATGTCCACCGTCCGCATGATGAGGGAATCCACCCATCTTCCGTAATATCCCGCAACAGCCCCGAGGACTATGCCGATCAGGATGGCGATGCCTGTCGAGACGAAGCCCACCTTGAGAGAAATCCTCGATCCCCAGACCATCCTGCTCAGGACGTCCCGGCCAAGCTCGTCCGTGCCAAGCGGATTATCCACCGAGGGCGGAGCGAGGACGTTCTGGAGGTTGATCTCCCCGGGGTCGTGAGGCGAAAGCAACGGGGCGAAGATCGACACGACGAAGAAGAGCACGACGATGATGCTCCCTCCGAGGGCCAGTTTGTTTTTCTTGAATCGACTCCAGAAATCCATGGCGTATTTTGCTCTTATTGTACTCTTATCCTCGGGTCGGCCAGGGCGTAGCAGACGTCGGCGAGCAGGTTGGCAACGAGCGTGAGCACGGCGCCGATGACGAGAATACCCATGATGACCGGGTAATCCCGCGACATGACCGACATGTAAAAAAGCTGTCCCATGCCGGGGATCGCGAAGATGGTTTCGAAGATCACGCTCCCGCCGATGAGACCGGGCACCGAGAGGCCGAGGATCGTGATCACTGGCAGCAGGGCATTCCTCAATGCGTGTTTGTAGATGACCGTCCTTTCGCTCAGGCCCTTTGCCCTCGCCGTGGTGATGTAATCCTGCCGGATGACCTCGAGCATGTTGGCCCGTATGTAACGGGAGAAACCCGCGATGCCCCCGAAGGCGGAAAGGAACACGGGGAGGATCAGGTGCTTGACGAGGTCCGCGAAGGCGCTGAACGGCGGCAGGTATTCGTAGTTGAGGGAACGGATCCCCGAGATGGGGAGCCATCCCAGGTGGATGCCGAAGAGGATCATCAGTAGAAGGGCGAGCCAGAACGTCGGCATGGCAAAGCCGATGAAGACAAGCACGGTCGTGATTTTGTCGAAGAGGGAATTCCGGCGGACGGCGGAGGCAACTCCGACGGGAAGGGCGACAACGATGATGAGGCCGAGGGAAAGGGCGTTGATGATGATGGTGATAGGGATTCTTTCCAGTATCTTATCCGCCACGGGTCGGCCGTCGGGAGAAAAGGAATTCCCCAGGTCGAGAACGACGAGCTTTTTAAGCCAGGATAGGTACTGCTCATGGAGGGGCTTGTCGAGTTCGTAAAGTGCCCTCAACCTCTCTTTCACCTCCGCCGAAGCACGGGGGTTCATCTGGGTCTGCAGGTCGGTCGGGGAGCCGGGGGCGATATGTATGACGGCAAAGCAGATGATCGTTATTCCGATCAGCAAAGGCACCATGAAGATGAGTCTTCGCAAGATATAGTTCAGCAACGCTCAGACCTGTTGACAGCGGCCGACGCAGACGTACACGAAGCCTCTGCTCTTCATCTCTGCCGGGTCATACTGGTTTCTCCCGTCGAAGACGACGGGACTCTTCATGAGTTTTTTCATCCGGTCGAAATCGGGGTTCCTGAAAAAGTGCCATTCCGTCGCGAGGACCAGGAAATCGGCTCCTGAGAGCGCGTCGTAAGCGTTTTTGAAGTATGAGACCCCGGGAGCGCGTCCCAAGACCTTCTTCGCCTCTTTTTGTGCTTCCGGGTCGTAGGCCTGGACGTGCGCGCCTTCGGCGAGCAACATGCGGACGATCTCCAGTGCGGGCGATTCCCGGACGTCGTCGGTGTTCGGCTTGAAGGCCAGTCCCCAGACCGCAGCAGTCTTACCTTTGAGGCCCTCTTTGTCTGAATGGTAGCGGATTATCTTTTCCATGAAGAGGCGTCTCTGTCTCATGTTCATCTCATCGACGGACTTCAGGATTTTTGGCTCGTACCGTGCCTCCTCGGCGGTTGAAATCAGCGCCTTCACGTCCTTCGGAAAACAGGAGCCTCCGTATCCGAGTCCGGGGTAGATGAATGAATAACCGATCCTACTATCCGACCCGATCCCCAGCCGCACCTTTGCCACGTCGGCGCCCACCCTTTCGCAGATGTTGGCTATCTCGTTCATGAACGATATCCTCGTCGCCAGCATCGCGTTTGCCGCGTACTTGGTCAATTCGGCGCTCTTGATGTCCATCACGATCACCTTTTCGCGGTCCATCGCGAAGGGGGCGTATATTTCTTTCATCAACTCGGCCGTCCGTACGTTGTCGACGCCGATGACGACGCGGTCGGGCTTCAGAAAGTCGTTGACGGCGTCGCCTTCTTTCATGAATTCGGGGTTGGAGACGACGTCGAACTCGACGGAGACATTGCGCTTCTTCAGTTCTCTGTCGATCGTCTCTCTGACCTTGTCCGCGGTGCCGACGGGGACGGTGGATTTGTTGATGATGATCTTGTATTCGTTCATGATACGCCCTATGCCCTCGGCAACGGAGAGGACATTCTTGAGGTCGGCGGCCCCGTTGGCATCAGGAGGGGTCCCGACGGCGATGAACAGGAAGAGGGAATTCGCCACCGCCTCTGCAAGGTCAGTAGTGAATTTTAGTCGGCCGCCTTCCAAGTTCTTCTTTACCAGAAGCTCGAGGCCGGGCTCGTATATCGGGACGATGCCCTTATTCAGGGAAGCGATCTTCTTCTCGTCTACATCGACACAGGTCACGTCGTTACCCATGTGGGCGAAACAGGTCGCAGCGACAAGCCCTACATAACCCGTACCGACAAAACCGATCTTCATGTCTCCTCCGCAGAATTACTTTGGGCTAAAGGCAAAAGGCTGTACTCCGGCGAGAGCGCCCTTATGCTGGAAGCCCTATTGTTTCAAGGTTCTTGAGTGTCTTCCAGAAATTCTCTTCCGTGTGGGGCTCGAGGGTGATGATCGGACGGACCTTCATCTCTTCGACCGTCGAGAAAAGCCTGGCGAAGGGGAAGTTCCCATCGCCGACGGGCAGATGCTCATCGGCGACGCCGCTGTTGTCGTGCAGGTGAAGTTGCCCCAGGAAGGGACCGAGTTCTTCCATCCACTGCTCGAAGCTGCGGTTTGAAAAGGCGTTAAAATGTCCGGCATCGAAACAGAAGATCAGATTCGCCGCGTCGAGGCCGCGAAAAAGACGGCAGAGTTGATGAGGCGTTTTTTCGTACACGTTTTCGAGGGCGATCGTCGTGTCCATTTCCTCGGCGAGGGTGATGAACTTGCCCCACGTGTCCAGGCTGTTTTCGACCCAGGCCTCTTCCGTCGACACGTAGTAACGATCGTCGAAAGAGGGATGACAGACGATGCAATTCGGCCTGAAGAACGGCGCGATATCGAAGACCTGCATGAGCCTTTCGATGGAGGCCTGTCTGATTTTTTGGTCCACGGCGCCGGGGCGCAGGTCCATGAAAGGCGCGTGGAAGGTGACCGTCAGGCCGTGGTCGATAAGCACTTCCGCCACACGGACATAGTCCTGGACCATGAAGTTTTCGATGTCATCGTGGCTGAAGCAGATTTCCGGGTTGATGCCCTTTTCCACTACCATCGGCAGGTACTTGCGGTAGAGGGAATGAAAGGGCATGTTTACCTGAACCCTCTTTAGAATTTTCTCCTGCATGGCGACGTCCCGCAAAAAATGAAGTAAAGGCCTTTTATCACAGGAGGTCGCCTTCATCAACCCTATCAACCCCCATCGATGGGCCCGGATGGAGAATGGCATTGACAGGTTTTTGTGATTGCGCTAACATAACAACAACTTAATAACACACCTCAAGGAGGTAGCCCTGGTCAAGAAAGAATTGAGCACGAGAAAGGCCGTTCTTCTCATCGTCAACACCATTCTCAAGAAGAAGGCGACGAATGTCGTCGTTCTGAAGGTAAAGAAGCTTTCATCCATCGCCGACTATCTTGTCATCTGCAGCGGAAGCTCGGACCGGCAGGTCCAGGCTATCGCTTCTTCCATCGAAGAAGACATGAAAAAAGAGACGAAATTACCCCTCGGGGTCGAAGGGGATCGTATCGGGAAATGGATTCTCATTGATTACGGCGACGTCGTTATCCATGTCTTCTTAGAGCCGGTAAGAGAATTTTATGACCTAGAGCGCCTGTGGTCGGATGTCCCCCGGATGGAGATCAGGGATGATGTGACGGAGATAACGAGCCTCGACAAGGGCATGTGAAGTGAAGTCCTTCATGACCGGTCTTGCGGACCTCATCTTCCCTCCCGCATGTTGCTCCTGCGGCGCTTTGCTGGGGAGGGGTATGACGACCTTCTGCGGCGCCTGTCTTTCCGAAATCCGCTTTATCCGTGCACCACTCTGCCCGGTCTGCGGCATTCCTTATCCGAATGAGGAGGAAATCAACCACCGGTGTGCGGATTGCATCCGGTCGAAGGAATCATTTTCCCTTGCGAGGGCCGTAGGGGTGTACGATGCCGTTCTTCTCGAGGTGATCCACAGGTTCAAATACCGGGGCCGGATCAACCTCGGCGAGGTCCTGGGTCGCTTCATGGCGGAGTTTCGCTATGAAGACCTGAGAATTGAGGATTATTCGCTGATTGTGCCCGTTCCACTCCACAGGAGAAGGTTAAAAGAACGGGGTTTCAACCAGGCCGTGGTCCTGGCGAGGGAGATTTCACGGCGGCACGCCGTCCCGATGGATTTCGGTGTCTTGAAGAGAAAGATTTACACGGAACCTCAGACCGGTCTGGGTAGGGACGACAGGCTCCGCAACATCCGGGGGGCCTTTGAAGTCGTGAGGCCGGAGGCGGTGAAGGAGAAAAAGGTACTGCTCATAGATGATGTTTACACGACGGGAAGCACGGTGAGGGAGTGCGCGAGGGTTCTGGGGAAATGCGGCGCCTCGGAGGTGGCGGCGTTGACGTTGGCGAGGGCGGTATGAGACCTGAGGCCGAAGGTTGTGGGGTAAAGAAGACGAGGTTCGAGTGGTAAAAGAAAAAATACGCTCATGGGAAGAACTCAAAGGTGAGGTTGACCGGCTAAAGGCCAGGGGGAAGAAGATCGTCTTCACGAACGGATGTTTCGATATACTCCATGTCGGCCATACACGGTACCTGGGAGAGGCGAAAAAGCTCGGAGACGTGCTTGTCGTTGCTGTCAACAGCGATTCGTCGGTAAAGGCGATCAAGGGCGAGAAAAGGCCTCTCGTCCCCGAAACGGAAAGGGTCGAAGTCGTCGCATCGCTGGAAGCTGTGGATTTCGTAACCATTTTTGCCGAGGAAACGCCGGTCACGCTGATTGAGGAGCTCAAACCGAACGTCATCGTCAAGGGGGGCGATTGGGACGAGAAGAACGTAGCCGGTAGGGAGTCGGTGAGAAAATGGGGAGGAAGGGTGGCGATCATACCCCAGGTTGAAGGCGTATCGACCACTAACGTCGTGGAAAAGATAAGGAAAATTTACGCTTAGGGAAGGGCAATTTTTTTCTTTACAAAGGAAAAATGCTTATTGTATAAAAGCAAATTTCAGAATACCGACAGTTTAGTCAGACTCCGAGAGAAAAGATGTCATGAAGCCTGAAAAACTTGAGTACTTTAGAGGACTTCTAAATCAAAAGATCAACGAGCTCCTGGGAGGCGCGGAAAAAACCGTCTCAGAGATGCTTGACGAGAAGGAGAATTTTCCCGACCCCAACGACAGGGCGTCCCTCGAGTCGGACAGGAATTTCGAGTTGCGTATCCGCGACCGAGAGCGGAAGCTCATCAAGAAAATGCAGGAAGCGCTCGAGCGCATCGACGACGGGACATTCGGGATATGCGAGAGATGCGGGGGGCCGATATCCGAAAAGAGGTTGATGGCGAGGCCGGTGACGACGCTCTGTATCGAGTGCAAGACGAAAGAAGAGAAGATCGAAAAACAAAGGGGAGAGTAGTATCCCATCGCATCAGTCGGTTGCGTCGAACCCCGGGGTAGAATCCGGGGTTTTTTATTGTGCCCCGCAGGCAATTAACCCTTGCTTCGAGCATTGCTTATGGCATATTTTCAGCATCGCCGGGTCGTGTTTCTTGTTTTGGCGTTTTCGCCCCGGCACGACACTATCGGGAGAACCTACAGAGCATGTATGTGGAAGTCGCCGTCGCCGTTCCCTCGGAAAAAACCTTCACCTATGCCGTTCCTGAGAATTTTGCGGGAGACATCGCCCTGGGCAAACGGGTTCTCGTTCCTTTCGGCAGAAAAAGATTGACGGGCTATATCGTGGGAATCCTGGGGCAGGCCGAGCGTGAAGGATTGAAAGAAATACTTGAAGTTCTCGATGAAACTTCCTTATTTAAAGAGGATGATTACGAATTTTACCGCTGGGCCGCGGCATACTACATGTATCCACTCGGTAAGGCCCTGGAAGAGATATTGCCGGGCGGGATAAACATCGACAGCGGCCGTTGGGTATGCCTCGTGGGCGACGGCGGCGCCGACGGATTGACCGAGAGGGAGCGTACGATCCTTGATATCCTCAGGAAAAATCCCGGCGGCCTCTCCGTCGCTTCTTTGCAAAGAGAAGCGGACTCTCGTCAGCTTCTTCGATCCCTCAATCGTCTTCAGCAAAAAGGGATGATCCGTATCGAAGAAAGGATGGCGAGGCCGGCAGTGACGGCCCGGAGAGAAAAATTCGTTTCGATGGCGCCGGGTTGGTGCAACGGCCGATTATCCGAGAAGGCCGGGGCGGTGGTCCAATACCTCTCAGAGGCGGGTGAGACGACGTTTTCGGAGCTACGCCGGCGGTTCGGCGTGACGGCGGATACCGTGAGGCGGCTGGGGGAAAAAGGAGCCGTCGTCGTAACCGAACGGGAGGTTTATCGAAAGGCGTCGGCCGGACCGACCATCGCCAAAATGGATGCCGTGACACTCAACAGCGCCCAGGAAGGGGCTGCAAAGGAAATTCTGAAAGGCCTCCTTTCCGGGAAGTTTTCCCCGTTTCTTCTCCACGGCGTCACGGGGAGCGGCAAGACTGAGGTCTATTTCCGGGCCCTCGCAGAGGCCCTTGACCTTGGGGGAAGCGTCATCTATCTCGTGCCCGAGATCGCGCTGACGCCGCAATTGCTGAGTCGCCTCAGGGATAGATTCAAGGAACACGAAATGGCCGTATTGCACAGCGGCGTGCCGGCAGCCGTGCGTTATGACCAGTGGAGGATGGTTGCGCGGGGTGACATCCGGCTTGTTGTTGGTGCCCGTTCCGCCCTTTTTGCCCCCGTCCGGGATCTGAGACTGATCATCGTCGATGAGGAGCATGACAATTCATACAAACAGGATGAACGGATGCCTTACAACGCCAGGGACCTCGCGGTCGTGAGGGCGAGGCAGAGAGGGGCGACGGTCATCTTAGGGTCGGCCACGCCGAGCATACAATCTTACTCTAACGCCCTCCGGGGGAAATACCGTCATCTGGTGCTGACGGACCGGCCCAAGGGTCTGGGGCTTCCCGAGGTGGAGGTCCTGGATCTACGCAGAGAGCGGGAGGAAAAGGGAAAAACTCCCCTCCTTTCCCGTCCGCTCGTGGAGGCTATCGGCGAGACACTCGAAACGGGAAAGCAGACGCTTCTCTTCCTCAACAGGCGGGGGTTCCATACCTTTCTTTTCTGCGCCGATTGCGGGTACGTCTTGAAATGCCTCAACTGCTCCGTGTCGCTGACTTTCCATGCCGCGTCAGGTATTCTAAAATGTCACCATTGCGATTTTTCCGTCAAGGCTCCTCCGCTTTGCCCCGCCTGTAAAGGAAACCGGGTGCGGAGTTATGGTGCGGGAACGGAAAGGCTGGAGGCCGAGGTGGCGAAGATCTTTCCCGGGGCAAGGGTCGGAAGAATGGACAGCGACATGGCCGGAGGGAGGGCTCAGCAGGAAAAGACCCTGCTTGCCCTCGACAGGGGCGAGATCGATATCCTTATTGGGACACAGATGGTAGCGAAAGGACACGACTATCCCAATGTCGTGCTGGTCGGGGTCATCATGGCCGATGCCTCGCTCAACCTCCCCGACTTCAGGGCGGCCGAGTACACCTTCCAGCTCTTGACTCAGGTCTCCGGCCGGGGGGGGAGGGGAGACGAGACCGGGCGGGTGATCATTCAGACCTTCAACCCGGAGCACTACGCCGTTCGTTTCGCCTGTGGGCACGACTACCGCGGTTTTTACGAAGAGGAGATCGTCCTCCGGAAGGCCCTGGGCTATCCGCCTTTTTTGCGGCTGGTCAATGTCCGAATATCGGGTCTGAAAAAGGAAAACGTAGAAGAATGCGCCCGAGAGGTTGCCGAAATGACTAGGGCGTTGGCGAAGTCGCTGGCGCCGGGAGAGAGTGTGGACATAATAGGGCCGGCGGAGGCGCCGATCCCTAAGCTCAAGGGTAGGTACCGGTGGCAACTGATCCTGAAGGGCAAGAGTGTACAGTCGCTCCATGGGGTGGCGCAAAACATTTTGAGCCAACGTCGCCGGAGAGGGGTCGACGTTCGGGTCGATGTTGACCCTTTGAATTTCATGTGATGATTCAAGGGAAAGCCCCGGACTGCGGATGTGACCGAGGCCGGGGAGGTCGAGAGGAGGTCGCTTATGGCCGCTGAGGAGAAGCCGAGGATTCTTTTTATGGGTACGCCGGAATTCGCAGTCCCGTCGCTTAGAAAGTTGATCGATGAACGCTATCCCGTGTCGGCCGTCGTCACCCAGCCGGACCGTCCCCGCGGGAGGGGCCGCAAGAGCGAGGCGTCCCCCGTGAAGAGGACGGCGGAAGAATACGGTATCCCGGTGCTCCAACCGGACAAGGTGCGGGACGAATCGTTTCTCGAGTTATTCCGAGAGATCGCCCCCGACATGGTAGTTCTGGTTGCCTTCGGCCAGATCCTGCCTGGGGAGGTCATCGATTTTCCGCGGCTGGGCTGTCTCAACGTACATCCGTCACTTTTGCCCCTCTACAGGGGAGCTGCACCCATCAACTGGGCCCTGATCCGGGGCGAGGAGAAGACCGGTGTGACAGTAATCGTCATGGATAGGGGCGTAGATTCGGGCGACATCCTGCTCCAGGAAGAGTTTCCGATCGGGCCGGAAGACACATACGACACACTCCATGACCGGCTGGCGGAAGAAGGGGCACGCCTGCTCGTCGAGGCGGTCGAGGGTGTGGTGAAAGGGACGGCGAAGAGGACACCACAGGATCATACGATTGCGACCTATGCGCCGCGTCTGAAAAAGGAAGATGGCCACATCGACTGGAACGCTGGCGTGAAGGACATCATCAATCTAATCCGCGGCCTGTCGTCATCGCCGGGTGCCTATGCATACCTGAGAGACAAACAGCTCAAGATATTTTTTGCCCGCGGAGAAGAAGCGCAAGGGACCGGGTCGCCGGGGGCCGTTGTCCAAATTGGGTCGCAGGAACTACGCGTGGCGGCGCGGGACGGCTTCGTCTATCCTCTGGACGTGCAAATAGAGGGCAGGAAGAGAATGGGAATCCAGGATTTCCTCAGGGGATACAGGGTGATGCCGGGGGAGATTCTTCGGTGAAGAGAAGAAGGCCCAGTCGCTGTGCAAAAGTGAATCCGAGGAGTCTCGCCGTTGAGATACTCAACCGCGTTGAAGAAAAGGGCGCCTATGCGGAGCCCCTGCTCGACGAGGTGTTGACGAAAACGGCCATGGGTGTCCAGGACCGCAGGCTCCTCACCCATCTTGTTTACGGGACCATCCGTGCAAGAGGCCGGTATGACTGGATAATCGGACGGCTTTACGAAAGAGGCGCGGACGCCCTGGACACCGGTATCAGAAACGTCCTCAGGGTGGCCCTTCACCAGCTCCTTACGATGGACCGGATACCAGATTATGCCGTGATCGACGAGGCCGTTGAAACGACGAAAGCGGCGCAGAATCGGGCAGGTGCCGGCCTTGTGAACGCCCTTCTCCGAAGGTATATGAGGGAAGGGAAGGGCGTCTCGTATCCCGACCCCGAGAAAGAACCGACGCGGCATCTTGCGGTGCTCCATTCTCATCCGGAATGGTTGGTGGAGATGTGGGTCCGACTTCTGGGCCTTGAAGAGACTGCCGAATTGTGCAGGGCAAACAATGAGATACCGCCGCTCACAGTGAGGAGCAATCGGCTCAAAGTCGAGAGGGAAGTCCTCGCCCGTAGGCTTTCCGAAGATGGCTGCGAGGCCCGTTACACCGTTTATTCCCCCGACGGACTCATACTCTCCGGCCTTCCCGGATCTGTCAGAAGGTTGCGTGCCTTCGCTGAAGGTTGCTTCGTGGTTCAAGATGAGGCGTCTCAGTTGGTTTCTCGTCTGTTGGCGCCGTTGCCGGGGGAGACGGTCATCGATGTCTGTGCGGGGTCGGGTATAAAAACGACCCATCTTGCCGCGCTGATGCAGAACGAGGGAAGGATTTTAGCCATGGACATCAATGCCCGTAAGCTAGCCTTGCTCGAGGAGCTGGCTGGCAGGCTTCAGGCAAAGATCATCGAGCCCGTCGAGGCGGATGCCTTGGAAAAGCCTAAGGCTGATCTACAGCGTGCCTTTGACCGGGTCCTTGTCGACGTGCCCTGCTCGGGCCTAGGCACTCTGCGGCGGAACCCGGAGATCAAGTGGCGGCTTACGCCGGAAGAGATGAAAAAATTTCCTCCCCTGCAGAAACGCATCCTGGCAAACGCGGCGCAGTGCGTGAAGAAGGGAGGGGTCCTTGTTTACAGCACCTGCACGATTTCCGACGAAGAAAACGAAGGAGTCGTTCGGGCTTTTCTTGCGGATAACGATGATTTCACTATGGTGGAGCCCTCGCAGGACATCGACGCAAGTCTCACTGACGGCGGTTATTTCAAGACCTATCCGCACAGACATGGCACAGACGGATTCTTCGGCGCCATTCTCAGGAGGCATGAAGGTGGCGGGCAAAAAAATTGACTTACCGGTGCTCTTAATGCTAAAAACGCCCCTCGTCGAGAGGCTGTCAACGCTTGGTCTTCGGCAGTCAGGCGTTTCCAAACGTCGGAATTTGAACTTTGAATCTGGACTCTAAACAGGGGTTTATATGTTTCTAAAGCAGATGCAGGTCGGCCACATGGCCGTATTCGCTTACATAGTGGGTGACCCGGAGACCGGTGAGGGGCTGGTCATAGACCCGGCGGCCGACGTCGACGGCATACTAAGGGAAGCCGATAAAAAGGGGATTCGGGTCAAGTACATCGTAAACACCCACGGTCACGTGGACCACATATCGGGCAACCAGGAGATGAAGAAAAAGACGGGCGCCTTGATCGTTGTCCATGAAGCCGACGCGGACATGCTGGTGTCGACTCCCGCGATGGTACTCAGGATGTTCGGGGCCAAACCGTCGCCGCCGGCGGATATCACGGTGAGTGACGGTGATACGATCGCAGTGGGGAGCGTGGTGCTCGAGGTCCTACACACGCCCGGCCATACACCCGGGGGGATATGCCTCTATACGGATGGGTACGTATTCACGGGCGACACCCTTTTTGTCGGAGCCGTCGGCAGGACGGACCTTCCGGGAGGATCATGGACAGTCATGTACCGCTCGATAAAGGAAAAGATCCTGACCCTCCCCGACGACACGATCGTGCTTCCCGGACATAACTACGGGTCGTCGCCTACATCGACTGTCGGCCGTGAGAAGAGGACCAATCCCTTTTTGAGATAAAAAACCGTCAGAAAAAGGATAAGCTGTGGAAAATGGGCTGTACAGTACGGACTTTGAGAACCTCAAGCTTTTCAGCAGGGGAAAGGTCCGGGATACCTACGAGGTGGACGACGTCCTGCTGATGGTGGCGACGGACAGGATTTCAGCTTTTGATGTGGTGATGCCCGATCCGATCCCGGGCAAAGGCAAGGTCCTGACTGGTATGTCTGCTTTCTGGTTCGAGAACACGAAGGACATAGTACCGAACCACCTGATAACAACGGACGTCCGCCGGTTCCCCGAGCCCAGCCGCCTTTACCGGGAGACGCTTGACGGCCGGACGATGATGGTGAAGAAAGCCTCTGCGCTTCCCGTCGAATGCATCGTCAGGGGTTACATCAGCGGCTCCGCCTGGAAAGACTACTGCGAATCGAAGGTCGTTTCAGGCATCAGGCTTCCCGACGGCCTCAAAGAGTCGTCGAAACTGGAGAGTCCGATCTTCACTCCTTCGACGAAGGCAAGGGAAGGCGACCACGACACACCGATCACCAGGACGGAGATGGAGGCGCTCGTCGGCGGAACCATGACGGAGAAGGTGATCGACATAAGCATCAGGATTTACGAAAAGGCCTCAGCTATGGCGGAGGCAAGGGGCATAATCATAGCCGACACGAAGATGGAATTCGGTCTCACCGAGGACGGCAACCTGATTTTGATAGATGAACTTCTTACCCCTGATTCTTCAAGGTTCTGGCCGGAAGATGAATACGAAGAAGGAAGGCCGCAGAAGAGTTTTGACAAGCAATTTCTCAGAGACTATCTCATCTCGATCGGATGGGACCGAAAACCCCCAGCCCCGCAACTTCCCCCCCATATAATCGAAAAAACGAGGGAAAAATACGAAGAAGCTATGACCCGCCTCGTCGGGCGTCCAGCCTGACCTTGACATCGAGTCGGGGATTATTAATATATAGTGATGTCGACGAATATTCACCGTTAATGCACCCGAACGGCGGCGAAACTGATCGGCCACGGTGCTTGAGAGTCTTGTATTAAGAATGGCAAAGAAAGATTATTACGAAATCTTGGGGGTTTCAAGGGGCGCCGGAGAGGACGAGGTAAAGAAGGGTTACCGCCGCCTCGCCATGCGTTATCACCCCGACAAGAACCCCGGAGATAAATCGGCAGAAGAAAAGTTCAAGGAGGCCGCCGAGGCGTACGAAGTCCTCAGGGACCCGGAGAAGAGACAGGTATATGACCGATTCGGACATGAAGGCCTGAACGGGTCCGGTTTCCGCGGTTTCTCGGGTTTCGAAGACATTTTTTCGAGTTTCGGCGATATCTTTGAAGACGTTTTCGGCTTTACCGGGGCAAGGAGGTCGAAGACGGCGGCCCGCCCGGGTGCCGACGTACGCTATGACCTGAAGATTTCCTTTCTTGATGCTGTAAACGGCGTCGAAAAAGACATCACCATCGAAAGACACGAAAACTGCAAGAAATGCGGTGGGAGCGGCGCGGCTCCTGGTACGGCCCCCGAAGTCTGCCCGCGGTGCCGCGGTATGGGACAAGTGACGCAGTCGAGCGGCTTCTTCAGCATCAGCACGACCTGCCCGGATTGTCGGGGTGAAGGAAGGGTCATCAGGAACGCCTGCCCCGACTGTCTGGGAGTCGGGAAAGTGAAAGTCAACAGGAACGTGCACATCAAGGTTCCTGCCGGTGTCGACACAGGGTCACGGCTGCGGTTGCGAGGGGAAGGGCAGGAGGGAAAATACGGTGGTCCGAGCGGCGACCTCTATGTCTTTATCCATGTCGAACCCCATGAGTTCTTCCAGAGGGACGGAAGTGATGTTTATTGCCGGATACCAATCTCGATCACCCAAGCGGCCCTCGGGGCGACCATAGAGATCCCCACCCTCCAGGGGTCTGAGAAGCTGAAGATTCCCAAGGGCACGCAGAGCGGCAAGATGTTCCGACTGAAGGGCAAGGGCGTTCCTCACCTAAGGGGCTTCGGAAGGGGCGACGAAATCGTCCAGATAACCGTGTCAACCCCGACTAACCTTAACAAGCGTCAGGAGGAACTCCTGAGAGAATTTGCGAAGGCAGGCGGGGAGTCTTTATGACCCCGTCCGCCCCTACCCGCCGTTTGAATTTCCTTCGATAGATCCCTCCAAAAACCTCATCATTCCGGCTTGATATTTCAGCTCGCATGTGGTACGAAGCGCGAGCTTTGGAACCCGTCTTCCGAGTCCGTCTTTCGGACAGGGCTCTTTAAAATACTTAAGGAGGTTGATGATGTTTTATCCAGAACGATGTGATTTTTGTGGCGAATGCTTTGTATTTTGTCCCTATGTAGAATATGACAAGAAACGCGCTCAGGAGGAGATGAAAAGTCTTGTGGCCGGGGGCGTCCCCCCGATCGTGAGCTCTTGCGTGACCTGCGCGGCTTGTAACCAGGTCTGTCCCACCAAAGCCAACCCTTTTGACCTATTGAATCAACGCCAGGAGGAGACCGGCGCCCTGGGAATCCCTGCGGCGTCCTTCGAAAATTTCGAGAAGTTGTCAAGCCTTCCGACGGTCATCAAACAAGGAGAGCCAGGGAAGGCCGTGATGAACCTTTGTATAGTCGGCGACATGGTGCGTGAGCAGTTGAACAGTCCCCTTTTCAAAGGGGTGACGACCGTGGAGGGGGCGGACTATTTTTGCACTGTCGGTTATGTCCACCTGGGAAAACCCAGCCCGGTGAAAAGAGAGGCGAAACGGTTCGTCGAGAAGCTCTCCGCCCTCGGCGTCGAGGAGATCGTTTGTTTCCACGACGACTGTTACGCCCTCCTGACGACACTCGCGGAAGAGTTCGGCATCAAAGTTCCCTTCCGCCCCGTCCATCTTTTTGAATATCTGTACAGAACCCTTTCTGCCATGCCCGGCGAGCTCCGCAAGGTGCC
>CAZRAC010000005.1:0-56358 GCA_964597995.1 uncultured Syntrophaceae bacterium | reverse complement strand
CCCCACGGCCTTTCTCAGGACACCCTCCCGGAGGAGACCGATATTCTGTGCGTAGTCCCGGAGAAAGGCCCCTTCCTCGATTTCTTCCGGCTGGAAAAAAAGGGATTGTACGAGTTTGAGAGCATCCTTGACATCGTTCCGCCCGATATAGCGGACAAGCCCTCCGAGTTTTTCACGGCTGAACACCTCCGCCGCCTCACTAAACATATCGCGGAGGGCCCCGGGGTTGGAGCGGTACCACCTCAACAGATCACTCTGGAGTAAAGATGTCTTCGGGGGGACTTCGATGAGACTCAACACGACGCGGGGAAACTGCTGATCGACCCGGACAACGACCCTGTCTCCCGGTTTGAGCACCACCTCCGAATCGGCCGTGAGGGTCGAACCTTTCAGGGAAACAAGGTACTGCTTGCCGTCCCGGGCCTCAAGAACGTCTGCCGTCAGCAGTTCACCCACGACAAGGTCGAGGGACCGGACCTGGTGGGCCGAAGAGGTCCTGAGCGATGCTTCCTGCAGGAGAACGGCCTTCGGGGGGTCGACTCTATGCGGGCTCATCCTTCTTGCGTTTCAATTCCACTATCAGGCTAACTTCACCTTCGGTCAAACCGAGCCTCTCGGCGACTTCACCCTCCGTCAGGCCCTGTCCGATCAAATCGACGGCCTTTTCGTAGCGGTTGTCCGATTCACCAGCCCCCTCTTCCCCTTCCCGGCCTGTCAGAGCAGACAGTCTGACCTCGGTTGCCTCCATGAGTACCCGCAAACGCTTTTCCTTCTCCTCGACGGCGAAGGATATCTCCTTCAAGATCTTGCGGCTTTCTTCCATGGCCCTGAGCAGGTTCTCGGTGGCGCCCTGGGATTGAGAGATCAACCGGCTGAACTCCCCTAAGGCCTTCGGGTCGACTCCACCGCCCCGTCTCTTGATCTCACGGTTCACGACCGCAAAAAGGAACACGACGGCTATGCATAGGACTGCGTCGGCTACCAACTGGAGCGTCAGCAACAATGTGATGTTCATGTCATACTCTGACGTCTACATGGCCTCCCGGCGCACCGTCCTCGCCTTCACCCTCGTCAGGACGCCCTTTTCGGCCTTCCCGCCGGTCGCCGCTTTTTCTGCCTAATTTTTCCCGTTCCCGGATTCTCTTTTCTTCTGTTTTATTCGTATTGTCCGCGTGACTGACATTTTCTTTGAGAAGTTTTTTCTCTTCGCCGAGCTGAATGTCGAGGTATCGCTGCTGCATCTCTGGATGCTGCTGCTGAACCTGTTGCACGCGCTCCACGGAGTTGATTTGCAGCAAAACCTGCTTGATATCAAGCGGCCCCGTCATGACCCTACCTCCCGACTCACAGGGGTCGAACTACCCACCCTTATCCATCATAATCGTCATTCACCGGCCGTTTCTTTAATTTCAGGCTTCCGGACAGGGTATACCTATGAGATACCTGACCCATCCGTCCGCTGTGACAACCCGAACCTGTGCCCCGTATTTGCGGGTGAGTAGAAAAAAACCGAGGGATATATCCGGCACGTCTTTGTATATCGCATCGACTCCGTCCAACAGATATTTATGCATCCCGGCGTCGCCCTCACATCTGAAAGCGACCTCCATAGTCACAAAACCGCCCTCACATCCCGTCGACAGGAAGACCTCGCGGACAGGCTGGCCGTCTGTCTCCCGAACAACATGCCTCATGATCGCCGACAAACAGAGGCTTAAATCGGCTGGGCACCCCATCACGTCGGGAATTTCCTCTTCAAGCTTGAGCGTCCTCTTGATGTTGTGCTTGAAGTCAAGGTCAAACTCGAAGAAGCGCGCCTCGAGGGAAAGGAGTTTCGACAGATTTATCCTCTGTTCAGTCTTGTCATTCACTGCCTGGTGCTTCTCGGAGAGCACGTGCAGCATTTCCGTAAGCCGGTCGGTCACTCCGCTTATGATCTCGATATCTTTCATCATACCGGCGGCGGATTCCAAAGAGACCTCCACCCCCCTCGACATCCTTTTTATGTGGGTCTCCATCCGTCTCTGGACAAGGCTCGACCGTCCCATGATCCCGTTGAGGGGATTGGCAAAATTGTGAACGACTCCGGGCATCATCTCCCGCACGAAAGAGGCTTCAAAGGCTGCTCGGAGTTTGCACGCGACCTCCTGCAGGGATTCGCCGTCTTCATGTCTCATCGTTTTCCTGTTTCTCCCGCTCCTACTTCCTCTTATCGATTATGATGTTCTGGAGCATTCTCCATGCCTTGTCCACCTTCTCTTGTTCCGGGTCACAGGGTTCGCATCCTCCGGGCTTGCCCGAAGAGTAAACGATAACCGTATTGCCTTCCTCGTCCTTTATTTCCCGCATCCCGATCGAGTCGGTGGCGCCGTCCCTCTCCTTGGCCTCCATCTCCTGCTGGATCATCATCCGGATAGTCTTATCCTCGACGCCCGCTTGCTTCAGCTTGATGATCTGCTCTGGGGTCAGAGCATAGCTATAGTTCAAGAAAACCCAAAAGACAACAAAAAACGCGATTCCGATCCTTCCCATGTCCCCCTCCCGGCGTCGCGTTTTCCCAACGACGCCTCATCGTCCAACGTCCTTCAGAGTAAGGTATACTTCGTAAAATAAACCTGTTTTACCGCTCCCTCCCCCAGAACGCCGTTGGCTTCCCTTTCGATATCCTTCAGTAACTGTCGCCTGGCCTTAAACAGATCCTGAAGTACGTAAGAACCGCTGTTGCGGACTGTTCTGTAGACGGCCTTCCTGAGGTCCAGTATCCTCTCCCGTGCCGCGTCCACCCCGGCGTTCAATTCCAGGGCGACGTCGCAGGCCAGGATGCGATAATTCCCCTTGTCGTCCTTGATGTTGACGGCAAAATTATCCAGAGAAACAAAAGTCCCCTCCGCCGAGACGGCAGGAGGAGTTTTTTTTGTCCTGTCGCCGGCAAGGTCGCCGCGAAAATACAGCCAGGCGAATGCCGCTGCGCAAACCACCAGGGCAAGCGAGACCAGCACTATGACCCTCAATGGACGCTTCTTTTCCCCGCCCGAACCGGGCTCGTCTTCCGGGAGCGCCTCTTCACCCGGCAGTTCCGCCTCATTAGGCGATTCGATTTCCAGGATATCCAGCTCCGCCTTTTCCACCATGATGTCTGACTCCTCGACTTATCTCAATCCCGGATATCCTTCAGCCGGCCGCGGAGCCGCAAGACGGCCCTCGAATGGAGTTGACAGACCCTCGACTCCGTCAGACTCATCACCTGTCCGATTTCCTTCATCGTCATCTCCTCGTAGTAGTACAGCGACAGCACCAACCTCTCCTTCTCGGGTAGGTCGTCGACGGCCCGCTTCAGGATCTCCCGGATCTCACTCTGCAAAAGCTGGGTATGAGGGGTTTCCTGGGCGGTCCCGTTGATGCCGTCATGACAGCCGTGGCGTTCCCAGTATTCGGGCGGGATATCCTCGCTGCTCAGAAGAGAGATACTCTTTGCGTCATCGAGAAGCTCGAAGTATTCGTCCAGGGAAATGCCCAGGTGCTCGGCCACCTCTTCGTCCTCCGGCGGACGGCCGAGTTCTTTTTGCAGACGCCGGAACGCCTCTTCCAGCCTGGCACCCTTGTTCCGCGTCGACCGCGACAACCAGTCTCTCGACCTCAGCTCGTCCAGCACGGCTCCCCGTATCCGGTACCTGGCATAGGTTTCGAACTGGACATTCCTCTCCTTGTCGAACTTCTCTATGGCCGAGATGAGTCCGATGACGCCCACGTTTATCAGGTCTTCCTTCGCCGCAATGTAGGGGGGCACCCTCGCGGCGATCCTCTCCACGATGTTCTTGACCAGTGGGGCGTATTGCATGATCAGGGCGTCACGCTTCTTATTCACAGTCTCTACCGATTATGGCATTCGAGAAGAATTTCATGCTCCCGATGTTATAACGACCGGCGGGTTCCCGGCTCAGTTTCCGCGCGATACCCATGAGGCATTGACTCGCCCTCGCCCCTGGGTAAGCCTCGACCAGGGCCTTCTGCAGCCTCGCGGCATCGGCCACTCTCTCATCGTACATGACGTACCCCAGGTACTCTATCGTCAGGTCGAGAAAATGCTCCGTAGCGCTGCTTACCCTCCTGTAGACCTCCCTCGCCTCCTGGTAACTCCTTGCCATATTCACGAGGAGCATGATACGTTTCTCGGCATGACTCTGGTAAAGTATCTTTATCAGGGCGTAGGCATCTGTTATGGACGTCGGCTCCGGTGAGACGACCACAACGATTTCCTTGGCCGCCATGTTGAAGTACAAGACGTTGCCAGTGATTCCCGCCGCGGTGTCGATGATCATGTAATCGTACCGTTCGTCGAGGTTGTCCAGTTCCTCGATGAGGGTCATCTTCTGGCCCCGTGTGAGGTCGGCGAGTTCCTTGATGCCGGAGGCCGCGGGCAGGATGCCGATGTCTCCCGGCCCGGTGATGAGCACCTCACGAAGGGTTTTCTTGCCCTGGAGCACGTGGTGGAGGTTGTACCGGGGCGTGAGCCCCAGAATGATATCGATGTTGGCCAACCCCATGTCGGCGTCGAAAACGAGCACCCTTTTACCGAGCCTTGCCAAGCTGTAGGCAAGATTGGCCGAGACGTGCGTCTTCCCGACGCCCCCTTTCCCGCTGGTAACCGCCAGAACGCGTATACCGCTGTTTCGTTGTTTCTCGACAGCTTTATATTCTGAAGGGGCTACCCCCGTCATTTCCGCCTTTACCTTCATTTTCCTGAGTTGCGCGGCCTGGTCCACTTTTGCCTCTCCTTCTCAATTCAGTCTGTTCCGCACGATAAGCCTGGCAATCTTGTCGGGTTCGGCAACCTCGATATCCTGGGGCACGTTCTGCCCGTTGGTCAGATAGGAAACCGGTTTGCCGACCTGGTCCACGATGTCGTAAATCGGGCCGAAGCGCGTGCATTCATCTATCTTAGTAAAGATGATGCTGCCGTAACCCATGATCCCGAATCTCTCTGCGGCGTCGAGCATATGCTCACGGCTTGCCGTCGGACTCAGAAGGAGGTGCGTCTCCACGGGGGCGTCACGTATTATCCCCTTGAGTTTGAGGAGGTGGTTTCCGTCCTTCCTGCTCCGGCCGGGTGTGTCGATCAGGACGGCCTCTTTATCCGAGAACTTCTTCAGGGCGTTCCGGAAAGCTACCCCGTCCCCGGCAACCTCTACGGATAGTCCCATTATCTTCCCGTAGACCTTCAGCTGCTCGACGGCGGCGATCCTGTACGTGTCCGTCGTGATGAGTCCGACGCTCCGCTTCTCCGTCAGGGCATAACGGGCCGCCAGTTTTGCGATGGTCGTGGTCTTACCGACGCCGGTGGGACCGACAAAGGCCAACGTCCTTTGCCCCTGCACTTCCCTCGGAGGAGGCTTTATGGAGGCCCTGATCAGTTCTTCCACGGCGGCGAGTTGCTCCGCTTCCTCCCCAGGACCTACCGGAGTCCTTTTCCGGACGAGGCTCATCAATCTTCGCGCCCGTTCGCTGGAGATGCCGTTCGAGATCAGGTGGTAGAAAACGCCCGAATGGTTCTCTTTCTCCCTGTCGCGGAGGTCGAGAAGGTCAAAAAGGGTGTTGACAGTATTCTTTAAGTCCGTCAGTTCCCGCCTGATAGCGGCCCCCTCCCTGACCTCCCTGACGAGGACCGTCAGATCCTCGATACGGCCGGCAAGCCTTTCGACTCCATCAGGCTTGTCGCCCTCTCTTTCGACTTTCCCTGCCGTCCCGCGGCCGGGGGACGGCAGAGATTCCCTGTCGTCCCGGGCCGCCATGACCTCGAAGAGGGGCTGCCGTCCACCCGACAGCCGCTTCGTCGACAGGATGACCGCGTCCTCACCCATATCCGCCTTGATCCGGGTCAGGGCGTCCTGGATGTTTTTTGCCTCGTACCTTTTGATCTGCATTTCGTTACTCCACCATGCCTAGCGATTTTACGTTGGTATCCCGCGTCACCTCGTTGTGAGAGATCACCGCCAGATTCGGGAAAAACCTCTCGACGATGTTCCTGAAGTGGATACGCGTCTGCGGTGAACACAGAACGACCGGCTGAAGCCCCCGTGACGTGAACTGGGGGATGTATCTCTGCAGGCCCGTAACGACCTTTTGGATAAGGTCGGGGTCGGCGGCCACGTAAGATTCATACTCGGTATGCTGTACCGCACGGCTGATCGCTTCTTCGAGGGCCGGGGCGAGCGTAACCACTGTTATGTCTCCCTTTGCGTCCCTGTACTGCTTCGTGATCGTCCGAGCAAGGGCCTGCCTCACGTACCCCGTCAGGATGTCCACGTTCTTCGTCAAGTTCACATAATCGGCGAGCGTTTCCAGTATGGTTAGGAGGTCGCGGATCGGGACCCTTTCCCGGAGAAGGCGCTGCAGGACCTTCTGGATCAAGCCCAGGGGCAGGACATTCGGCACGAGTTCTTCCACCACCTTCGGGTGGTTCGCGGCCAGGCTGTCCAGGAGCGACCTGACCTCTTCCCTGCGCAGAAGTTCATCGGCGTGGGATTTGATCACCTCCGTCAGATGCGTCGTCACGACAGTGGCGGGGTCCACGACGACGTAGCCCTTTGCCTGGGCGCCGTCCTTTTCCTTTTCGCCGACCCAGACGGCGGGCAGGCCGAAGGCCGGCTCCTTCGTTTCGATCCCCTTCAGTTTAAGCCCCCTGTCGTCAGCTGCGATAACCAGATAATGCCCCGGAACCAATTCCCCCCTGGCGATTTCGACTCCCTTGAGGATGATGGAATATTCGTTCGGTTTCAGCTGCAGGTTGTCCCGGATATGGATTGCCGGGACGATGATACCCATCTCGACGGCAAGCTGTCTACGCAGGGCCCTTATTCTTTCCAGGAGCTCGCCGCCCTGCGCCGTATCGACGAGGTGGATCAGGCCGTAACCGACCTCGAGCTCCATCAGGTCGAGCGGTAGAAGCGCCTCCACCGACTCCTTCGGGGTCGTCGTGGGCTGCTCCTCTTCCTCCTCTTCTTTCGCGGCGCTCACAGACTTGAACAATTTGAAGGCAAAGGCCCCGGCGACCGCTGAGATCGTGAAGAAGGATATCTTCGGCATTCCCGGGATCAAACCGAAGACGAACAGCATGAGCGCAGCCGTCGCGACGGCCTTGGGCTGAAGGAAAACCTGTCCGGCTACCTCGGCCCCAAGGTTCGTCGAGGACGTCGACCTGGTGACCAGCATTCCCGCGGCCGTCGAGACGATAAGCGCCGGGACCTGGGTCACGAGGCCGTCGCCGATCGTGAGCAGCGTGTAATTCACTGCCGCGTCGTCTATCCTCATCCCCTTCTGAAGGACGCCGACGACCAACCCGCCCACGATGTTGACAAAGACGATGATGACCCCGGCGATGGCGTCACCCCTCACGAATTTGCTGGCCCCGTCCATGGCCCCGTAAAAGTCGGCCTCCCGTTCTATATCGCGCCGCCGCTGCCTGGCCATGGACTCCGTTATCAGGCCGGCGTTCAGGTCTGCGTCGATGCTCATCTGTTTTCCCGGCATGGCGTCGAGGGTGAACCTGGCCGCCACCTCGGCGATCCGGGTGGCGCCCTTCGTGATCACGATGAAATTGATCAGCACGAGGACGAGGAAGACGATCATTCCCACCACATAGTTTCCCCCCACCACGAAGGTCCCGAAGGCCTTGATCACCTGTCCGGCCGCGGAGGTCCCCTCGTTGCCATGGAGCAGGACCAAGCGCGTCGAGGCGACGTTCAGCGAAAGACGGAACAACGTCAGGATAAGCAGGACGGAGGGAAAGATGGAAAAGTCGAGCGGCTTCAGGACATACATAGAGAGGAGTAACACGATGATCGAAAAAGTGATGTTCAGGGACAGCAGGATGTCCAGTACGATCGTGGGTATGGGGATCATCATGACCAGGAGAATCCCGATCACACACCCCGCCATCACGATGGTCGTGTTTTTCGTCCAGTCCGGGAGCATCTCAGTCTTTGCGTATGATTCGGCCATGAGCGACTATCCCGTCCGTGCCCTTCCCGTCAACCCGTACACGTAAGCCAGGACTTCGGCGACGGCCCGGTAGAGCTTTTCCGGTATGGCCTTGCCGATGTCGACGGTCTTATAGATGACCCGCGCCAGGGGCTTGTTTTCCACGATGGGGACGCCGCTTTTCCGCGCGATCTCCCTGATCTTCTCGGCGACAAACCCAGCCCCCTTGGCGACAACGACAGGTGCCGACATCCGGGACGCCTCGTACTGCAGGGCGACGGCGATATGGTCCGGGTTGGTGATCACCACGTCGGCCTTCGGGACGTTCGCCATCATCCGCTTCCTCGCCATCTCCCTCTGCAGGCGTCGGATCCTCGCCTTCACCAGGGGCTCGCCCTCCGTCTGCCGGTATTCGTCCTTGACCTCCTGCTTCGTCATCCGGAGCCCCTTTTCGTATTCCCACCGCTGATAGAGATAGTCGAACATCGCCAGGACGACGAGAATCCAGCTTGTCCTGAGGATAATCTTGAACGTTATCTCCCCGACGTAAACCATGATACCCCGTATGCTCTGGTCCGGGAGCAGGAATGTACCTTCCATCTCGCCCTTCACGGTAAAGTAGACGACCGTCCCGATGACGGTTATCTTCAAGATGTTCTTCACCAGTTCCGTCATCGCCCTCAGGGAAAACAACCTTTTGAATCCTTTCACAGGGTCGATCTTCGAAAATGCAGGCTTGATCGATTCCGCGGAGAGAAGAAAACCGACCTGGAGGTAGTTTGCGAGTAACCCCGCAAGGACGACGACGAGGAAAAGGGGGAGAACGATCAGCACGGACTCGACCACCAGCCCGGAAAGCAATCCCTGAACCGTGTCAGCGTCGAGGGACTTCGACCCCGCTCCACCCAAGGTCCTCTTCAGCATCCCGGTCATCCGCGTCAGCATCCCCGCCGACCCGAAGTAGAAATAGACGAGGCAGGCCATCAGGATGGCGGCGGAAGCGACCTCGTGGCTCCTCGCCACCTGGCCCCTTTTCCTCGCCTCTTCTCTGCGTCGCGGCGAGGCTTGTTCGGTTCTCTCCTGGTCTTGTTCCGTCTGTGCCATTCTACATTCTCGAAGCCGATGCTACGTTCACGTTCACACACTCATCAGACGCAAGAGCCCGTAAATACCCCGCTCCAGGTTACCGAAACAGCGTCCGACGATCGTAACGAAAAAAGGCATTGTCAGGCCGATACCGATCAGGCCGACGGCGATCTGGAGAGGAAACCCAACGATGAAGACATTGATCTGCGGCACCGTCCTGGCCACGAGGCCGAGGCCGACGCTCATAAAAAACATCATGGCGATCACCGGTGCCCCTATCTTCAAGGCCACCTCGAACATGTCTCGCATGAAGGTCATCAAGCCCTGCAACAACGGACCCGTCAGATGAAAACCCGGAGGGGGGGCCAGACGGAAGCTCTCGGCTATGGCGCTGATAAACATGTGGTGTCCGTTCAGACTCAGGAAAAGGAGGACGGCGATCAGGTAGAGAAATTCCGCGATGATAGAAACCTGAGCGTTGTTTGCAGGGTCGATAACGTTGACGATCGCAAACCCCATCTGAAACCCCACGAGCTGCCCGGCAAGCTGGATGCCCGCGAAGATCAGGCGAGCCGTGAACCCGATCACCGCCCCCACCATTACCTCACCGGCCATCCTCAAGAAAAGGGTCGCCACGTCGAACCCCATGACGGCTGCGTCTATCTTCACGATGGGAAAGAGCAACGCCGTTATCAGTATGGACAAACCTCCCTTGACCCGCACGGGCACCGAGGCGTCGCCGAGGATCGGCATCAGGACGATTATGGTGCTCACCCGCAGAAAGATCAGGATGAATAATTGTGCCTGCTCTACAGTGATATTCGGCATGGTCCCTCGCCCTTGGCCTACTTTATGTACATCGGTATGTTGGAAAACAGGTTCTGCGTGTACGTGACCAGGATATTCATCATCCAGGGCAACACAATGAGCATGGCGATCAGAACCGCAAGGATCTTGGGTACAAAAACCAGGGTCATCTCCTGGATCTGCGTCACGGCCTGAAAGATACTGACCACGAGTCCGATCACCAACCCCACGAGCAGCATCGGGGCCGCGACTAGGAGCGTCACCTTGATCGTCTCTCCTGCGATGCCGACTATCAAATCCGGGGACATGGACTAACCTCTCTCATACGTTAGAGAAGCTCTGCACAAGGGAGCCCACTATCAAGTACCAACCGTCCACCATGACGAAGAGGAGCAGCTTGAACGGCAGGCTGACCATGATGGGCGGCAACATCAGCATCCCCATGGAAAGTAGGACGCTCGCCACCACCATATCCAGCACCAGAAAGGGCAGGTAGATCAAGAACCCTATCTGGAAGGCGGTCCTCAGTTCGCTGATGACGAAAGCCGGCACGAGGACCGACAGGCCGACATCCGAGGGCTTTTCCGGCCGATTGGAATTCGACACCTTGATGAAGAGGGCGAGGTCCTTCTCCCGCGTCTGCCGGAGCATGAAATCCCTGAGCGGCGGGGTCGCCATCTCGATCGCCTTCTCCGTGGATATCTGTTTGTTGAAGTAGGGCTGAAGGGCCTGGGTGTTGACCTGATTCCAGACCGGCCCCATTATGAAAAAGGTGAGAAAGAGCGACAGGCCGATGATGACCTGATTGGGCGGCATTCCCTGTGTCCCCAGGGCATGTCTGAGGAGGGAGAGCACGACCACGATGCGGGTGAAAGAGGTAAGCATGATCAGGATGGCCGGCGCGAACGAGAGCACCGTAAGAAGCAGGAGCAGTTGAATGACGACGGCTGTCTGGTCCGACCCCTTTGCCGTGTTCGATACCTGCAGGCTCACCGACGGGATCGGAAAAGATTCCGCCCCTGCATCCCCGACAACAAGGATGATGCCGAAAATCAGGACGACGCATAGGAGGCCGGCGATACGGCGCCGGGATACCCTAACCATTCTTCTTCTCTTTCCCCAACAGCCGCAGGGCCGCCAGTTTAGACCGGTAATTCAGCAGATGGTCCGTCACGGCGGAGGGCGGGCTTCCCTTTCTCGACTCCCTCAGTTTCTCGACCGCCTCGGAGCCGGAGATCGTGGTGAGTAGAGACATCTGGTTGTTAGAGATGCCGATGACCATTATGCTGCCGAGTACCTCCATCACCATGATGCTGTTCTTCGGGCCGAGGTAGTGGGACGAAATGACGCGGATCAACCCCTCGTCGGCCGGTACCGCCCCCGCCCGTTGGAATCCCCTCTTCAAGACATAGGCGGCGCCGATCATCAGTCCCAGGACGACGGCAAGGGAAGAAATCATCTTGACGACCGACGCAAGAACGTCGACATTGCCCATCACGACCTCCTCAGGCAAGCTTGTTGATCCTCTCCGCCGGCGAGACGATGTCGGTCAGGCGGACCCCGAATTTCTCGTTCACCACGACGACATCCCCCCGGGCGATAAGGCGATGGTTCACGTATACGTCCATCTGCTCTCCGGCGACCTTGGACAACTCGAGGACGGACCCCTGCCCAAGCTGGAGGAGTTCGCCGATCAGTATCCTACTCCTGCCCAACTCCACGCTCAGTTCCAACGGGATGTCGAGGATAAAATCGATGTCCAGAGTCTCGTTCCCTTTCCTGTCCGCCTTAGAGACTTCATCAAAGGCAGCGACGCCGACCTCGGTCTTCGCGGCTGACGGCATAGAGTCGAGCACCTCCCGCCACGGGTCGTCCGAGGTGATGTCTTCGCCTCCCGAAGTCCCTTGATTTTCCTTTTCCTTCAATTCATCCTGCTCCATAAAGTCAGACCTCTTTTCTGCCGATAAGTTTGGTTATCTGGACGGCCATGTTCCCCTTGTATGTGCCGGGATGGGCCTTGAACTTCAAAATCCCCTCAACGAACATGTCAAGGGGATCCGCCGAACTGTTATCAAGGACGATGACGTCCCCCTTTTTCAACTCCATGACCTTTCGCGTTTTGACTTGTGTCCGTCCGAGCTCAACGACGGCATCCACCCGCGCTTCGTTGAGAGCTTGAAATATCCTTCTCGACCATTCTCTGTCCGTCTCCTTCTGTTCGCTGAGCAACCCGCACTCCAACTTCTCGCGGATCGGCTCCAGGGTCGCATAGGGGATACACAAAGACAATATGCCGGACGAGAACTCCATCTCTACCTCAAAACTGACTACCACAACGACGTCGGCCGGCGGAACGACCTGTGCGAACTGCGGATTGATTTCCGACCGTTGATAGGTGAAATTGACCGCTATCAGCGCCTGCCAGGCCCGTTCCATATCCGCGAGGGCCGTCAGCACAACCTTCTTGATCAGGCGGTTCTCGATCGCCGTGAACTCCCTGCCCTCAACGCGGTAAGGATCCTTGCCTGTACCCCCGCAAAGGATGTCCACGAGAACGAAAATGAGCTTCGACTCGATCACGACGAAGGCGTTCCCCCGCAGCGGGTCCATCCTGAAGAGGTGCAGGCTCGTCGGCAGGGGAAGGGTCTTCATGAATTCCCCGAACTTAAGGGTGTCGACGGAGATGCAACTGACGCCGACCACCTTGCGGAGAAGAGCCGATAGGCTGGTCCGGAAAGTCCGGGCGAACCGCTCGTTTGCCATCTCGAGGGCCGGCATCCTGCCCCGGATGATCCTGTCCTGGTTGGTCAAGTCGTATACCATGACCCCCGACGGGTCACGGGTTTCCGGCTTTTCCGTCTCGATCTGTCCGTCCGAGATGCCCCTCAACAGGGCATCCACCTCTTCCTGCGAAAGTATCTTGTCCATCGAACCCCAACCGCGCCTCAGCTTCCGGCGCTCACTCGTCTACTGGACCACGAACTCGGTGAAATACACCTTCACGATCTTTCCCGTCGTCAGGAAATTGTTCAACCGTATCCCGATCTCGTCTTTAAGACGCTGCTTCCCCGCAATATCCACGAGTTCCCGGTAAGACTTCGCCGTCAGGAGGTCGAGCACGTTGTCCCTCAACTTGGGTTTTATCTTGTTGAGCTCCACGAGGCAGTTCTTGTCCGACACCTCGAGTTCGATCACGACCTTCAGATACCTGTCCCCCTGGTTGTCGACCAGGTTCACGATGAAGGGCTCCATCGCCCACAGGGCGGTCTCCGCCGATTGTCCGGCCGACGCCTGCTTGGAACCGTTCTTTTTCGTAAAATACATTGCCCCGACGGTACCGCCGGCAGCCAGAATCAGGACGGACAACCCGATGATAATCCACTTTACCAGAGGCTTTTTCTTCGGCGGCTGCAGACCCTCTTCTACGATTTTTTCGTCTTTCTCTTCTTTGGCCATCTCTGCACCCTTATCCTTCATGGTATGTCAATGTGACCTCGACCGAGCCCGCAGACGTTCCACGCCCCCTTTGTCCCGTCTTCGCCGGTTTTGCGATTCCATACCCCGAAACCGCCACCCGGTCCGGTTCGGCGCCATGGGACGCCAGATAGTCAGCCACGACGGCCCCCCGCGATGCTGCAAGTTCCCAGCACGAGGGAAAGTATTGCCTGTCCGCCGGCACCTCATCCGTGTACACCTCGACCTTCGCGAGCAGCCCCGCTTCCTCCAACAGAGGGCAGACCGGGGCCAGAATCGCCTGCATCTGCGCCGCCGGCTCGGCCAACCCCGCCTTAAAAAGGGCGGCGCCGTCCGCGCTTATAATTACACCCTTCGGGGAAGCTTCGACCGACAGTGCCCCTCCTCCCTTGAAACGACGGATGAGTTCGTCCCTTTTCTCGATGAACCGGCCCGCACCGTCCCTCAAAGCCGCGTCCTGCCCCGCCTGCGTTCCGTGGAACTCAAACGGCCCGGGAGAAAAAACGAAAGGGTCGAAGACCCGGACGGAAAGCTCTTCCGCGACGCCGGGAACGCCGAAGGCCGCACCGACCGCATCAGAGGCCGCTTTCGCCTTCGCCACGTCAAGCTTCGACAAAGAGAGGAGCAGAACGAAGAATGTCAGCAATAACGTCATCATGTCGTTGAATGTCAGCAGCCACACGCCGCCCCTGGCGCGGGACCTTCCGTCGTCCACATCTCTTCTTGCCTTCATGACCGGCCCTTTTCCCGACGAGTTGAAATCCCACCTAAAGGAGTTCGAAACATAACTCCACCCTTTCGTCGCGACCGGAAATTTCCTGACTTACGGCCGCTGCCCGGCTGTGGTGCGAGAAGCCGGCCGCCGCCAATCGCTTCAGGGGAACCCCTCCTCTTTCCGACAGATGCCTCATGATGACCCCCGCCCTGGCCGCCGTGACCTCCCAGGACAGCCTGGAGATATTTTCCGTTGCCGTCGCCCTAGCGACGTGACTGACGATGCCCAGAAAAAAGGGAGAGTCGGCGACCGCCGACGCGAGGTCATCTAAAAGGGGCCGGGCATCGTCCCGGATCTTCAGTGTGCCGGCATCGAACAGCGCGTCCGCCGGAAACGTGACCTTGAACCCCTTTTTCGTCCTGACCATCGTGTATTGATCTCCTTTACCCCTGAGGGCGATAGCCCTTCTTACGTCGTCCATCGCCGCTTCTATCTTGATCTCCGCCGGGTTCGCCGGCCCGCCTTCGCCGGAGGTCGCGTAACCGGGGAGCCGCTTCCCCTCGACCCTGCCCACGAACCCCTTCACCTTTTTCCCCTCGAAATTGGAATAGGACAGGACCATCAAGAAAACGGCGACGAGGATGGCGATCGTCGAGCAATAGGTCATCTGCCAGCTCTCACCCCTTCTGTCTTCCGCTATTTCGTTATGCCGCCGTAGCATCAGAATACCGACCTCCTCTTTTCCGGCGAGATGAAGGAGTGCAGCTTTTGCTCCACGACCCGCGGATTGTCGCCTTCCAGGACGGAGACTATCCCACCGATGATCAGTTGCTTGACCAGCAGCTCCTGGGCGCTCAACATCCGCAACTTTCCCGCAATGGGGAAGAAGATGAGATTCGCGGCGACGACGCCGTAGAAAGTAGAGACAAAGGCCACCGACATCGACGGTCCGATGCTGCTCGGGTCATTCATCTGCATCAACATCTTGACGAGGCCGATCAGCGTCCCCGTCATCCCCATGGCGGGCGCGAAATTGCCGAGGGACGTAAAGATCTCTGCGCCGAGGCGATGTCTCTCGGCCACGGATTCGAGCTCCGTCTCCAGGATGTCGGTCAACTTTTCCGGTTCCATCCCATCCATCATCAGCTCAACGGCCTTCACAAAAAAAGGGTCTTTCAGCCCCGGCACCATCCGCTGGAGGGCGAGGATGCCCTCTTTCCTGGATACCCTCGACATCTCGACAATCTTCCTGATTACCTGCTCAGGGGGCTGCACTTTCTGAAAAAAGACGTTCTTCGCAACCGCCATCACTCTGAGGACCGTCGGGAGTGGATAGCTGATCAACAGCGCGCCGACGAGCCCCCCGCCGACGATCATGGCCGAGGGGGCGTCCAAAAACCAGGAGAGGCCCCCGCCCGTCGCCATAGCCAAGATTACGAGACCGAATCCCGTCGCGATTCCCAGGATGGTGGCCAGATCCATTCAGTACGCCCTTCTCACCCGGCTCCGCTGAAATCTCTAAAGCACGCAGACATAACCGTCGCTCGAACCGATACCGAGCAAATAATGTACCAGGGGAAACAAGAGAAAAGAGTTGTATTTCTGAGGCAGTCCTAACGAGGGAACAGGACGTCTTAGGCGGTCTTTTTGACGGGGGGCCGATTATTTGACAGGGCGCCTGCCCTTCGGTCAACTCAGGGAGACGCCCTGTCCACCATTTACCATATTGTATTCAACACTTACATGGTTGCTACCGTTTGATGTTCATCAATTCCGTCAATACCTGGTCCTGGGTCGTGATCACCCTTGCGTTCGCCTGGTACGCCTTCTGGGCGGTGATCATGTTGATGAACTCGGTGGCGATGTCGACATTCGACATCTCGAGGCAGTTGGATTTGACCTCCCCCATCCCCGATGCACCGGGGACGTTCTTGATCGCCGGACCTGACGTGATGGTCTCTCCGAAGAGGTTCGATCCCATTTTCTTCAGTCCCCAGGGGTTTTCGAAATCGGCGAGCACGAGCTGGGCGATGTTGGATGTCTGGCCGTTGGTGAAGAACCCACTGATCTTTCCTTCGCCGTCGATGGAAAGACTCCTCAGGATGCCGGAGGCGTAGCCGTCGTTGCTCAGTGACCTGATGACGGAAGTGCTCGCGTATCCGGTGATGGGAGGCGCAGACGATCCCTCTATGTCCCAGGTGACCACATTTGAATTGCCGATGGTAGCACCATTGGATATATTACCGAAGGTAACGGCGAGGTCAACCGGGTCAACCTCGGTACACGTGATGGCAAATTCAATGGTGTTGTTCTCTGCCCATGCCCCCGCAAGAGCAAAGGTGATGTCGGCGCCGCCCGCCCCGTCAAGGTCAATCTCAACGGTATCGGCGGTCGCCGTCACGGACATATTGTCGTAACCACCGTTCTCATCGATCGTCCAGGACGTTGCGCCCTCCCCTCTTGTAAGTTTTATCTTAACTACCTCCTCATTTCCCTCTTCATTTACAATTACAGTGCTTTTATAGAGCTGACCCGGTTTGTTCACCGTGGCCTCGGCGGTCCCGGCGCCGGTGATCGTCAGCCCCTCGACGCTTGCCGTGTAGAGCTTCTCCAGGTTTCCGGCGGCGTCGAATTTCATACCCGAGTAGGTTTGTGCAGCGGCTTCGACTCCATCAAGTGAAACCTGAAACCCCCAGCAGCCATTCTCCTCTGTCTTTGTATAGGCCACGTTGAGGGTGTGCTTCGCACCCAGGGAGTCGTACACGGTCTGGGAGCAGTTGAAGGTCCCACCCGCCGGTTCTTCCGCATTCAGGTTGAGGCCGAAGGAGAAGGTAGACGTCACCTTCGGTGCAGACTGGACGTTTGCGAGAGCGATATCGTCGATGGTCGTCGAAGACGACCCTGTCAGGTTGTAACCCTGCACCCTGTAGCCGTTTACGTCGACAAGGTATCCCTCGTTGTCCATATGGAAGGCCCCCGCCCGCGTGTAGTACGTCGCCCCGTTCTTGTCGTTCACCATGAAGAACCCGTCGCCGTCAATAGAGACGTCCGTCGCATTACCCGTCGTCTCGAAAGAGCCGGCGCCGAACTGCGTTGCTATATCCGTGACCATGACTCCCCGTCCCACCTGCATGTTCCCCGACGAACCACCGGAGATACTCTGGCTCAGGACGTCGCCGAAATAAGTCTTACTGGCCTTGAAACCGACGGTGTTGACGTTGGCGATGTTGTTGGCGATGACGTCCAATTCCTTAGAACTGGCATTCAGGCCCGAAATCCCCGCCCACAGTGCACTTCCCATACTGTCCTCCTTTTCGAAAAATTTTATTCGATCAAATTACCTATGCGAGGCTCATCCCGCCTTTCTGACGGACGCAACGGTCGAAAACGCCACCTCCTGCCCCCCGACCACCAGATAAGAAGAGCCGTTCTTAAACGTGATGCCCGACACGGTCCCTGTGGCCAGCGTCGTTCCCTTCACCGTGGACCCGCTTTTATTCTGGGCGTTGACTTGAAACGTGTACGTCCCGGTAAGGGAGCCGGGGTTCCAGGTGACCGAGTTCACCCCCGCCTGCTGACTCCCGAAATCTATCGTCTTGACCAGCTTGCCCTTCTCGTCATAGATCGAGACGGTTCCTTTAGCCACGTCCTCGGGGAGCGAGTAAGACAGGGTCTTCGCCGTACCGTCCGCCGCGACCGTGTTCCCCTCGAAGGTGACCTCGCAGCCGATCAGATTCGACATCTGGCTGTTGGCCATCGCCGCGATATTAGTGTTCAGAGACTCGAGCTGACTGCTCACGTTGATGAGTTGCTCGACGCTGGAAAACTGCGCCAGTTGGGCGGCGAAGTCGGCGCCGCTGAGCGGATTCAGCGGGTCCTGGTTCTTCAGTTGGGCGATCAACATCTTCAGAAAGACGTCCTTCCCCATCACCGAGTTTGTTGCGCTGCCTACACTTCCCGTGCTCATCCTGTCACCTCACTTTCATGATTTATACAAAGACACTCAGCATGCCGTCTCCGTTCAGGAACGGCGTATCATCACACCCCGGCTGATACCGCTCTTGAAAAGACCCGGACTCCCGCCCGCCGTCTCCCCGGCCCCGTCCGGGATCATCTCCCCCGAAGTAGCGGCTCCCTTGGTCCGGCTGCCCAAGGTCTTTTCCGTATTGATCCTGTACCACGACATCCATCCGCTCGAGGTTCCACCCCTGTCCTTGCAGGGTACTTTTCAACTGATCCATGTTCGATTGTAAAATCTGGCGGACTTCACCGTTTTCGGCCGTCAGCACCATCTTGAGCCGGTCACGGCTGACCCGGAGGTCCACGTCGAGAGTGCCGAGCTGGGGCGGGGTCAAGGTCAACCTTACCCGGCCGGAACCCGCCCTGAGAAGGAGATGCCCGTTTTCCGCGATCCTGTCGATAACGACCTGGGGTGACACCGGCCTGGACGGTGTTTCCTTAGCGGCTGCGGAAGACGGTTCCTTAGCCTCTACCGAAAGACCATGATTTACCTGAATCTCGTAGGATTTTTGCTGGGGGGCCGACTTTGCGTCTACCTGAAGGCGAAGCTCCTTCGACGGCGTCTCACCCCCGGACCCTTCGATCGTTTTTACCTGTTCCCGATAAGATGCGATCTGATCCTTGAAGCCCTTCGCATCGCCCTCTTTTACTTTCCCGGACGCGGCCTGCTCCTCTTTTCCTCCAGAAGTGCCGTCGGAGGCAGACACCCGGGATGTGTCCCCGGAGGGTTCGTCCCTTCGTCCCAATCCCTCCGCCTTGACGCTTACCTTGCTCGAGGACGTAGCCCTGTTCCCCGCGGGAAGGGCGCCCATCTTCACGTCTGCCGGACCCTCGCGATCCCCCGCTTTCAAACCAGGCATAGTGCGGGCCCCTGCATCCTTTTTCATCCCGGTCGACCGTGAATCCGCCTTTGCCGTGGCGCCGAGGCCCCGGTATAAGCCGGCTGCGTCCGCCGCTTTGATCTCGCCGTTCCCGCCTTCCTCGACGGACTCAAGGAGCAGATGACCTAAACGACCCGCTGTTTTGGAAAGCGGGCGGTCCGCCGTCGTTGCCGTGTTTGACGCCTCCCGGGAAGATTCCCGGCGCTGACCACCGACCATCGTCCTGGAAGACAGCCGCCCTTCGGTCGCCGACTCCCGCACGCCCTGCCGATTCTCTATTAAGCCGGTTGGGCCCGCTATACTCCGGATCGCGGCCTCGGCATTCGTTCCCGCCTTTGTCTTTTTTCCCCCTTCGGACAACCCGCGGAGCCCCTCCTCGGCGAATACGGCCCTACCGGCAAGGGTTCCAACCTCTCCAAGGACATTCAAGAAGGTCACAGGGAAGGCGGCCTTGTCCGTCCCGGACAGGGCCTTCGTCGCGTCGCTCTTGAACTCCTTCTTCTTTTGAGACCCGGACGTCTGCGACAAAGCCGACTGATTCTTTCCTTTCACAACCGCTGGCAGATTATTAGACCCCGGGACACCGGTAGGCATAGAGTGCTTCCTGGTATTTTTTAACTATCGAGAAGGCAAGAGCTGTGCCACAGGCCGCTCGTTGCCGAAACCTATCATTTATCAGTGACTTAACGGTTAGGGGAGCTGCTCGTCTTTTTGGGGAGGGGAAAATTTTTCCGGATAGGCCGGGGAACGGACGTCCCAAAAAAACCTACCCGGAAATCAGGGGGGTGCATTCACTCGTGTTTGAACTTGGCCATCTCTTTGGCGATCTCGACGGCCTTGCCGGGGCTTATATGGGCCCATACCTTACCGGCTTTTTTGGTGTCCATGTTAGCGATTATCGCCGCCGCCATCTTTTTGTCCATTTTTTCCATGATGGAGCCGACCTGGGGTGGAGGCGTTGCCTCATACACCTTGGCGAGGTCTTTGAGTTTCTTGTCTTCGGCGTCGAGGGAAACACTGAGTTTTTCCTCCAGGGCCCGCAGGTTGTCTATTTTTGCGACGACCTCCTGCTTCAAGGCCTCGAGCTTCTTCTCTTCCGCTTTCAGCATACCTTCCCGCGATTCTATCTGCTTCTGCCGTTCGAGCAGGTGGTCCATCAGCTTCTTCTCGTTCGCCAGGCCGTTGTCCAGCACATCCCTCACGGGAAGCCCTCCCGCGGCCGCCACGGTGGCATCCGCCTGCGCCGCATTGAGCGGGAAGAGTGTGAAGTGGGTCTCCGCCTTCCTGATGATCCCGCCCACGGCAAGCATCTTGGCTATAAAGAGAAAAAATACCAGGACCTCACAGGCGATGATGACCTTCTTTACCTTCGTTCCTTTTGTGCTGTTCGATTCCGAACTCATCCAGCCTCCTAAGCTCCTTTCGTACCAGTGCCTGTCTGTATGCCTCGTGTTGCCTGTCTCTCAGGACCTCAATCGCCTTCCGTTTCTTCACCGCCTCCAGAAGATTCTGCCTCTTCTCCTCCAGTTCCTCCGCCGCCTTCCTTACGACGTCTTCCTGGCCCCTCTCTTCACTGCTGACCCGACCGAGGTAGGCAAAAAGCGTCGCGACATCGCCCGCCTTCATCACGCCTTGCTGCATCTCGGAGAAACGCCGTGCCAACAGGGACTTTTCGTGCCGTAGCCTCTCGAGTCTTTCTTTCTCCGTCTCGAACCGTCTGACCTGTCCGGCGTACTCGGTCAGGGCCTTTTCCTCGATGCGCCGACGGAAATCGAGCAGGGGCTGCAGGGCGAACTTGAACATGGACTTCACTCGAACAAGGCGAAGAGCTCACGGCGACTGTCTTCGAAGGCAACCCGTTCTTCTATGCCCTGTTTCAGGAAGGCGTTGACCTTGCCGATCATCCGGAGGGCGTGGTCTATTTCCGGGTTGCTCCCGTCCACGTAAGCGCCTATGTTGATCAGGTCCTCGGCATTACTGTACGTGGCGACGATGTTCAGGACATCGTTTGCCTTTGCCTTATGCTCTGCGTCCACCACGTCGACCATCACCCTGCTTATGCTGTTGAGTACATCGACGGCGGGGTAGTGGTTCCTGGCGGCCAGCCGGCGGGAAAGGGATATGTGGCCGTCCAGGATCGACCTCGCCGCATCGGCAATCGGCTCGTCGAAGTCACCGCCCTCTACGAGGACTGTGTAGATGCCCGTTATGCTGCCTCTCCCCTCCAGCGTCCCGGCCCTCTCCAGGAGTTTCGGCATCATGCTGAAGACGGAAGGCGTATACCCCTTCGTCGTCGGCGGCTCGCCGACCGAAAGGCCGACCTCGCGCTGGGCCATCGCAAACCTGGTCAGGGAATCGACCATCAGGAGGACATCCTTTCCCAGGTCCCGGAAATATTCCGCTATGGTCGTCGCCAGGTATGCCGCCCTCATCCTGATCAGGGGATGGGTGTCCGACGTGGCGACGATAACGACGGACCTCGCCAGACCTTCCTTTCCCAGGTTTTTTTCGAGGAACTCTCTCACCTCCCGGCCCCTTTCGCCGATGAGGCCGATGACGTTCACGTCCGCCTTCGTATTGCGGGCGATCATCCCCAGGAAGACACTTTTCCCTACGCCCGACCCGGAAAAGATACCCATCCGTTGCCCCTTGCCGCAGGTCAGCAGGCCGTTGATGACCCGAACGCCGAGGTCGAGGGGGCTCGTGATGCGACCCCTCCAGAGGGGGTTTATCGGGTCGGCGTACAGGGAATAGGACCCCTCGTACTCAAGGGGACCGTTTCCGTCCATGGGGTTGCCGAGGCCGTTGATGACCCTCCCCAACAGTTTCCTGCCCACCTTGGCGTCGGCCCTCCTTCCCCTCGCCACGATCCGGCAGCCGGGGCCGATGCCCCGCAGGTTGTCGAGCGGCATGAGCAACACCCTACCCCCTTTAAACCCCACTACCTCGGCATGAATCGGCTTATCGCTTCCTTTCGGGTAGATCTCGCACACCTCGCCGAGTGAGGCACCCGGTCCATGGCCCTCCACTACGAGGCCGATGATTTGGGTCACCTTGCCGTTCACCCGGATCGGGTTGACCTCTTCCAGACGACGATGATAGCGGGCAAGATCGATCTTCATAGTTATGACGTCAAGACCCTCAAGTCTCTTCCATGCCGATTAAGGCGCTCCTCAATTCGCTCAACTGACGGCCTACCCTGGCATCCACCTCGCCGTAGAGGGTCTCGATGACGACACCCCCCGGCTCGACGGCCTCGTCGATCTCGAGCTGCGCATTGCGCAACCCCTCGATGCTGCGTACCGCCTCGGGGTTTACCTCCACCAGGTGACGGTAATCCGCCGGGCTCAAACGGACCCTCAACCCGTCTCTCTCCAGTACGTCCTTGATGGCAGCCTTCAACACCGAGACCGCAACGTCCCGGTTCGTCATGACCTCCTGATGGACCACCTTTTCCGCGACGGCAAAGGCCAGAGACAGGATATCGGCCTCACAATCTTTCATGACCTCCGCCTTGAGACGGCTCAATTCCTCCAGGGACCGGGAAAAGACCTCGACGGCGGAACGCAGATTAGCCCGCTCCTCTTCAGCTCCTTTCTTCAACCCCTCGGAATAACCCCGGGCGTAGGCCTCCGCCTCTGCGGCCTTCAACCTCTCCTCCATGACTTCCTCGAGAGGCCTTTCACTGACTGCCGCCTCTTTTACAACCGGGGTTTCCTCCTCGCGGACGAAGGGGCGGCGGCTGAATCCCGGGGAAGTTCTCCGGCTCGCCGAATTTACGAGCCTGATGTTCTCCGCCTTTATCACCACGTCAGACAAGTTGGTCTCCTCCCTCTCCCCGCGCGATCACTATCCTTCCTTCGGCCTCCAGTTTCTTCACCGCGTCGATGATGTTGCGCTGGCTTTTTTCGACCTCCGAGAGTCGTGTCGGTGGCATGAGGTCGAGGTCCTCTTTCAACATCTCAGCACCCCGCTTCGACATGTTCCGGTAGATTTTTCCTCGCATACCTTCGTCCACGACCTTGAGCGCCTTCGCCAGGTCCTCGCTTGTCACCTCTCTCAGGAGTTCTTGTATGCTCCTGTCGTCCAACTTGAGGACGTCGTCGAAGGTAAACATCTGCCGCCGTATCTCGGCGGCGACGGCCGGCACGGCCTCGTCGAGAACGGCCATGATCGAAGATTCGCTCGTCCGGCTCATCCGGTTGAGTATCTCGGCCATCATCGCCGCCCCGCTCGGCAGTTGGTCGCTGATGACGCCGACGGTTATCTCCTCTTCGAGGGTATTAGCAATCTCCTCGATGAACTCCCGGGGAACGCTCTTGAGGGTAGCCATCCTCTTGGCAATGTCACCCTGCAGTTCCACAGGCAGGCTTTCCATGACTTTCGCCGCCTGCTCCGGCCTCAGGTGCGACAAGATGAGAGCGATCGTCTGCGGGTGCTCCGTCTTCGTAAAATCCCGCAGTACCTGCGGGTCTATGTCCCCTAACTTTTCCAACACCGGGTTGTCGGCCGGGTCGCGGACCTGTTTTTCGATAGCGTCGAGGATGCCGCGGGCCCTCTCCTCCCCGAGGGCCTTGACGACGATATTCCTCGTCATATCTTCCCTGATCGACAGGATGCCGCCTTTCTGCTGGGCGAGGGTACAGAATTCCCGGGCCACGCTGTTTACCTCCTCGGAGGATATGTTGGTGATCCGGCTCATGTTCCTACTGATGCGGCTGATCTCGCCGGGCCTCAAGTTTTTCATTACCTTGGCTGCCAGGTCTTCGTCGAGGGCGAGCAGGATGACCGCCGCCTTTTCCTCATTCGTCATTCCCAAACCTCACCGGCGGGCAGAGGTTTCCGTCCCGCCCTTGCCTCTCTTCGCTCGCACCTTGGATGCCTCATTTCAGCCAGTTCCTCAACAGCTCGGCGAATTTCTTTGCGTCGGCGCCCGCCATCTGTCTGACGACATCGACTTCGGTGAGGGACTTCACGGCCTGGTCAGTCAGGGCCGCGGGCGCAGCCCCTTCGGGGAGTTCACCACCCGGCGCATGGGACGGCCGGAGTTCAGGTGTTGTCTCCTTGCCCTTCACCATCAGCATCCTGGCAACAGGTCGCAGGACGAAGAAGACGAGACAGATTATCCCCACCAGCAGCACGAGGTGCTTCATCAAGGGGAGAAAGACGATGATGTTGTCTTTCCAGGTCTCGCCTTCTCCCGGACCGACTTCTGCATCGCCCTTTTTCAGGGGCACGCTCGAAACGACGACCTGGTCTTCACGCTTCGGGTCAAAACCGACCGCCTTCTTCACGAGGTCTTCGAGGTCGGCTATTTCCTTCTTCGACCGGGGCTGGAACTCCTCGACACCTTTGTCGTTTTTCACGTAGTTGCCGTCAACCAGCGCGGCGATGGAGAGCTTCTTGATGTCCCCCACCGGCATCACGACCTTGTTGACGGTCCGGTTGATCTCGTAATTGATGATCTCGTCCGACTTCTGCCCCGACGGTTCGGAACCGCCGCCGTCGTTGTTTTTTTCCGTCTGTCGCTGGACGCTTCGGATCGCCGGCTCTTCCGAATCGAACTTTTCCTCCGTCTTTTCGGTCACCCGAAAATCTATGTCGGCGGTGACCCGGACGACGGCCTTGCCTTCACCGACTATTTTTTCGAGCATCGACTGGACCCGATTCGTCAGGTCCTTTTCGATATTCCTCTGGTATTCAACCTGCGAGTTCGAGAGCCTCGCCAACTTAGACTCATCCTGCACCTTCGATAGGACCTTCCCGCTGCTGTCTACCACCATCACGTCGTTGGGGCTCAGTCCCTCGATGCTGCTCGCCACGAGATGGGCTATCCCTTCTATCTGCTGCGGCTTCAGACTCCGGCCCGCCTTCAACTTCAGGATGACCGAGGCAGTCGGCTTCTTCTGGTCTTCCACAAAAAGCGACTTTTTCGGGATGACGATATGCACCCGACTGTGCTGGATCTCATCCAACCCGTTGATCGTCCGGGCCAGCTCACCCTGCAAGGCCCGCTGGTAATTGAGCTGCTGCATGAACTCCGTGAGGCCAAGGTTCTTCGTGTCGAAGATCTCGAAACCGACTCCCCCACCCTGAGGCAGCCCCGAGGCTGCCATCTCCAGCCTCAGCTCGGACACCTTATCCGCAGGAACCAGGATGGAATCGCCGGAAGACGACAGCTTGTAGGGGACCTTTTTCTCCTTCAGCTTGGCCACGATGTTGCCCGCGTCCTCACTGGTCAGGTTGGAGAAAAGCACCCTGTAGTCCGACTGGTTGGCAAGGTAGACGAGGATGCCTATCCCGATAAGCGTCGCCGCCGCTATCCCGACGACTGACATCTTCTTCGCAGGGCTCAGTGTACTGAAGCCCTTCAACATCTGCTGGAGAAATTGCTGCAGAGACGCCATCCTAAACCTTTCCCGGACAACCCGGTCGAGTACCAACGCCGTTCGGCGGAGCCGTCCTCACGGACCGAAAGACCTCGCTAAACCTGCATCCTCATGATTTCCTGGTAAGCCTCGATGATCTTGTTCCTTACCTGCATCATGGCCTTGAAGGAGATGTCGGCCTTTTCGAGGGCGATCATCGCCTCATGGATGCTCGCCGAGTTATCGACCTCCACTTTCGCGATGGCCTGATCTGCTTTTATCTGAAGGTCGTTGATATCCTTGATTGTTTTCTTAAGTACCGTACCGAAGGGCGTCTGGGTGCCGCTCCCTTCCTTTTCCGCCTTCCCCGGTTCAACCGGCGTCAGGGCGGGGTTTCCCCCGATGATGATGTCATTCATGACCGGCCTCCATCTCCGTCAGCGTCCGATTTCGAGCGTCTTGAGCGCCATGCTCTTCGTCGCATCGAAGGCAGTGACGCAGGCCTCGTAAGCCCTACTCGCCATTATCATCCCGGCCATCTCGCTCACCACGTTCACGTTGGGCAGCGACACGAATCCCGAGGCATCCGCGTCCGGGTGGCCCGGGTCGGCCACTCTCCTTACGCCTTCTTTACTTTCTTCGACGTCCCCGACACTGACCATGTTCAAGGCCTTCCGTAGTTTCATGTCGAAGACACGGCCGACCGGCTTGGAAGAGAAAGAAACGACCTTGCGCATGTAAGGACCCCCTTCCGGCGTCCGCGTCGTGTCGACGTTCGCCAAGTTTGCCGTGATTACGTCCATCTTCGCCCGCTGTGCGGTAAGACCGGAGCCGCAAATCCTAAAAGGTACAAAAAAATCCATACTACCTGACCTCCTGTATGGCGCTTTTCAAGCCCCTGAATTTCCTCGCCAGGAGCTCGACCGTCGTGTTGTACATGAGATGGTTCTCCGCAAGGTCCATCATCTCCCTGTCCAGGGAAACTTCTTCGTCTTCCCTGTCAACTACTTCCGTCCCCTTTCCGGGAAATGACGGACTGCCGATATGGCGCCCATTCGTCGTCGTTAGTGTAACGCCAATCCTGCCCCTGGCGGCATTATCAAGTTCGGTTTTGAAAACAAGGTCCTTGGGCCCGTAATCCGGCGTGTCGATGTTCACCAGATTGGACAGTATGACCTTGTGCCTCTCCGAACGGTAACCGATGACCGCCGTAAGGATGTCAATAGTTTTCCCGAATAATTGCTCCATAAGGCCTCCTGAGAATCAACTCAATCAATAAGCAAAGCGCATACCAGTTACCTTTTGCCTCCCGAAACCGGGTCCCGCTCCGCAAGCCGGTCACTGCAGCGGATTCTCGCCCGGCAGCCCCGCTACAGGGGGGCGGAAATTTTTTCCCACCCCGGAGCCCTGCCTAAGACGGCGCGCCGTACTCGTTCAGCTTGTTTCTCATGGTGCGAACGCTTATTCCCAGGATCTTCGACGCCTTGGTCTTGTTTCCCTTTACCTGTTTCAGCGTGTCGAAGATGAGTTGCCTCTCCATCTCGTACAGGGTAACGTTTCTGTAAACGGGAGCGGACGGTTCATCGGGTTCCCCTTCGGGCGGCCTTTCCCCGACCTCTTCCCCGTCGAGGCGCAGATGCTCCGGCCTGATCTGACTGCCGCTGCATATGAGGACGGCCCGCTCCATCACGTTTTCCAGCTCCCGCACGTTCCCCGGCCAGAGATAGGCCTGCAGCAATTCGAAGGCCTCCGCTGAAACCTCCGGCTTTTCCCTTCCCTGAAGGGCGCTGAACTTTTTGAGGAAATGGTCGACGAGACAAGGGATGTCGCCTTTTCTCTCCCTGAGGGGGGGCACCTTTATCGGGATGACGTTCAGTCGATAGTACAGGTCTTCCCTGAATTTTTTTTCGGCGACGCACTTCTTCGGGTCCAGGTTTGTCGTGGCGATTATCCGCACGTTCACCCGGACGGGCTCTTTACCCCCGAGGCGGTCGATTTCCGATTCCTGGATGGCCCTCAACAGTTTGGCCTGGAGATGGATGTCCATCTCGCTTACTTCATCGAGGAGCAGCGTGCCGCCGTCGGCCATCTCGAACTTTCCGATCTTTCTCTGCACCGCGCCGGTGAATGCCCCTTTTTCGTAGCCGAACATCTCACTCTCGAGGAGGTTGTAGGGGACGGCGGCACAATTCACGGCCACGAAGGGCATGCCGGCCCGGTTGCTGTAGCGATGGATATGACGGGCGATCAACTCCTTGCCCGTCCCGCTTTCTCCCTGGATGAAGATGCTCGCCTTGCTTATCGCGACACACTTCAGCATCTCGAGGAGAGATAGCATCTTCTCGTCCCCCGCCACGATCTCCCTATTTCGGTCCTGTTCCCGGCATCTACCGAGCGCACTATCGGCCGGCATCCCGTCGGCGAGGACGTTTCTGACCACGCTCTCGAGCTCATCCAGGGAAAAGGGCTTCATGATGAAATCAGAGGCGCCGTTCTTCATGGCCTCGACGGCGGTGCTCACAGTGCCGTAGGCAGTGATGACGATGACGTGCGTCTGGGGAGACGATGCCTTGATGCCCCTGAGGACATCCATGCCGTTCGCCTTCGGCATCCGCATATCCGTTATGACCGCTTTGTACCGGCCCTGCTTAAACTTGTTCAAGCCGTCCGCGCCGTCCACCGCCGTATCCACCCGATAGCCGCAACTCACGAGCGACTCCGAAAGAGCCATCCTCATAGAAGGTTCGTCGTCGACTATCAGAATAGCCTTGCCTTCCATGGTCTTTACGTACCTCCCACTTTACGTCCTACACGACGGGTCCTACTACTCCTGACCACAGGGAAGCTGACCCTCACAAGCGTCCCTCCCCGGCCGCTCTCCACGTCGATTGAACCGCCGTGGGTGTCGACGATGTTGTGCACGATCGCGAGACCTAGGCCTGTGCCCCCCTCTCGGCAGGTGAAAAAGGGGTCGAATATCCGGCCAAGGTGCTCTTTCGGGATGCCGACACCCGTGTCGGAAAAGCACACTTCAACGGCGGGCTCCGGGTTTTTGCGTAGGGACGTCTCGATCCTCAGGTGCCCACCATCGGGCATTGCCTGGACGGCATTGAGGATGACGTTGAGGAATACTTGTTTCAACATCTCCGCATCCCCCATAACCCGCGGGTTTCCCCTGACGTATTTTGCCTCGACGGACACATCCTTCTGCCTCACTATCTCCCCGGAAAACCCGATCACTTCCTTCAATACACCTTGCAGGCCGATGACCCTCATCATCGGGACCTGTTTACGGGCGAAGATCATCAGGTTCGATATCTTGTTGTCCATTCCCCGTACGGCCGCGACGATATGTGAGAGCCTTTCGAGGTCCCTTTGATCCCGCTCTTCTTTCATCAGAAGAGAGGCAAAGAGGGCTATGCTGCCGAGGGGGTTTCTTATTTCATGGGCGATATTAGCCGCCATCTCACCCATGGCCGCGAACCTTTCTGTCCTCTTGGCCATCTCCTCTAACTTCTCCAGGCGTGTGACGTCGCGCAGGATCAGCACGCTTCCCGTCACGGCTCCGTCAGGGGCCTTCATCGGCGAGCGGATCACCTCCACCGTTCGCCCTCTCAACTGAAGCTTCGCCTCTCTCTCTCCGACGTATGTGCCCATATCCGCTTTCGGATTACCGGGAACGATTCCGGGGAGAAAATCGCCCAGCGGCCTACCCTGGACGTGGGCCGACGGGGTTCCCAGGAAAACTTCGGCACAACGATTGAGCCGGGAAATCCTACCGCGCAGGTCGGTGACGATGACCCCCGTCGTCAGGCTCTCGAGGATGTTCAAGAGGTCGTTCTTGATCTCTTCCTTCTCGGCGAGGGTCTTCTCCAATTCAAGGTTTTTCCTCTCCAGTTCACGATTGATATCCTCGAATCTGTTTTCCAGGTGTCGGAAGGCGTTTTGCATCCGCAACGTGGCTTCGTTGAAGTCCTCGAAAGACCTCAACAGAAACTCGTACGGCTCTCCCGTATGTTTAGGCGTATCCATCACCGTCTCCTGTCGACGTTACGATTACGGCGACTCCGGGCCCTCTCAGTCGACAGACCCGAGGTACTTCCCGTATTTCGCCCTCCAGCTCCCTTCTCTCTGCTCATAATCGGCCAACTGCGTCCAGAACCCCTCGCCACCCCTGTCCCTCAACGAGGAAAGGAGCTGCTGCGCTTGAGCCTCGTCGCCGATCCCGGCATAACCCCTGGCCATGCCTTGAAGGGCCCAGAGGTTGTACGACCCCTCCGGGAGGGCAGCCGAAGCCCGCCTATACATCTTTATGGCCTCTTTGTAGTTCTTCTCGCGGAGAAGGCAATCGCCGATGCCGCCGTGGGCGACGGCTAAAACGTCGGGTGCGTATCTCTTCGGCTCCTGCTCATAGCTCTCTACGGCGAGCAGGAATTGTGCCTTCGCGGTCGAAAGGGCGTTAGTTTCCATCAGGGCGATGCCGTAGTTGAGGTGGAAGACAGCCCTGTCTGCGAGAGTTTCACGGACGGCCGGGACTTCTCCGTACAGGGATGCCGCCTTCTTGTATTCACCCTTTCGACTGTAAATATCACCCAGCATCCTCTTGGCGGCGGCAACGACAGAAGGTTCCGTCCCCCGTGAGTTGCCGACCCCGGCGACTACCTTTTCTGCTTGGTCGTCGTCTCCCAGGCGACGATGGCAGTCGGCGATCTCGACCAGGAGGCGGCCCCTTTCCTGATATCCCACTTCTTTCAGGAGGTCGCCGAAGACCTTGAGGGCCTCGTCAGGAAGCGCAACCCGTTTGAGGCTGTCGCCGACCATCCAGCGGGCCTTGAGATTCCGGCTCCTGCTCATTACCTTTTCATAAGCCTTGAAATAGATGTCGGCCACGAAAAGATAGTCCCCGGAGGCATAGGAATCGTCGACCACGCGCTCGGCGCTCAGTATCAGGCTGTTGGCGCCTTCCGCCCGGTATCTCCCGCCCGGAAACTGCTGCATCATGTAAGCAAAGTTAAAGAAAGCCTCCCTGTGTCTGCCCGCCTTCAACAGTGCCTGACCTCTCTGGAAAAGGAGTCCCTCCGTCATATCTCCGATGGGGAATTTTCTCAGCAGGAAGTCATACGTACCTATAGGGTCCAGGTAATAGGAAGCACCGCTCATGAAGGTCGGCAGTTTTATTCCCGGTTGCTGTACGCCGAGATTGGCCATGATGACGACGCTCTCCCAGGCCTGCTTGCTCTCCGGGTACTGCTCTATGACCTGACCGAACAGCTTCAGGGCGGCCCCCAACTGTTGCATCTCCATCAGCGACCGGGCCAATGCATAGAGTACATCCTTGCGGTTTTCGTCGTCCGGGAAGAGGTTCAAGTGGAGGAAGAACATGTCTGCGGCATCGGCATATTTCCTGTTGCGAAAATGATGGAACCCGAGATTCAAGATGTCATGGCGGGGGATCGATTCCAGGTCCGGCCAACGCGTCAGCGCCTGCCTATACCACTGTTCCGCGGTCTCCATCTGCTGGAGCCTGGAATAGCAGTCGGCGATGTTGAAAAAGGCCTTCCTGGCATACTCGCCTTCAGTGTAACGACGGACGTATTCTTTGAACCGTTCCGCCGCATCGTTGTAACGCTTTACCCGGTAAGACATTTCGCCGGACAGGAAAAGGGCCTCCGGTACGTATCTCGACTGAGGATAATTCGCACAGAGGTTATCGAACTCTTTCGCAGCCTCGTAGTAGAAATTCAGTCCGACGTAACTCTTTGCCAGCCTGTACATGGCCTCGGCATTTTCCTCACCGGGACCCGGGTAGGTTACAAGGATTTCCTTGTAGAGGTCGATAGCGCTGAGATAGTCGCGGCTGCTCCCCCGCTCTCCCAGAAAGTAATGACAATCAGCCGCCATCCTCTGGGCTTGTTCTTTGAGATCCTTGTCTACGTTGTCCCGGGCGAGGATTTTCTCGAGATGGAGAAGGGCTTCCGCGTGGTTTCCTGCAAGAAAAGCGCGACGGCCCTCCTCGAAAAAAGGGTCCTGCGGAAGTTGCTTCATAGTCGTTTCTTGAGCGACCGGAACCGGTTGAGCGGCTGCGGCCGCGTCCTGAGAGACCTTTGGCGGCGAGTCCTCTTCCCCCGCCGCCTTATCCTTACTTGTCTCTGTCTTCGTCTCCCGCGGAGCGTCTCGGCTGTCCTGCCTGGCCGGCCTAAGCTTTGTTTTCGTCATCCCGGCGTGCGCTCCTGATTCCCTTGCCTTGGCAAAGTTAGGCTCCCGTACCAGAAAGTTATCGATAACACCGTCCCGCACAAGTTTTTTCCCGGCCGCTTGAGTCTCCGCCCTGGTCTTGAACCGACCCAGATAAACCCTGTACCACTCCCCCTTACCCTCGATAGCCGCTTTTTCATAGAACGACGAGTAACCGAGTTTTCTCATCGACCGAGTAAGCCCGATCGCCTGTCCTTCATCCCGGTAACAGGCGATCTGGAGTCGATAAGCGGTATCTTTCGAGGCTGCCGCGTAGAGTTCGGCACCGCCCAAGAATCCCAGCAGCAGAACGGCGGCCACACATACTATGCCTTTTCCGACGTGCAAAGACCGAAGCATTTCGTAACCCGCAGAAGATACGACTTATTTGAAACCGACGGGTAAAGGCCCCCAACCCTGCCCCCCCGGTTTCAAGAAGACTTTCAGCAATTTGCATACCAGCCTTTCGACAGTCGTTACCCGCCGGATCACGCGAAAAGACGGGATTTTTCGCCGGGCCGATGTCTCAAGGGGCAATCTTGTCAATTCCCCATCATTCTAAGAGACAATAATTTGACAATGAGGCAGGAGTTTAATGCCGGGCGTTGGGGGGAAAATGAAACGAATAAAGGGTAGGTGTGTAACGTCAGGAGATGTTGAGTCTTTTTAGCTTCTCGACGAAGGTAGTTCGGTTGAGGTTCAAGAGTTTCGCGGCGCTTTTCTTCGCCCCTCCCGTTTTCGACAGGGCCCGCAGCAGCAGGTCCTTCTCAAACCCGGTCACGAGGGAGTTGAAATCGACGCCCTCGTCGGGGATGCTCTCCGGGGGGGCGGCGTTTTCTTTCCCCCGGGCGTTCAAGATCTTCGCCGGGAGGTCGGCAGCGGCTATATCGCCTGTTTCTTTCATCACAACCAGCATCTCGATGAGGTTCTCGAGCTCTCTCACGTTACCCGGCCAGGGGTACCTTTCCAGGTATGCCATGGCCTCGGGCAGTATCCTGCCGATATTCTTTTTTTTCGCTTTGTTGAACTTAGACAGAAAGTGATTCGCCAGAATCGATATATCCGCTTTCCTCCCCCTCAGAGGAGGCAGGTGGATGGGAATCACGTTGATGCGGTAGTACAAGTCCTCACGGAAACGCCTTTCTTTCACCGCCTTTTCCAGGTCTTGATTGGTGGCGGCGATGATCCGCACATCGACGGAGATAGTCCTCACCCCCCCGATACGTTCGAACTCCCTTTCCTGGATCACCCGCAACAGTTTTACCTGGAGTGCCGGGCTCATTTCGGCGATCTCGTCGAGAAAGATGGTCCCGCCAGCGGCAAGTTCGAATCTACCGACCCTGCTCTGAGTCGCCCCCGTAAAGGCACCTTTTTCATGCCCGAACAACTCGCTTTCCAACAAGTCTTCGGGTATCGCACCGCAGTTGACGGCGACCAGCGGGAAGCCGCTGCGGTCGCTGTTGAAGTGGATGGCCTTCGCTACGAGTTCCTTGCCCGTGCCGCTTTCCCCGTAGATTATGACTGTGCTGTCGGAAGAAGCGACCTTTTCGATCGTCTCGAACACCCTCTTCATCGCGTCGCTGTACCCGATCATCTTCCCGAAACCGTACTGCTTTTTCAGATGACTTTTCAGTGTCGCGTTCTCTTCCCTCAGTTTCGCAAACGACAGCGCCCGCTCGACGGTCAGCATGACGAGGTCGTCCTTCAAGGGCTTCGTCACGTAATCAAAGGCGCCGAGTTTCATCGCCTCGACGGCCGTGCCGACCGTCCCATGGCCGGTTACCATAACGACGACACTCTCCGGGTTCACCCCCTTGATGAACTCGAGCAACTGCAGGCCGTCCACCCGGGGCATCTTCAAGTCCGTGATCACGAGGTCGAATTTTTCCCCAAGGAAGGCGTCGATCGCCTGCTGGCCGTCTTCGACGGCCCTGACGTTGAAGCCGTTTTCCGACAGCAGCACAAACAGATTGTCCCTGCTGACATTGTTGTCGTCAGCGATCAATATGCTGGGTTTTTTCATCAAATTTCAGGAGATTCGGTCACATAAAATTTAAAGGACGGGAAAAGATGACGTCGGCCTGCGACGGCCGACGTTAACTACCTGTGGATATATAGAAAAAAACATCCCGATAGTCAAACACAATTTATCCCCAAATTTTTCTAAAGTTTTAAGATACATTGTCCGATAAGCAGTGTAACGAAAATAGAAGCGACGAGACGGTGCCATGAACATCTCTTCATACCAGGTCGAAAACATCCTGAAGGCTTACAGCAGACATGACCGGGTCAAGGTCCAGAAGACCGCGGTCAAGGAGGCGGCGAACGACGAAATATACGCGGATACGGTTAACCTTTCTTCGGGGAAGGACAAGGCATCGATTTTCAACAAGATTTCGTACAGCTTGACGGATATCCTTCTCAAGGGCGGCGGAGGGACATCCGAAGAGTAGCGCCTTCGAATTCATCGAGACATCCAAAACCTTCCGAGGACAATTTTCACCATGCACGGTACCGCTGAAACCAGCAGAATCCTCGTGGCCGATGACGACGCAGTCACCCGACAAGTGATTGTCGATGCCTTGAAGTACGTAAAGGATTGCTCGGCATTGGAAGCGTCGAACGGCGAAGAGGCACTGTGTCTTCTCAGGAAACACCCTTGCAACATGGTCATCACCGACGTCAGGATGCCCGTGATGGGGGGCCTCGAGCTTCTCGACCGTATCATGGAGATAAACCCGCTGACCCACGTCATCGTGATGACCGGTTATCCGTCTATCGACCTTTCGGTCTGTGCCATGAAAAGCGGGGCCGTCGACTTTCTGGTCAAACCTTTCGCGGTCGACGAGCTGCTTCACAGGGTCGACCTTTTCCTGAGGGAAAAGTCCCTCCTCGAAGAAAGCGGCGCCGGCGATAGGTCGAAGGTCGTTTTGCGGCACATAATAAATGAATTGTCCACTCAAAGCTACATCTACGACATCATCGAAGAGACCTGCAACAGCAATGAGCGCATTTTCGAGGAGATGGCCGACACGGCCTTGAAGGTCTCGCAAGGTGAAAGCTGTTCTCTGCTGCTTTTTGACGAAGAAAAAAGCGAGTTCCGCCCGAAAGTAGTGAAAAACCTGTATTCGGAACACACTCTCGACCTCCAGTCACCCTCGCTCCTTTCGATACTCCGGAAAGTTATCCAAGAGAGAGAGGCATGCATAATCAACTCCTTTTCCGGTCATGAAGGACCGAGTTCTCTGATACTGGCCCCGCTGCGGATCAGAAACAGGGTGTTCGGTGTCCTGGGCATCTCCCGCAGAAAAAACGGGGTTGAGTTTACCCCCACGGTCTTGAACTACATCCTCAGCCTCACGAAAAGGGCATCCCTGAACATAGAGAACAACATCCTGTACGAGAGCACCTATGCGAACCTGATGGACACACTCAAGAGCATGGCCGCTTCTATCCAGGCCCGGGATCACTACACGGAGAGCCATTCCGTCAGGGTCACTGAGCTTGCGGTCAGGATTTGCGAGGCGATGGGAAGCCGGCCCGAGGACATCGAGTCCATGAAGATCGTCGGGATACTCCATGACATCGGCAAAATAGCTATTCCCGACGACATCCTATTGAAGCCGGGCCGGTTGACCGAGGCGGAATACGACATCATCAAACAGCACCCCCTGACCGGCGAAAACATCATCAAACCCATCATGCTCTTCGACAGGGAAAGGCTCGTGATCCGCCATCACCATGAGCGGTGGGACGGACGTGGATACCCGGACGGACTCGCCGGCGAGGACATCCCATTGCTATCTCGTATCATCGCCGTCGCGGACTCCTTCGACGCCATGACCAACAACCGGCCGTACCGGAAGGCCATGGAGGTCGAGACGGCCGTCGAAGAACTCCGGAAGAATGCCGGCCTCCAGTTCGACAGAGAGGTCGTACACTGCTTTCTGACGATCAACGAAAAGGCGGGGCATGAATCTTTGCAATGAAGCTAAGGTTGAATTGACCCTTTGAGCCTTATTTGATTGCCAGCCCGGTCATTTCCGCAGGATTTTGGGCATCCGGCCCAACCGCATCGGCGGGTGGGGACGCCTTTTCTTTCAGCAGGATGATGCTGATTCTCCTGTTTCTTGGGTTTGTCGGCTCGTCCTTGATCAGCAACTCTTGGTCCGCATAGCCCACGACCCTGGCAATCCGCGACGGCTCGATTCCGTTGGCCTCGAGCTCCCTCCTGGCGGCCGAGGCCCTTGCCGTAGAGAGTTCCCAGTTTGTAATCTGGGCACCCCGGTAGGGCAGAGAGTCGGTGTGGCCTTCGATCACGATCCTGTTGGCCGTATCCCTGATGTTTTCGGCGAGGAGTTGCAGGAGCTGTCTTGCCTTCTCCGTCGGCTGGGCGCTACCAAGCTTGAACATCAGGCTGCCCTCTGTGTCTACGATCTGTATCTTCACGTCGTCCTCTAAGACCTCGACTATTACCTGATCTTTTAGGGAGCTCAACTTTTCCGCAATGGCCCCCTTGATCCTTTCCTGCAACCCCTCGGGGGAGATATCAGATTCCCTGGAACCCAACATCCTCTTCGCTGCCACGCCACCGTCCCGGTCCAACAACGACGAGTGTCCCTGAATCACGGACTGCCCCGATTCCTTGAAGACGCTGAAGTGCTTGAAGTATTGCGACAGCAGTATCCTCTTCTCGGGAGATATCATGGCCAGGAGCCAGAGCAATAAAAAAAGGGCCATCAAAGCCGTGACGAAGTCGGCATAGGCCACTTTCCAGGAACCCCCATGGGCGGCTTGATGACCCTTCTTTTTTACCTTTTTGATGATGATGCGTTTAGGTTCATCGGCCATTATTTCTTCACCCGCCTGATCGCCTCCTCTACCTCATAAAAATCAGGGCGCACCTTTGCCGGGATGAGCCGTCGACCGAACTCGATGGCGACCTGCGGTGAGGCGTTATTGCTGACGAACGATTTCAGGACGACCTTCACCACGGTCATGTACTGAACCTTGGCGGTCGCGATATGCTCGAGCAACCGGGAGGCAGGCCCGACGAACCCGTAACAGAGGAGAACCCCCAGGAAAGTGCCCACAAGCGCGGCACCGACGCTTTTTCCGAGGACCTCCGGCGACTCCCCGATCTTCTGCATCGAGATCACTACACCCAGCACGGCGGCGACGATGCCCAACCCCGGGAGCGCATCGGCGATGGTGGCCAGGCTCCGCGAGGGGATCATCAATTCCTCATGGTGCTCTTCCAACTGCATATCCATCAGCGCGTCCATTTCATAAGGCTCGATCTGGGTGGTGATGACGGTCCGGAGCGTATCGGTGATGAACGCAAGGATGTGGTGGTCCTTCGCTACGCCGGGGTATTTGCTGAAAATGGCGCTTTCTCCGGGATTGTCTACATCCGCTTCCACGGCGACGAGCCCCTGTTTACGGATTTTATAGAATATCTCACCCAGGAGCTGGAGGACGTCAAGGTAGTCTTTCTTTGTGTAGGGGTCGCCCTTCAGGGTCTCCATGACGCCCGCAATCACTTGTTTAACCGCCGCAGCAGGAGTGGCAACGAGAAAACCCCCGAACGCCGCCCCGCCGATGATCAGGAGTTCGGCGGGCTGGAAGAGGATGTTGAGGTTGCCGCCCTCGATAAGAAAACCGCCGGCGACGCACAGGATGACAACCGCGCAACCGATTATTACGAGCATCTTCTGAACTCGCTGTCTCTTTTTCCCCTGAGGATCTCCCTCTGCTTCTCAAAGACAAACCGGACGAGTTCGTCCCTGATTTCGTCGTCGATGAAAATGAATTTGACGGCCACCTCGAATTCACTGTCTGATATTTCCAGGGATTCTACGACTTGTCCGCACAGATGCAAGGACAGAGGGCGTTGTTTTTGCAAAACCATCCTGATGGACAGTACCTGACCTTTCTCGTAACCCTCTTTGGCTGTGAACCTCATGCCGCTCGCACTGATGTTCACATGGCGGAAAGGAAGGGCAGGCAGTTCCTCCCTATCGACGGACAGTGAATGGATGATAAAATCCAGCTTAGAATTAAAAAGATGGAGCCAGTCTGAAAGGGCCTTGTCCTCCACGTCGTCGGGGATAGTCACCCCGAGCAGATAAGGCTGACGAGAAATCGTCGACCTGACCTCCGGCAGCTCCTCCTCCGTCAGTAGAGCGAAATCCATCGGGATACAGGCATCAACCCGTGAATACTCGCGGGACTTCACATCTTTAGCATTGTTTTCCTCCATCTCCTATCCTTCCTCTCTTTTTAGGCGGCATTCAGGGATTGTCGGTGATCAGCATCTGATAACCCGATTCCCACAAGGCCTGGACAAATCCCTCCGCTCGGTCGCCGCTGAACTTCAGCATGACGAGATGACTGTCGGAATCGCGTATCGGATGAGTCAGCAAGGTATAAAGTTCGATGCCGTATCGGATGCCGATATCGATGACCTCACGGAAAATGTCACATTTCCGGGCAAAAGGGACCCTGAGGTACAATCTCCTCATATCCTTCCCGACCCGGGTGATACTGACGAGTGCATCCAGGACGTCGGATTCCGTGATTATGCCCACGAGCCTGTTTCCGTTCATCACGGGCAGTGCTCCGACCTTCTCGCGGCGCATCAAGGCGCCGACCTCTTCAAGGGGACAGTTCGCGTCACAGGTCAACACCTTCTTCGACATGACGTCGCAAACCCGGAGGCGTTTGCTTTCCTGGGGTGGCTTGTCGTCGGCAGCGGCACCTTCGGGACGGGCGGCGCTGATGTCGGACAGCGTGACGATGCCTTTCAATTCGGAGCCGCTCATGACCGGCAGCCGACGGACCCCATGGCGTCTCATCAAGAGTCTGGCCTCCTCGATCGGCATCTCCTCATCGGCAACGACGAGGGGATGACTGGTCATCCAACAGCGCACGATCATTCGTCAACCTCACCTTCCGGACGATTTAGTATTTTCCCGTCGTGGCGCAGACAACGCCGCCTTGAAATCATGCAAAATCCCAGCCATGCGACGGGGAGGGCGGAAGGGGTGACAACCGGCGGAGGTATAGTCTCCGGCCTCTCGAATCCCAGACGGAGAAGGCCTTGAAAAGGCTTGATTGATGAACCGTGACATGCTATGGCATGACCGTTTCCCCCGGGAAGACGAGAGACCTGCGACTGTAACAAAAAAATGGCAGGAGGAAATAAAATTGGCATACCGGTTCGACCTGGAGAGAGAACTCGATTCCCTCGGAATCCTCGATAAGGCCAGGGAAATACATACAGAGCTGGGGGACAACGCCGCTATTTCCTACATAAGGTCGAGCTTTCGCCTGCTTTCGAAGGTCTACCACCCCGACCTGAACCCGAACAAGTCGGAACGGGCCAAGGCGATCCAGCAGCGGCTCAACGAGGTAAACCAGATAATAGGCCGGATGAATGACGATGAACTCCTCGCGTTGCTCGGAAAGAATCCCAAAATAACCGCGGCGGACAAGAAAAAAATCCTGGTGGTAGAGGACGAGTTCGGGCTTCAAGAAACCCTCAGGAACATCTTTCTCATGGAAGGCTATGAAACGAGGATAGCCGTCGACGGGCAGAACGGTTACGCGGTATACCGCCAGTTCAAGCCCCATCTCATCCTGACCGATGTCGTCATGCCGGAGATGAACGGCATCGACCTCGTGCGCAGGGTCAGGAAGGAAGACCGACAGATAAAAGTGATCTTCATGAGCGGTTTTTTCGGGATAAAGAAGCTAAAGCAAGACCTGGACGACGAGATCCTGAAACACGGCTACCGAACGCTTTCGAAACCTTTCAAGATCAGCGACCTGCTCGATTTGGTGCAGCAGTACCTGGACGAACCGGTCTGAACCGTCCACCCCCCACGGATACCCGTCAAAAGTCTGCCATAGGTGTCGGGATTCCTACCTCCGCCGGGAACGGCAAAGGCCGTATGACATCGGTGCACTCTGGCGTTCACGACGGTCCCTGCGAAAAGAGGGTGATGACCTCGGCGATCCGGTCCGGTTTCCCGACGACGAAGAGGATGTCGTTCGGTCGGAAAACGGTCTCCGGGTCGGGGTTCGACAGGATGCGGTCCTTTCTCCGGATGGCAAGGAGGGTCACGCCGTAGATTTTTCTCATCTGGGTCTCCGCCAAGGTCTTCCCGACGAGCGGCGAATCGCCCATGATGCGGAAGGACTTGATTTCCACGTTTGGGAGGCACAGTTCCAGGTCGAGGCATGAGGTCGCCTCCCGAGAAAGACTCCGCAGCATGCCGTAGCCTTCGGCCCTGATCTCCGAGACGAATCTCTCGATCTCCTCTTTCGGCAGGAGGTACTTGGCCAGGACTCTGCTGAATATCTCGACGGACGTCTCGAATTCCTCCGGGATGACTTCGTCGGCGCCCAGTTCCAGCAGAGGGCCCGTTTCCTGCACGAAGCGCGTCCGCACGATCAAGTAGACCTTCGGGTTCAACCTCCGGACAACCTCCACGATCCTGCGGGTGGCCGAAGCATCGTTGATCACGACCGCGACCGCCTTTGCCTCCTTTATGTTGACATGCTGGAGGATCGCCTCCTGGGTTGCGTCGCCGAAGTAGATGCGCTCACCTTTCTTCCTCTCTTCTTTTACTGCCGCGGGGTTCATTTCCACGATCGCATACGGAATACCCGCCGCCCGGGCCGCCCGGGCCAGATTCCGCCCGTTCACACCGAAACCGATTATGATGAGGTGTTCTTTTTCACGGACCCGTCTCTGCGCTCCCAACGGATAGGACCCCCGTTTCAGCTTTGCCGGCAGGGGCAACTTAAGGGCAAATTCCGAGAGCCGCGGCGATGCCATCATGATAAAGGGGGTCGCCATCATCGTCAAGACGGACACGGCAAGAAACACCTGGTACCGGTCGCCCGCAAGCAGCCCGTAACCCACGCCGCTTCCCGCCAGCACGAAGGAGAACTCTCCAACCTGGCCGAGCGCCAGACCTACCAAGACGACCGTCCGGAGGGAGAGGCCGAGCACCATCGTCGACAACCCCGCTACGAGCACCTTGAGGATGATCACGCCCGCTGTGACAGCGACCAGAAAGTACGTGTTCTTCAGGAGAAACCCCGTATCCAGCAGCATACCGACGGACACGAAGAAAAAACTGCTAAAAACATCTCGGAACGGCAGGACATTGCCGAGGGCCTGATGACTGTACTCCGATTCCGATATGATCAACCCCGCGAGGAATGCACCCAGCGCGAGGGAAAGCCCCGCGCGGTTGGTAAGCCAGGCCACGGCAAAACCGACGGTGATCACGCTCAGCAAGAAGAGCTCTCTGCTCCGCGTCTGGGCTATCCCGAAAAACACCTTCGGAACCACCCACTTCGCGGACACGAACACCAGGGCGATGATGCCAATCCCCATAACGAGCATCATCGGCCCCGGCATTCCCGCGTTTATCTCTTTCCCCGACAAAAGGGGAATGAGCAGCATCATCGGCACGATCATCACGTCCTGGAAGATCAAAATACCCAGGGTGATGGTGCCGTGGGGCGTCTCCGTCTCGGCCCTGTCCTGCAGGATCTTCATCACCACGGCCGTGCTGCTCAAAGACACAAGGAAGCCGATGAAGACCGATTCCCCGTAGGAAAACCCCAGCAGACGGCAGGCTACTGTAACACAGAAGACGGTGAGCAGTATCTGCAGAGATCCTCCCAGGAGGGTCGGCCTTCGGGCCTGCAATAAGTTGCGGAAAGAAAATTCCAGCCCGATGGTGAATAGCAAAAGGACGACACCTATCTCGGCCAGGACCTGGACTGTGTCGATCTCGTGGACCAAACTGAGGCCGTAAGGACCGGCGATCATCCCGGTCAGTAAATACCCGACGATGACCGGGATACCCACTCGGTGGCACAAGTACAGCACAAGGGCCGAGAGCCCGAAGATGACCAGGATGTCGTTAAGCAGATACACGGCGCGTCTCTCTATCCTTTCACGCGGGTATGCGTCCCGCTATCATAAACCTGCCTCTATGACGAAAAAGCAGCCGATATTACCTTTTAGCACCTTGCCCCGGTGCCGTCGGTATCGACATCTTTCTATATCCTCCCGGTATCTCGAAGATACTGTCCGGTTGGGCGCCGAATTTGATATCTCTGTATTCCATAAACCAACTCCCGTCGACGGCCGCCGTCCTCACGGGAAAGTTGATGTCGGTCGCCCACCATTGATAGATAACCGCGGTCTTATCGCCCACCTTCACCGTTACTTCATGCTTCGTACAGGGATGCCCATCGATTGTCTCGGTTCCCACGACCCTCCGGCTGATCTCATTCTTCACCTTTTCTTCAGGTATCGGCGCTTCCTCATGTTTACCATCCAGTTCCATGTAAGATTTGGTGGCGGGCATTACCATCCAGGTCTTCTTCAGGTCACCACGAACAATGGTATAAGAACCTTCCCCCATTTCGCTTTCCATCCTGAATTTTTGACCCTTCATAGCAAATTTCGATTTCATGGAGGTTTTGCCCGAACCGCTTATGACCGTCGCCGACATATCCTGTACCATCTTTGCCGCCACGGTTTCACTTTTAGGTTTTTCCACCTTTTCTTCTTTGCCTTTGCCGCATCCAAAAAAGGCAAGGACAAAACAGGCCGCCACAAAAATAATCAGCGTTCTCTTCATGATTCCCTCCTCTTTGTGTAATATTTTCAGTGAATTTCCTTCCTTCACAATGGAGTTCTTTGTTACAGCCGGGTCGCGATCGCCTCGGTTACACCTCACATCTTTGCCCATTCCGCGGAAAGAACCTCCGCCTGTTCCAGGACGGTCTGAGTCGCTTTTTCCTGTTTGTCCGGCGGGTAGCCGTGTTTGCGCAGGATGCGCTTGACGAGGACGCGGAGTTGGGCCCTCACATTCTCCCGGACCGTCCAGTCGATGGTCACATTCCTGCGCACCATGGCCACGAGTTCGCGTGCGATTGTCCGCAGCGTCTCGTCGCCCAGGACTTGGACCGCGCTGTCGTTCGTCTCGAGCGCATCGTAGAAAGCGACTTCTTCCTCCGAGAGGCCCAGGGACTCACCCCGGGTGTCCGCCTCCTTCATTTTCTTCGCCAGGGCAATAAGCTCCTCGACGACCTGGGCCGCCTCGACGGCCCTGTTCTGGTACCTCCTGATGGCCTCTTCCAGCATTTCGGCAAAGGAGCGGGCCTGGACAATGTTCTTCCGGCGCCTCGTCAGAATTTCGCCCGACAGGAGCTTCCTCAGGAGTTCGACGGCAAGGTTGCGCTGGGGCATCCCTCGGACCTCTGCCAGGAACTCCTCGGAAAGGATAGAAATATCCGGCTTCTTGAGGCCGGCGGCGGCGAAGATGTCAACCACTCCTTCCGGCGCGACCGCCTTCGCGACGATCTGGCGGATGGCATGGTCCAGCTCCTCCTCCGGCCGGGGTTCTCCCGGCGCCCTCTTCGCGAGCACCGCCCGGACGGCCTGGAAGAATGCCACGTCGTCCCGGATGCGCAGCGCCTCCTCGTGAGGGACGGCCAGGGCGAAGGCCTGCGAGAGTTCGCGGACGACTTTCAACAGCCGCTCCCTGCCTTCTTCCTGAGCGAGAATATGCTCCTGGGCGGCAGGAAGGAGCGCGAGGCGCTCCTCGGGATTGCCCGCCACCCATAATGACCGGTCGAAGCCATGGAAGAGGCCGCAGCACACTTCGTATTTCTCCAGCATGACCGCGACGGCCTCGGCCTGGTCGATGGCGGTCCTTCCCGTGCCACCGCTCTCCGTGTAGGTTGCCAGGGCCTCCTTGAGCTCGTGCGCCAGCCCCAGGTAATCCACCACGAGGCCGCCCGGTTTGTCCCGGAACACACGGTTGACCCGCGCGATCGTCTGCATCAGCCCATGAGCCCGCATCGGTTTGTCGAGGTACATCGTATGCAAGGACGGCGCATCGAAACCGGTCAACCACATATCCCTGACGATGACCACCTTGAAGGGATCCTTCGGATCTCTGAACCGGTTGGCCAGAACTTCCCGGCGCTGTTTATTGCGAATATGGGGTTGCCAGTCGACCGGGTCGGAGGCGGAGCCCGTCATCACGACCTTCATCAGGCCCTCTTCACCCTTGTCCCCGTGCCACTCGGGGCGGAGCACCTTGATTTCACGGTAGAGGTCCACACAGATGCGGCGGCTCATGCAGACCACCATGGCCTTGCCTTCCATGGCTTCGAGCCGCTTCTCGAAGTGCTCCACGATGTCCCGGGCGACGAGCCTGACCCTTTTCTCGGCCCCGACGATCTTTTCGAGCTGCGCCCATTTGGTCTTGAGTCTTTCCTTGCGCTCAACCTCTTCGCCCTCGGTCACCTCCTCGAACGCGGGGTCGATCCGCGGGCGCTCTTTCTCGTCCAGGTCGAGCTTGGCGAGGCGTCCTTCGTAGTAGATCGGGACAGTCGCCCCGTCCTGGACGGCCCGCTGGATGTCGTAGATGCTGATGTAGTCGCCGAAAACGGCCCGGGTGTTCTTGTCGGTGAGCTCGATCGGCGTCCCGGTGAAGCCCACGAAGGAAGCCCGCGGCAGGGCATCGTGCATGTGGCGGGCAAAGCCGTCGATGAAGTCATACTGGCTGCGATGCGCCTCATCGGCGATCACAACGATATTTCTTCGCTCAGAAAGCGCCTCCATCCGGCTCCCTCGCCCCATTGCGGGTGAGGGGGATTCCGGGAAGAACTTCTGGATGGTCGTGAAGACGACACCGCCGGCCTCGACCTTGAGCTTCTCGCGCAGGTCGTCACGACTCTCGGCCTGCACCGGCGGCTGCCGCAATAGGTCCCGGCAACGGGCAAAGGTCCCGAAAAGTTGGTCGTCCAGGTCGTTGCGGTCTGTGATCACGACGATGGTCGGGTTCCCCATCACCGGTTCCCGGATGATCCTCCCGGCATAGAAGGCCATGGTTAGGCTTTTCCCGGAGCCCTGGGTGTGCCAGACCACCCCTATGCGCCGGTCGCCCGGCCTGCCGCCGGGCTTCAAACCTGCTTCGTAGCGGCCTTCGGCCACCTTGTTTTCAGCAAGTAGAAGATCGGCCGCCCGCAGTGTCTCCTGCACGGCCACGCGCACCGCGTGAAACTGATGATAGCCCGCCATTTTTTTGTGAAGGACGCCGTCTCCGGCGTCTTCGAAGACGATGAAATACTGGAGCATATCGAGCAGGCGTCGTCTGTCGAAGACACCCTCGATCAATACCTGCAATTCGGGCAGGTGCGGGTCGGCTACTGTCTCGCCCGAGACCGTCCGCCACGGCTTGAACCACTCGCGGCCCGCGGTCAGAGTTCCGAGACGGGCCTCAGTACCGTCGGATACGACGAGCAGTTCATTGAAACCGAACAGTGTGGGCAGCTCGGCCTTGTAAGTCTGGAGTTGGCGAAAGGCGGTCGAGATATCGGCGTTCTCATCGGCGGCGTTTTTCAGCTCCGCAATCGCCAGCGGCAGGCCGTTGACGAAAAGGACGATGTCCGGACGCCGGATGTGTTTGCCCTCGGCCACGGTAAACTGATTGACGGCGAGCCAGTCGTTATTCTCCGGTTCGGCAAAATCGACGACCCGCGCCTGCGCCCCCCGGATGGCGCCGCCAGGCGTTCGGAACTCAACCGTCACCCCATCGACGAGCTGCCGGTGGAAATCTCGATTCCGCGCCTCAAGCGTCGCACCCTCGGGACGTATGAGCCTCCGGTACGCATCCTCCAGCGCCTCGGCAGGCAAACCCGGGTTCAAGCGCTCGAGGGCCTGCCGCAGCCGGTCCGCCAGCACCACCTGACCGTAGTCCGCCCGCTCGGCCCAGAGCTGCCCCGGGGCGATCTCGGGGCCATGCCTGACGACCCAGCCGAGACCTTCCAGCCAGGAAAGGGCGGCGTCTTCGACAATGGATTCGGTGAATTTAACGGACAATAGAGACCTCTTTTCTGTAAAAATTCACAACCGTCTTGTAGGGGCGGTTCGCGAACCGCCCCTACGATTTTGTTTGTTCGCGGACAATCCGCTGCGGGTTTTCCCGGTCGTATGCCCATTGCCCCGGGTTGTTGATTATGTATTCCCTGATGCGATGCAAGGATTCGTCGCTACGGATGATGTGTTCGTAATAATTGCGCTGCCACAATCGCCCGACAAATGTCTGCCATTCATGTTGTTTGACGCCGCGAGCATATTCGTTTGTTGTCATCGTTTTGAACCATTGAATGATTCGTGGCAGGGATGCCCCCGTAGGGGCGGACGGGTGCGTCCCCGTTGTAGGGGCGGACCTATGTGTCCGCCCATATTCAGGGCAGACACGCAGGTCTGCCCCTACGATAATGACAATGCCATGGAAATGGTTCGGCATGACGATGTGTTCGTCGGTGTCTGATTCCGGAAATTTGTTCATTAATTCATACCACCATCGTTCAATCATTTGTCCCGCATCATTCAAACGCATTTCCCCATCTGCAATTTCCCCGAACAAACATTGCCGGTTTTGCGTGCAAACGGTCACGAAATATGCCCCGACCCGGGAATAATCGTAGCCACGCAGGCGGATGGAATGGCGGCGATGTTCCCACGATTCTTCCATCATAATCCCCGTTTCCGCAAGAACCGACCGGCATCCTTTACCCGCAGTTCGCCGGAGATGAGCTTCGGCAACAGCGTGTCGCGCAGGGTTGCGATAGTTCGGGATTGCTCCAACTTCATTTGAATATTCCTGTAAAAAGGCTTCGCTTTTTCCGTAAATATCTGCATCACTCTCTTCTCCGGCACCAACATCAAGATAGGTCGGAATGCCGCTTTGCTAATTTCGGCAAATGTTGTTCCACTTGCTGTTTGCTTGATCTCATCCATTTTGAGATGACACCAGTTCAATGTGTATAAGTTTGAGACTGGACCATCGCAGACCATAGCAATAAACCCCTGATTTATTGCTATAGGTACCGCACTGAGAGCCAAGTACCCTACTGGAGCACGAGATGACATAAGCACCGTCCCTTCAGGTAAAAGGCCGGAACTTATCTGGGACAAGCCGGCTTCTGTAATTTTACGTTCGGTATCAAGAAGAATTGGTGCCTCTAATCCAGACAAGTCCTTCGGTGTCGCCCAACAATACTTACCCCCATTCCAGTAATGGGGTTCACTCGTACGCGGCGTTCCACCACCTACAGCCTTCAGAGCATTGCCCACTCGCATCACCTCCCACCCCTCCGGAATCTCGCCTATTTCGGAGGCCACGAGGCGGTCGGGAAAGAGGTCGTAGAGGTGGGCGGGGAGGCCGGGGAGCAACCGGCCGCGCTTCCAGCGGCCCTCCATCTTAGCGCGGACAGGATCAAAATCAACGAACCACGACTTGAAGATCGCCCGGGCCATCTGCTCCAGCGTCTCGCTTATGCGGCGGTTCAGCTCGATCTTGTCGTCCAGCGTGCCCAGGATGTGGGCGATGGCGCGCCTTTTTGATTCTGCAGGCCAGGGAATAGGGAGAATTTCTAAGTCATTTCTTGTAGCGTTGCCAAACACAGAGCCACTGCCTTCAATCGAATGCCAGTGAGACTCTAAGTAGCGTAAAGTGAATTCGATGTACCGGCAATCTTTAGAATCCTTAGGCCGGATGATTGAAAGACCTCGACCAATGGCACAACTTTTGTTCGCAACATTCACCCTACCGATGGGCGCTCGGACGCTTAGAAGGATGTCACCGGGGCCAGCGATTCGAGATGGAGCGGTGCAGTAGACTCTCGGGGTGGGATGCCGATAGCTAAAATCAGCTACGCCTTGAAAGAATGGTATGCCTTCCCCATTTTCGTTGTAGGTTTTTCCCGGCGGGGATTGACCCATGATGATTACGGCAATATCTGCGAGTCGCACCTCACCCCCCATACCATAACTCCTTCAGGCTCGCCCCAATCGCGGCGTCCAGCTTCCTTGCCTGGGCCTGCTGCTCCCGCCACTGGGCCGTGAGGCGCTTCATCTTCTCAGAGAAGGGCTCGCCGTCGTCCTCCTGAGGTGCGGCGCCGACGTAGCACCCCGGTGTTAGCGCATAGCCGTGCTTGCGGATTTGCAGAAACCGGGAATGTCGGCATATCGTAGGGGCGGTTCGCGAACCGCCCCTACAATCAACAATCGAATCGCACCCCTTCAAACAAAGGGAACGACGGCGATGTTCCACCATTTCTTCCATCATAACCCCCGCTTCCGCAGGAAACGCCCGGCATAAACGACACCGCCCGTCGAAACAGGACAGAAACCGTCCATAGGGGCGGTTCGCGAACCGCCCCTACATCTGTCATATTACGAATCGTCCCCACGTCTGTCATATTACGAATCGTCCCAACGTCTATCGTATTACGAACCGTCCCGACATCTCGATAGCATCGCCACCCCTGCTCCGTAAAGGCATAGGGAAGGGATCCGCTATTCGTCATACCCCAACTCCTTTAGGTTCGCCGCACGGGCCTGCTGCTCACTGGCGTTCCTGCCGTGCTTCATCACTGTTCCTCTAAGTCTTTCAAGAGTCGCTCGATGCGGGGCTTGAGCGCTAAGGCGTCTCTACTGGCGGCTTCCCAGACGATATCGGAGTCGATGTAGAAGTATCCATGAACCAGCACATTGCGCATCCCGATGATCTTGGCCCATTCAATCCCCGGAGCCACGGCGCGTACGCCCTCGGGCAAGGCCCGCGCCGCTTCTCCAATGATTTGCAGGTTGCGGACAAACCAGCCCTGTAACACCTCGTCCTGCTCGAAGGCGGCCCTGCCGCGGTGTAGGTAGCGCTCGATGGCCGCGATGGCTTCGAGCATGTCGCGCAACCGCTCCTTGGGATCCCTCATAGCGGCACGGCCTCCCTTAGCACCCGTTCCTGAATTCTGGTCTTGATCCCTCGCGGCGTCACTACATCCACCGGGTATCCTAGCAGCTCCTCCAACTCGTACTGAATCCCTCCCAGGTCGAAGAGGCTCCGGCCGGGCTCCAACTCCACCAGGAAATCGATGTCGCTTCCTTCGTCCGCCTCGCCACGGGCAACAGAGCCGAAGATGCGCACGTTCCGCGCCCCATAATTGGCGCAGATACGAAGGATTTCCTTGCGTTTTTCAAGCAGAATATTTTTAGGAATCATACCCCAACTCCTTCAGGTTCGCCGCGATCGCGGCGTCCAGCTTCCTTGCCTGGGCCTGCTGCTCCCGCCACTGGGCCGTGAGCCGCTGCATCTTCTCCGCGAAGGGCTCGCCGTCGTCCTCCTGCGGCACGGCACCGACGTAGCGGCCCGGTGTCAGCACGTAGCCGTGCTTGCGGATTTCTTCCAGCATGGCGCTCTTGCAGAAGCCGGGGATATCGGCGTATTGTAGGGGCGGTTCGCGAACCGCCCCTACATCTGTCATGTTACGAATCATCCCCACGTCTATCGCATCACGAACCGTCCTAGCATCTGCCTTATTAGGAACCGTACCTACATCGCTGCGCCAGGCGTGGTAGGTGCCGGCGATGCGGGCGATATCTTCGTCGGTCAGCTCGCGGTGGGTGCGGTCTACCATGCGGCCGAGCTTCCGGGCGTCGATGAAGAGGACCTGACCGCGGCGGTCGGCAATTTCACCCCCACCCTTTCCCGCCGAAGGTGAGGGGAGTCGTCGTTTGTCACGACGGAGGAACCACAGGCAGGCGGGGATCTGGGTCGAATAGAAAAGCTGGCCGGGAAGCGCCACCATGCAGTCCACGAGGTCCGCCTCGATGATGTTCCTGCGAATCTCGCCTTCGCCGGATTGATTCGAGGACATGGAGCCGTTGGCGAGGACGAAACCTGCGATCCCGGTCGGCGCCAGGTGATAAATCATGTGCTGAACCCAGGCGAAGTTCGCGTTGCCCGCCGGCGGAACGCCGTACTTCCACCGCTTGTCGTCGCGCAGAAGCTCTCCCCGCCAGTCGCTCACGTTGAAGGGCGGATTGGCGAGGATGAAGTCGGCCTTGAGGTCGGGGTGCCGGTCGTTGTGAAACGTGTCGCCGTGGGCGATCTGCCCCTCGATGCCGCGGATGGCGAGGTTCATCTTCGCCAACCGCCAGGTGGTGTAGTTCGATTCCTGGCCGTAGATGGAGATGTCGGCTTGGCCGTGTCGCGCGGCGCCCCTGCGGCCGCCGTTGCCGTTCCCCGTGGCATGGGCGCGGATGAACTCCACCGACTGGACAAACATCCCCGCAGACCCGCAGCAAGGGTCGTACACCCGGCCGCGGTAGGGTTCCAGCATCTCGACCAGCAGCCTGACCACGCAGCGGGGCGTGTAGAACTCGCCGCCTTTCTTTCCTTCGGCGCTCGCAAACTGGGAAAGAAAGTATTCGTAGACCCGGCCGAGTACATCTCGGGCGCGTGCATCCTCGTTGCCGACCTGGATGTTGCTCACCAGGTCTATGAGTTGGCCGAGCCGCGCCTTGTCCAAGGTCGGGCGAGCGTAATCCTTCGGCAGCACGCCCTTGAGGGCGGGGTTGTCGCGCTCGATGCCTTCCATGGCGTCGTCCACCAGGCGGCCGATCGCGGGCTGCTTCGCCTGCGCCTGGAGAAAGGACCAGCGGGACTCGGGCGGCACCCAGAAGATATTCTGGGCGATGTATTCGTCCCTGTCCTCCGGGTCGGCACCCTGCGCCCGCTCCGATTCGAGGCGGGCGTGCAGTTCCTCGAAGGCGTCGGAGATGTACTTGAGAAAGATGAGCCCCAAAACGACGTGCTTGTATTCCGCCGCGTCCATGCTGCCGCGCAGGGCGTCGGCCATCTGCCAGAGCCTGGCTTCGTAACCGAGGTCGGCGCCGTTATTTTTCCCGCCCGCTGCGGTCTTTCCTTTTGCCATCTCAACCCTCTTCCCTGATATTCGCTGCCGAAATAACAAGTCTACACCAAGCCCACCCCGGGACGCCTTCCAGGAACAAACGTCTGCAGGGCGGGAAGGCCCTCTTCCTGGAGTGGAAAGGCACGGGACACAGCGCAACCGGAAACCAACCGTCCGTTACAGGTTTATGGCATTAAACACCAAACCAGTCAAGATTCCGCTGAATTTGTTTGTGTCTTGTTCAAGAGTATGATAAAGGCTGCTCGATTTTATAAGCTGTGACTCTGGTCGCGAACCGGAAATACACACATCGGGGTTGGTTTAAACGCCATGAATAAAGGTACGCGAATGGATGCTTTCGCCATCAGGGTGCTCAGGGCCTTCGCCTGGGTGAACCTGTTTTTCTTCATAGCGGCTTCTATTCTTATCCTCCAAGAATACGGCTTCACCTTCGTGACGGATGAAGAATTGTTCTATGATTACACGGAGAAACTCCTGAATCCCTTCGCCCTCCTGGTCAGCCTCTCCTCCTTTCTCTTCGGAATCTTCGGCTGGGCCTTCTGCCTTGTCGTCGCCCATATGGCGGAAAACCTGTCGGCCTTGAGAAGGTCGTTTACACCGTCGTCTGTTCCCCCTTCTGCGCCCACCCCTGCCGAGGATCAGCAGAATACAACATGAACAGGGCATCGTTGACCGAAAAGATCGTCCTCCTTGCCGTCGCCGCGGGTGTTCTCTGCGGGTGCGTCTCGGTCCAGAGGTACGGCGAACTCAAAAAAGAGCTCGGGGAGTGCAAGAAACAGAGCGAGGCCGTCGGGAACGAGGCCAAGCTCCTCAAGCAAAAAAACGAAGACCTCACGCGGGAACTGCAACAGCTGAGACAGCCCGTAGAATACTACTTCAAAACGGGCATGGATCATTACAACAACAAGCAGTACGCGAAGGCACTGGAATACTTCGAAAAAATCGTCGACCGGTATCCCACAGACGGCCTTGCCCCCGAGGCGCGGAACAAGATCACCGAGCTGGCGGCTATCTCCTCGGCCAACTATGAAAAGATCGTCAAGGCCGCGGAGCACGCCCACGACCCCCGGAACAGGCTGGAGATCGTAGACCGGGAAAGGGAAGCGAGATTTCTGACGAAAGAAGACGACGCAAGGCTTCTCAGGAAAAGAGACGAGTATTACGACGAGTGGAAATACCTCGACGGCGCCGCGAAGAACATCCTCGTGGAGGATGACCCGACCAAATCCCTGAGGGTCTACCGGACGACAAGGTCAACCCTCAGAAGGGCAGGTAACGACAAGAGCTTCTACTTCGAGATTTACATAGTCCAGCATTATTCCGGCAAGAAAGACTTCAGGCTCAGGTCGAGATACGTCGGCGACAAATGGATCAGTTACGACAGCCTGACCCTGAAGGGAGATAACGGCACCCAGGCGGACATCTACTGCAAATACCCGGAAAAGATGTCCACTATGGCGGAGGACCGATTCTTTGAGTGGTCCGATAACGACATCGAAGACGACAAGGTCCTCAAACTGGCCAAGTCGCAAACGGTTACCGTCCTCTTCAACGGGGGTTACAAATACAGCTTCGAGCTTTCGGACGAACAGATGACGTCCCTGCGGGAAATCGTCAAGAAATACCAGTTCCTGAAGTGAATATCAGTGGGCCTCGTCCCAGTTGTCGCCCCATGACACGCCCACCTTGAGGGGTACTCTGAGACTCGCCACCCCTTCCATCCCCTCTTTGATCAATTCCACGGCGCTTTCTATCTCATCCTCGGCCACCTCAAAGACGAGCTCGTCATGGACCTGCATGATCATCCCCGAGGAAAACCCCCTTCTCTCCATCTCCCTGTAGATCCGAACCATCGCGAGCTTGATGAGGTCCGCCGAGGTGCCCTGGATCGGGGTGTTGATGGCCGTTCGCTCCGCGAATTGCCGGACCGCGGGGTTGGAGCTGTTTATCTCCGGGAGATACCGGCGCCGGTTCATCAACGTGGTGACATAACCCTTCCGCCTGGCCTCCGCCAAAGTTCTTTCAATGTACTCACGCACGCCGCTGTAACGGGCGAAATAGCCGTCGATGTACGCCCGGGCGACCGATTGGCTGACCCCGAGTTCCTTCGCAAGCCCGAAGGGGCTCATCCCGTAGATCACACCGAAGTTGACGACCTTCGCCTGCCGCCTCATCCCGGGCGTCACCATCTCCGGGAAGACACCGAAGACGTCCGCCGCCGTCCGGCTGTGGACGTCCTCGTCGGCATGGAAGGCCTCGATCAGGTTCCTGTCGCCGGAGAGATGGGCCAACACACGCAGGTCGATCTGCGAGTAATCGGCCGAAAGGATCTTGTACCCCGGCGGCGCGATGAAGGCCTGTCTTATCCTCCGCCCCTCGGGGGTCTTCGTCGGGATGTTCTGGAGGTTCGGGTTGCTGCTCGAGAGGCGTCCCGTCTCGGTTCCCGTCTGGTTGTAAGATGTATGGACCCGCCCCGTTTCTGGATTGATCAAACCGGGAAGGGCGTCTACATAGGTGGATTTGAGTTTCGCGATACTCCGGTAAGCGAGGATCTCCGCGGGGAGCTCGTGGTTTTGGGAGAGCGAGAGGAGGACCTCAAAGTCCGTGGAAAAACCGGCCTTCGTCCTCTTCCCCCGGGGGAGAGCGAGTTTCTCGAAGAGTATCTGCTGAAGCTGCTTGGGCGACTGGATGTTGAACCGCTCCCCCGCCAACCGGTATATCTTTTCCTCCGAACGTGAAAGCAGTTCCTCGAACTGGCGGGACATTTCCCGGAGGATGCCCACGTCCAGCAGGACGCCCCGCCTCTCCATGGAGGCGAGGACTTCTATGAGCGGCATCTCCATCCCGTGAAAAAGGTCCCCGAACCCGTCCTTCTCGACCTGATGGGACATCGTCAGGGACAGCCGCTGCACGGCGTCGGCTCGCCGGCAGGCATGGGACAGGGCCTGTTCAACGGGGGCGGAGGCGGGCGGCGCCTGCAGAACGGGGAGCTCATGGTCCAGACCCTCCCTGACGAGCGCTTCGAGGCCGTAGTCCTTCTTCGAGGGATTGAGGACGTAGGCCGCGACCATGACGTCGAAGCCGAGGCCCTTCAGAGAGACGCCCTTGCGGGAGAGCAGGATCACGTCGTTTTTCAGGTCATGGCCGCGCTTCTCCAATCGTTCGTCTGCAAGAAAGGGCGCAAGGGCCCGCAATACCCACTCCTGCGGCAACTGTTCCGGCGCCCCGGGGTAGGCGTGGCCCATCGGGATGTAGAAGGCCTCCCCTTCCTTGAACGAGAGGGCCATCCCGACGATGTCGGCCTGCATGGCGGCATCCGACGTCTTCTCCAGGACCAGGGACACCTGGTCGGCCTCTTTCAGCCTCTCGGCGAGGGCGCGGAGTTCCTCCTCCCCGACTACAAGTCTGTAGTCACCCTCCAGGCCCTCGTCCTCGACCTTCAATTCCTTGAGGAGGGACGCAAACTCGAGTTCCTTGAAGATGTCCTTGAGGAGGTGCGGGTCCGGCCCCCGATAGCGCGCCTTTTCCAGGTCGAATTCCACGTCCGCATCGGTCATGAGCGTCACCAGTTGCCTCCCCAGCCTCGCCTGGTCCGCATATCGCCCGATGCTTTCCTTGAGCCGTGCGTTCTTTATCCCGTCGAGATGTCCCATTACTTCTTCGAGGGAGCCGAACTCGGCGATCAACCTCTGCGCCGTCTTGTCCCCGATGCCGGGCACACCCGGGATGTTGTCGGAGGCGTCTCCCGTGAGCGCCAGTACATCGACGACCTTTTCCGGCGCCACGCCGAAACGCCCTTTCACGCCGTCGATGTCGTAGACCCTATCCTTCATCGTGTCGACAACCGTGATGTCTTCCGACACCATCTGCAGAAAATCCTTGTCACCCGAGACGATGAAGACCTTAATCCCCTTTTCTGCGTATTTTTTCGCCAAGGTCGCTATTAAGTCGTCCGCCTCGATCCCCTCCTTTTCGATCACGGGGATAGAGAACCCCCTGACAACATCCTTGATGAAGGGGATCTGCGGGATGAGGGCGTCCGGGGTCGGGGCGCGATTGGCCTTGTACGATTCGTAGACTTCGTCGCGGAACGTCGGCCCTTTGAGGTCGAAGGCGACGGCGATGTAGTCGGGCTTCCGATCCCGCAAGAGCTTCATCAACATCGTCGCGAAGCCGTAAACGGCGTTCGTCGGAAAACCTTTAGAATTGGAGAGATGCCTGATGGCATAGAAGGCCCGGAAGACGTAATTGCTCCCGTCTACCAGGTACATTGTGGGTTTCTTCTCTTCTTCGCTCATCTACAGCTCAAAGCTCGCGTCGACCTTGAAGGTGCGCACCGCACGCATAGTCAGGATGTCGACGACCCCGCTATTTTCCTTGATCCCCGCGAGGGACTCTTCCAGTGACTCCTCTGAGGGGGCGATGACCGTAAACCAGACGTTGTATTCGTGATTCCGGCGATAGTTGTGGGTCACGCCCGGCAGGACGTTAACCGTCTCGACGAAAGACCTGATCTTTTCCTCCGGGACGCGGGCGGCGCAGAGAGCGCTCACGAAGCCGAGTTTACCGGGGTCGAAGACCGCCCCGATCCTGCGGATTATTCCCTCTTCTCTCAGTCTTCTCACCCGCTCGAGCGCCTCGTCTTCGGAGACCCCGACCGAGGCGCCGATCTCCTTGAACGGTTCCGCCGTCACGGGGAATTCCTTCTGGATAAGGTTCAGGATTTTTCTGTCAACGCCGTCCATCAATCGGCCTTTGCCCTTTGCTGCTCTCCCGGTTCATAGACGCAGAACGGCTCCTCCGCCAGATAGTCGCCCGTCGTCTCGTACGCCCGCGCCCGGCAACCCCCGCAGACCCTGAGGAATTCGCAGCGGCCGCACTTGCCCTTGTAACGCCTCAAGTCACGCAGGTCCCGAAAGATTTCCGACCCCTCCCATATCTCCCGGAAAGGCCTTTCCCTGACGCTGCCGCAGTCTATCTCGAGGTACCCGCAGGGCTGGACCCGGCCTGTATGCGAAATAAAGCAGAAGGAACTACCGCCCATACAGCCCCTGGTCATCGCGGAAAAGGGATTCCCGGATTGCCCCGCCCCTTTCTCCCTTCCCCTCTTTTCCCGGTGGAATATCCGGTAGAAATGGGGCGCACAGGTGGCCTTAAGGTGGATCGGGCAGCGAAGCCCGGCCTCGTAAAACCAGTAGAGGGTCTTCTCATAGTCGGCGGGAGAGATTTCCTGGTCGGCAAGGTCCTTTCCCCGCCCCGTCGGGACGAGGAGAAAGATGTGATGCGACGCCGCCCCGAGCCTGACGGCGAGGTCGAGGATGCCCTCGATTTCCCCGAGGTTCGCCCGGGTCACCGTGGTGTTTATCTGGAATTCCAGGCCCGCGGCCTTCAGCGCCTCGACACCCCGAAGGGCTCCCGCGAATGAGCCGGGGACCTTCCTGAAATCGTCGTGGCTCTCCGCTTTCATCCCGTCGATGCTGACACTCACGCGCTTGATCCCCGAGGCGGCCATCCTCCGCGCGACCTCTTGAGTGACGAGCGTGCCGTTCGTCGCCAGGACCATCCGCAGACCCTTGCCGTCGCCGTGCGCCGCCAGTTCGAAGACGTCCTCGCGGAGCAGCGGTTCGCCGCCCGTCAGGATGACCACCGGCTTCGCGAAGGAGGCTATCCCGTCGAGAAGCCTTTTGCCCTCCTCCGTCGTCAGCTCGTCCGGGTAGGGGCCGAGCAGAGAAGAGGCCCGGCAATGGACGCAGGCGAGGTTGCAGCTCCTCGTCACCTCCCAGGCGACCATCCGGAGTTCGGCGCCCAAATTTCCCGGCCCGGGGCCGCGTCTGTCCTTCATGGTTTGCCAGACTGCAATAACTTCGCGGCGTCTTTCGCAAAGTAGGTAAGGATGATGTCGGCCCCCGCCCGTTTGATCGCGGTGAGTGCTTCCATCATCGCCCTCTCGCCGTCGAGCCACCCCAGG